>JAZUDW010000021.1:0-38077 GCA_045639845.1 Bacteroidales bacterium
TGAACAACAGGGGCGAGAGGGAGAAACTGGTTCACAACATACTTTTCTCTCGCTACACGATGACATCAGCGGAGGTGTCCGTCATTCCCGAATTTCTTGAAAAGGTCGAGGCGGACGGCACAAGCCAGTTCTTCCACGCCACCAAGCAGGACGTTGTGAACCTCAAGACGGGTGCCAAGGTTATGTTCCGAGGCATCAAGACCAGCAGCGGCAACCAGACGGCGAAGCTCAAATCCATTCACGGCATCACCACATTCGTCTGTGACGAGGCGGAGGAATGGACGAGCGAGAAGGAGTTCTCGACCATTATGTACTCAATCCGACAGAAGGGAATACAGAACCGCATCATCATTATAATGAACCCGACGGACAAGTATCACTTCGTCTATAAGAAATACATCGAGAACACCCACCGTATCGAGTATTTCGACGGAGTCCCCGTCCAAATCTCCACCCATCCCAACGTCCTGCACATACACACCACCTACCTCGACAACCTCGAAAACCTCTCGGAGGAGTTCATTAACAATGCCGAGTATGCGAAGCAGTTCCATCCCGAAGAGTACGCCCACACGTTTATGGGCCACTGGACTGACGAGGTGGAGGGTGTAGTGTTCGACAACTGGGACATCGTGGAGGAGTTCCCCGAAAACTGCAAGCGCCAGGCGGCAGGCCTCGACTTCGGCTTCACCAACGACCCGACCACCGGAGTGCGCTGCGGAGTAATAGGCGACGACCTCTATGTCGATGAGCTATTCTACCGCACAAGGATGCTTTCTTCCGACATATCTGCAGAGCTGCACAAGACCCTGCCCCAGGGCTTGGAGATTATGGCGGACAGTGCCGACCCGCGACTCATTCAGGAGATTGCCAACTCGGGCTTGTTCATATACGCCGTGCAGAAAGGAAACGGCTCGATAGAAGCCGGAATTGACAAGCTCAAGACAATGCGCATCCACGTCACTCGCAGTTCTAAAAACCTAATCACGGAGTTTAGGAACTACACGTGGGCGAAAGACAAGGACGGCAACTACATCAACAAGCCCATCGACGCTTTCAACCACGGAATAGATGCCGTCCGCTACTACGCTCTGGGTAAGCTGCTGGGCTTCATCCTGCGCACAACACCCATAAGCGCGGACGATCTGCCGTAACGTAAGAGTCTCTTTATTTATATACTTTCACGCCCCCACTTGAGGGCGTTTTTTTTTGTGTATGTAGTGTCTCATTTTTTGAAATCAGACGCAAAATAATTGTGTTTTTGCGCTCAATTATTAAGCGCACGTAAAATTTTTTGATTTTTTTGCGCTTTCAAATTATGCTGAAATTTAATGATTTATGCAGTAAAATTTATTTTACACAAAATTATTTTTCAAAAAATTTTGTCAGTATTAAATGTAGTTGTATCTTTGCATCGAAAAAATTAAACGAAACAATAATTATTAACATTAAAAATTTATCAAAGATGAACACAAAACTGAACAGCAAAGAGACCCTGCGCGAGATTATGACGATGGCGTGGGCTTTTGTAAAGAGAAACGGCTACAGCCTCAGCGAGGCACTTGCAACGGCGTGGCGTAACATTAAGCTGCGTATCGCAATGAAGAGCCGCATTGTCAAGTTCTACTTTCAAAAGGTGGACGGCTCAATCCGCGAGGCTTTTGGCACACTTGCAGATCGTTTAATCCCTGCCATATCGGGCGAGGACAACCGCCGCAAGAACGACACGGTGCAGGTTTACTTTGACACAGAGAAAGCCGAGTGGCGTTGCTTCAAGAAAGCCAACCTCATCAACATTTGTTTCTAACCCTCAAAACTGAATAGATATGCAGCTCATCACAAAATCAATCGAGAACAAGCTGAAGAAGCACCACCTGCGCTCACAAGAGAACGTCGAGAATCCCAAAATCATAGCAAAGTTTTTCAACCCCTGCGGCATCGGCACGTGGTACATCACAGAGGGCGAACAGCGACCCGACGGCGACTGGCTTCTGTTCGGTCTGTGCTGCCTGCAGTGCGCTGAACTTGGCTACGTCCTGCTGTCCGACCTGCAGAAACAGCGTCTGCCCTACGGTCTGACCATCGAGCGAGACAGACACTTCAGCGGCACTATGGCGGACGCGAAACTCATTGAAAACTATTTGTGCAACTGCTAAAACCCCAACGCAATGACACTTAAACAACTGAAAGAGAACACAAATGTGCGTCACGCAAGAGGCTACAACCGCTATCGCGTTGAAATAACTTACAGAGGGCAGACCTATCACTGCGAGAGCAATAATTCATCGGCGTGGGATAGGCTGGACGACCCAAACTTGAGCGACAACGCCGTCCGCTACGGCTACACCAACAAGGGTGCGTGGCAGTCATTCTACAATGAGTGCAAAAGAGCCAACCATCTGGGCGAATACAACTACTAACCTCCTAACCCATCAAAGGCAATGAACGAAATAATCAAAATCATTATGGCAGACGTGAACGACTGCCTCACCCTTGAAGAAATCATCAGAAACCTCATAACCATATAAACACCGAAACAATGGACAGAACCCCCACAACTGGCGACATCATAAGGATGAACGGCGACCTTTTCAGGGTCGAGGCGTTTGGCGACTGCAAGCCGAGCGGACGCATCATACCGCTTGAGGCGGACGAGAGAGGCGAGAGAGTGCCCGTGTTCTACGAGAGCGGACACATCGGGCAGTTTGAGCTTGTCAAGACCCCGTTACAGATAGCTGGAGGCGGTGTGCCTATATACTGCGACAATCAGCACCACAAGCCCTTCGAGATACCTGCGAAAAGGGTAGAGGTCGGCTCATTCGTATGGCTGCATTTTGCGACCGTATCAAGCGCGAAACGAGCCGTGACGAATGCCCTTTTCAACAGAGAGCCGAGGCACTACGGCGACAAGTGCGTACCGCTTTATTGGGCGCGATAAATCAAATATCAATCAGTAAAAAATCAGCACAATGGAAAACGAGAAAATCACCTATATCAAGTATTGCCCGAATGTGTTTCTTGCCAAATGCGAGGCACAGCACGAGAAGGGCGAAATCATCAACGTCGAGACGCGCCGTGGCGACCTGCACGAGTGCGAGGTACACAATTTTATCGGGCGCACGAAAGACGGCAGCTACGCCTATTCAATCACACGCACGGACGGCACGAACAAGGCGACCGTGGCGGCAAGACGCGCAGAGCGTCGCCGTGAGTGGGCGCAAAAGGCAGAGGACAGAAGCGTGCGGTACTTCGAGAAATCAGAGGCGGCGGTGGCAGGTATTGTGCCAGGTCAGCCCATACTGGTGGGGCATCACTCCGAGAAACGCCATCGGGCGGCAATAGAACAGTCGTGGGAGGCAATGGGGCGCGGTGTGGCAGAGGGCGAGAAAGCCGAGAGCCACCTCGACAAGGCTGACTACTGGGACAGAAAAGCCGAGGACATCACGCTCGATATGCCCGAAAGCCTTGAGTATTTCAAAGAGCAGCTTGAGGCGGCGAAAGAGTATCACGAGGGCGTGAAGTCCGGCAAATACCCACGCGAACACGCCTACACGCTGACCTATGCGAAAAAGAGAGTCAACGAGCTGAAGCAAAAGGTCGAGACCGCCGAGAAATTATGGGGTGAGCAATAGCAAGCCCCACACCCCCAAAACCAGTTTCATATCATCTTTGTTGAGCCGTCCGAGAGGGCGGCTTTTTGTCGTTGTCTTGCGTTGTTTTTGATAATTCAGTTAATCAAAGTATTTGCAAGCCAAAACACGCCATATCCCAATAAATGGGCGTACTTTTGCAATCGAAACAAAACTGCAACTAATTGCAAAAATGATTGTAATATACAGACCCAACGGCACACCGCTATTCGGCACGGACACGCAAGGCAACCCGATACCGCTGCAAGTCGGCGACGATAGTCAGCGTATCGCCGAGCTGATGGGAGACGACATCCTCACCCTGCGCTTCTCGATGGCAGAGAACACGGACTTCCCCATGCGCTCCTGGTGTATATTCGAGGGCAAACGCTACTATCTCTACAAGTCTCCCGAAATCACCAAGCAGCACAGCCGCAATTTTGAGTACGTGATGCCGATGTTCACATCCGACTATATGCTCAAGATTACGATGATGCGCAACCGCACCTACAACAGATTTACGGGAGTGTACGGGGGCGACCTGCGGCTGAAGTTCCCCCTCACGTCGACACCTCGCGAGCATCTCGAAATGGTTGCCGCTTGTCTCAACGATGCGGAGACCGAGCCTAATGCAGTGTGGGCTGTGGACTACTCCAAGACATTGGGGATGACCGCCGCAAACAACGGGGCTCACACCAACTACGACGGAACCAAGTGGAACGACGAGGGAGACGAGGAGCTTGTCCCCTACGAGTTCAACTACTGCATCGACGCAATCCGAAACCAGGCCACGGCGTTCAACACGGAGTATGAGATATCGGATGTCGTTGTCTCCGGCAGCGGCACCACGACAGTCTACCATCTGCTCTCTCTCCACAATGTCGAGTACAACAAGGAGACCCCACTTTATATGTCATACGGAAAGGGCAATGGCTTCAAGAGCGGCATAGCGAGAAAGAACGAGAGCGACCTGCCACCTGTCGATCTCCTCTACATACAGGGCGGAGAGCAGAACATACCGACCCATTACGGTATGAAGGCGACCACCGGTGAAGGAGTGACGACCTATACCGAGGAAAGCCCCAACTACATCAAGAGCAACACCCTGCTTCTCCCCAAGAACACGGCGTGCTTCTATTTGGGAGGGCATTACTATTTCGCAAAGCCCTCAGCCAGCCGCATCGTGACGGACAGCAACGGGAACCGCGTTATAAACGAGATGAACGCGCACGACCCCGACACGGGAGCAGCAGTACACGAGGTTCTGTACGATGGTGACGGGAACCTCTACCAGTACGAGCTTATAATCCCGACCCCTTGCTATCTCACATCCGCCGACGGGTGCAGCGTCGAGCGTGTCCGGCACACCTACTACGACCCCGACTACACTCCGAGAGGCACGAAGGTGGAGTCTTTCTACGACGCTTCCGAGATTTACCCAATGAGAGTGGGCGGTGTGTCGCAGGTTCAGGCAATCAACAGACAGCGGCAGGTGGACGACGGACAGGGCGGCACCACGACGGAGACATACAAGCTCTACGACATCATCGACGCGCTCGCAGACCGCCCAGACTATTCGGAATGTTCCATCCCTGGCGAGACTATGACCGTCATATTCCAAGACGGTATGCTCGCAGGCAGGGAGTTCGACCTCAACACGACGGAGAGCGGCGTGGTCATCTGTACCGACGTGACCGTCTATGACGACAACAACAACCCCATTCCGGCCAAGAAGCTTGAGCTTTGCCCGTCAGACCAGGACGGCTACACGATGCCCAACGAGACATTCGCGCCAAGGCCAGGAGACCACTACATCGCCTTCCACTGCTCGCTGCCCGAAGAGTATGTGAGCGGCATAGCCTACGGCGCAGAGTACAGGGCATTGCGCGAGATGGCGCGATATCTTTACGATCACGGCAAGGAGACCTTCACCTTCAGCGGCTCTGTGGATACCCTGTGGGTGAAGATGGTATGGGATGACTATGTGGAGCGTTACACCGGCTCCCCCTACAATATGAACATCCCCCACAGCGAATATTTCAACCTTGGCCAGCACATCAAGGTCACGGACGTGCAGCTCTTCGGCTCGCAGGGTCTTGTGATGAGGGTGACGGGCATAAAGCAGCCAGTGAACTCCCCACGTTCCATAGAGCTGACGCTCGCCAATGCCATAGTTCTCAAATACAACTGGGTCAAGCAGCTCTCGCAGACCGTGCAGGAGGTGAGGCTTCGCAGAAGACCACGACCCATCAACCCGTTTTTTCCTCGCGGAGTAGTTTCCGCTCTCGACGAGGTTATGGCCGAGGAAATGCTCGACGCCAGTGGCAACCTGCTCGACCTGCGGCGCAAGACGGTCACGCCGATGAATCTCTTCGGCTCTATCGTTGGTCTCAACGCCAGTAGCGGGCTTCGTGGCACCCTTGGCAGTCTTGATACTTATACACGGAGTACTCTCGTCACAAAAATCAACGAATACCGCACAGCCTTGCAAAGCGTGCAGACTCAGTTCCGCGATGTGCAGTCAAAATTCAACATACTTCGCAATGCACTTGTTGACTCCAGCGGCAAGGTCAACGGCGTACCGATAAGCGGCATTGGTATAGGCCAATGTTCCATTACTCCTGGCGACAGCATCCGTCCGTCTCACGAAGAATGTTCCTACCAAGATGTTTCGATAACAATCCCGACAACTTTACCCACACAAGTCAATAATTAACCCAACGTCAAACCCAATAAAAACAACAAAAAAAATGAATGTTTTCAACGGAGCTGCGAATATGCTAACCATTGCTGTGGTCGCCTGCGTGGTGGTGCTGTTCGCTATGATGCTCGACCTTGTCAGCGGCCTTTACAAAGCGAAACTCCGTGGCGAAATCCGAAGTTCGTGGGGTCTCAAGCGCACCCTCTCCAAGTTCATAGCCTACGAGGGCGGTATGCTCATAGCCGCAGGCGTGGACTTGCTGATGCACCTCTCAAGGCTCGTCGACCTCTTCGGTCTCGACGCAATCTACGGAGTTCCCGTCATCACCTGTCTTGTCGGCATCTTCCTCTGCGTCGTCGAGTTCATCAGCATCCGCGAGAAAGCCGACAAGAAAACCAAGAAAGAGATGGCCGACGCTGCGGAGCTTCTCGTCAAGATGCTCGACAATGACACCTTCAAGGAGATGTTCAAGCTCGCAATCGACCAGCAGAACAACACCAGGGCAGAGCAGGAATAGCCAACCGACAACGAGGCGGCGTAACCACGTCCGGCTGAAAGGTGGAAGAAAGTTGTCTGAAAGTTCAGCGATGTTTCTTTCACCCCACCTCCGCATCCTCCATCCCTTGTTTCAGATTATCGGCGAAAAGTAAAATAACGGACCCTATTATTTTCATTTTTCGCACAAAAATAAAGTAAAATCGCACGGAATTGACCGTTTTTCGCACATATTCACCCCAAAATAGAACACAACACAATGGAAAAGATTATCGCAATACTCCCGCAATGGCTTCGCGAGTCCAACCGCTGGAAGCATCTCGTCGGCATCCTCGTCGTCTCCTTTTTCGGCACCCTGCTGATGGGTGTCGGCTGCATCTTCGGTATGGAGTTCAAAGACGTGCATCACTACAACGGTGATCACGTCCCGTTCCGCAAGTGGGATTTGTCGGCTTGGGATTTGCTCGATGTCCTCGCAGGTGTCATCGGCGGCATCATCGGGCAGGCTATCCAGCTGGCTGTTGTCATTCCCCTCTTCAAATGAGGTAGAAATAAACAAAATAGACATTCTACGCGCACACGCGCACGCACACGCACACACGAACCAATTAAAACATAATAGCAATGGCAAAAATAGACATTCTTTCTCCGTTCATCCTCTCCTTCGAGGGGGGCTTCGTGAACGACCCTGTGGACGCTGGAGGCGCGACCAACAAGGGTGTAACTATCGCCACCTGGCGCAAGGTGGGCTATGATAAGGACGGCGACGGCGACATTGACGTTGCTGACCTCAAACTCATCACCGACACCGAGGCTGTGAACGCCGTAATGCGTCCGCACTTTTGGAACCGCTGGAAGGCTGACAGCATCGAAAGTCAGTCTCTCGCAAACATCCTCGTTGATTGGGTGTGGGGCAGCGGAGCGCACGGTATCAAGATACCCCAGCGTATGCTCGGCGTTCAGCAGGACGGCATAGTTGGTCCGAAAACCCTTGCCGCTCTCAACGCTACCGACCACAAGGCGTTCTTCGCCGAGGTGAAGGAGGAGCGCGAGGCGTTCTTCCGTCGGATCGTGGCGGCGAAACCCTCCCAGCAGAAGTTCCTCAAAGGGTGGCTCCGACGCCTCGACAGCATAGGCTGGGGAACCCTCAAAGACAACCGTGGACGTATCACTAAATTCTCCGACAAATGATAAGGCTGATGAAATGGGCGTTTCTATTCGCCCTCGTATTCGCCCTTGTTGGCTGTAAATCTATTCGGGAGGTGGAAAAAATCGTGTACATACACGACACAACCACAGCATACCGCGAACTACACGACAGCACATTCATCGACCGCTGGCATACCGAGTATGTCAAAGGCGATACCGTGTACCGAGTCGATAGCGTCTATGGCTGGCGGTACGTTTACAAGCGCGACACGTCGTGGATGTACAGAGAAGTTCCAGTCTTACAGAAGGTTGAGGTGTACCGTGACAAACCACTGACAAAATGGGAGAAGTTCAAGCAGAAGGGCTTTTGGTGTCTGTCAGTCGGTCTGATTGGCTACATTCTGTGGCGCACACGCAAATTGTGGGGCAAGTTCATCAAGATATGAGCAAGGATTGGACGGGATGCCGTTACTGGCGAGGTGTCGGACATCAATCTCGCTTTCGGAGTGTAGCAAACCAAAAACCATCTCATCTACCAGGTTGTAGAAGGAGTTCCGAGGTCGTCAGTGCGAGAACGCTGGCGACCTTTGCTTTTGTCTGTTTTCGGGGACTTTTCGGGGACTGAAAATAAGAAAGCACTGAAATTCAGTGCTTTCTTGTACCCCCGGGGGGAATCGAACCCTCATTGATGGTTTAGGAAACCACAGTTCTATCCGTTGAACTACAGGGGCAGTGGAAGAGTGCTGATTGGCACTCTTCGTATGTCTTGATTACTTCAAGGTTCGTTTGATCTCGATAACATCGTAGGCTTCTACAATGTCGCCTACTTTGATATCGTTGAAGTTCTCGATGTTGAGACCGCAGTCCTGACCAGATACTACTTCCTTCACATCGTCTTTGAAACGTTTGAGGGATGCCAACTTACCAGTATAGACTACGATACCGTCGCGGATGATACGTACGTTGCTGCTGCGCTGGATCTTACCATCGAGGCACATACAACCGGCAATGGTACCCACTTTGGAGATCTTGAAGGTTTCGCGTATTTCGAGGTTGGCCACGATCTTCTCTTGGCGCTCGGGTGCCAGCATGCCTTCGATAGCATCTTTGAGCTCGTTGATGGCATCGTAGATGATGGAGTAGAGGCGGATGTCGATCTTCTCTGTCTCGGCCATCTTGCGGGCTTGAACACTGGGACGTACTTGGAAGCCGATAATGATAGCGTCGGAGGCTTCGGCAAGCAGCACGTCGCCTTCGGTGATCTGACCTACGGCTTTGTGGATCACATTCACTTGTACCTCGTCGGTACCCAGTTTGATGAGAGAGTCGGAGAGCGCTTCTACAGAACCGTCCACGTCGCCTTTAACAATGACGTTGAGCTCTTTGAAGTCGCCAATGGCAATACGGCGACCAATCTCGTCGAGGGTCATGTGTTTCTGTGTACGCAGACCTTGTTCGCGCTGGAGCTGCTGACGTTTGTTGGCGATATCTTTGGCTTCTTTCTCATTCTCCATCACGTTGAAGGTGTCGCCTGCCTGGCATGCACCTGTGAGACCGAGGAGCAGCACGGGCTGTGCGGGACCAGCCTCTTTCACGAGCTGGTTGCGCTCGTTGTACATGGCTTTAACACGTCCTGAGATGGCACCTGCTACGAGGGGATCGCCCTGACGGATGGATCCGTCTTCGACCAGCAGTTTGGCTACATAGCCGCGGCCTTTGTCGAGAGAGCACTCGAGTACGGTACCTTTGGCACGTTTGTTGGGGTTGCCTTTGAGTTCGAGCATCTCGGCTTCGAGAAGCACTTTCTCAAGGAGTTCGTCCACATTGATACCTTTCTTGGCACTGATGTCTTGGCTTTGGTATTTACCACCCCATTCCTCAACGAGGAGGTTCATGTTGGCCAGCTCGGTTTTGATGCGGTCGGGATCGGCACCAGGTTTGTCGATCTTGTTGATGGCAAACACGATGGGGCAACCTGCGGCCTGTGCGTGGTTGATGGCCTCGATGGTCTGGGGCATGATCTTATCGTCGGCAGCAATCACGATAATGACGATGTCTGTTACTTTGGCACCACGGGCACGCATAGCGGTGAAGGCTTCGTGACCAGGGGTGTCGAGGAAGGTGATCTTGCGACCATCGACCGTGGTAACTTCGTAAGCACCGATATGCTGGGTGATACCGCCAGCTTCACCTGCGATAACGTTGGTGTTGCGTATGTAGTCGAGCAAGGATGTCTTACCGTGATCTACGTGACCCATAACGGTGATGATGGGGTTGCGAGGCACGAGGTCTTCGGGACGGTCGGCTTCTTCTACTTCTTGGATGGCGTTGATAACGTCGTCGCTGACGAAGTTGATTTCAAAACCAAATTCATCGGCAATGAGTTTGATGGCTTCAGCGTCGAGACGTTGGTTGATAGACACGAAGATACCTACCGACATGCAGGTGGCAATAATCTTGGTGACGGGTATGTTCATCATGGTAGCGAGCTCGTTGGCAGTAACAAATTCCGTCACTTGGAGTGTCTTTTGATTCTCCATCTCGCGGAGCATCTCCATCTCGCTCTTCTGTGCTACCTTCTGACGTTTTTCACGGTTGTGCTTGGATGTCTTGGACTTGCCCATGGGGCTGAGGCGGGCCAAGGTGTCGCGGATCTGCTTCTCGATCTCATTGTCGTCGAGTTCTACTTTCTCTTTGGCGCCTTTCTTCTTGTCCTTCTTCTTGGCATCTTTGTTGCTCTTTTGGTCGTTGCCTTTGTTGGGGGCTTGACCGGCAGAAGCATTATTGTTGTTGTTCTTTTTCTTGTTTTCGGCAGCTTTGCTGTCTTTGTTGGCTTGGGCTATGGCTGCGTTCTCATCGACTTTCACACCTTCTTTCTTGATGCGTTTGCGTTTCTTTTTCTCGCCGTCGTGGGTGTGTTTAGGTTTGTCGAACTGGGAGAGGTCTATTTTGTCGAGCACCTTGGGACCTTCGAGTTTCTGATACTGAGTCTCGATGAATTCTATGGTCTTCTCGGGTGCGGGATTCTCTTGTGCTTGAGGGGTGGCGGGCTCGGCAGGTGTTTCAACAACAGGTGCCGATGCAGGAGCTACTTTGGGCTCTTGAGCCACGGGAGCCTTGGGTGCAACGGGTTGAGCTGCTTCGTTGTTGGCTTTCTTTTTGTCTTTCTTGGAACGCTTGGAGGGACGAGTCTTATCATTGATAGCACTGAGGTCGATCTTGTCGAGGATGCGTAACTCGGGGTTGAAGTTGCCTACATTGTTTTCGGTGTTGCTTCTGATTACCTGAGGCTCGAAGGCGGGCTCTTCGGATGTCTTTTCTTCGATTGTCTCGCTGTTCGACTGGATGTCTTGCTGCTCTTCCTCTAGCACAGGCTCTTCTGTTGCTGCGGGTTGAGGTTCCTCTTCCTTAATAGGAGCTGCAACGATGGGCTCTTCTTTCTTTTCTTCGATAGAGGGACTAGACAGGCCATTGCTCTTGATGGTGAACTCCTCTTCGTCCTCTTTTGGGGTGGCGATGGGAGTCACTTCGATAGTCTCAGCATTGTTGGTGCTTATCTCGAGTTTGTCGGCATTGATTTTCACTTCGCGTTCACCTTTGAAATGTTCGGCGATGATGCCGTACTGCTCGGGGGTGAGGCGGGTGTTGGGGTTGGCTTCAACGTCGTGACCTTTTTTGGCAAGAAACTCTACCAAAGTCTGTACGCCAACGTTGAGTTCTTTGGCTGCTCTGTTGAGTCGGATGTTTTTGATTTCTTCTGGCATATTCCCTCTTTCTTTTCTAAACAGTTAAACTTTGAATGTTGGCCTGCGATATTGCCAACTGCTCGTCGTGTCTTCTTTTTATTATAATATGTGTGTCGATAACGGCCGTAAGCGGATTGTACCGATACTATATATATGTTGAGGCCATGCCTTGCCAGGGGGCAAGGCTGGCCTTATCATTGTTGTTTTATTCGGAAGCTTGGTCTTCGTCGAACTCGGCTTTGAGTACCGAAAGTACGTCTTCGATAGTTTCTTCCTCGAGGTCGGTGCGGTTGATGAGCTCTTCTTTGGTGAGAGCAAGTACGCTCTTGGCGGTGTCGCAACCGATCTTGTAGAATTCGTCGATGATCCAGTCTTCGATCTCGTCGTTGAATTCTCTCAAGTCAACATCTTCGAAGTCTTCGTCGGTATCGCGGAATACCTCAATCTCGTAGCCTACCAGTTTGCTGGCCAACTTGATGTTGTGGCCTCCTTTACCGATGGCAAGCGATACTTGGTCGGGTGCCATATATACCTCGGCGCGTTTTTCTTCTTCATCGATATGGATGGAGCTGATCTTGGCGGGGTTGAGTGCACGCTGAATCATCACATCTACACGAGGAGTATAGTTGATGACGTCGATGTTCTCGTTGCGAAGCTCGCGGACGATACCGTGGATACGGTTACCTTTGATGCCGACGCATGATCCTACGGGGTCGATGCGGTCGTCGTAGCTCTCTACAGAGATCTTGGCGCGTTCGCCAGGAGCGCGAACCACGTTGTGGATGGTGATGAGTCCGTCGTAGATCTCGGGCACCTCGGCTTCGAGCAGACGCTCCAAGAAGATGGGGCTGGTGCGGCTGAGGATGATGGTGGGGTTGGTGCCTCGCATCTCTACCTTGAGTACTACGGCACGAAGCGTGTCGCCTTTGCGGTAGTGGTCGGAAGGTATCTGCTCCGACTTGGGAAGGATGAGCTCTATCTTCTCTTCGTCGAGCACGAGAATCTCGCGTTGCCATGGCTGATATACTTCACCCACAATTACTTCGCCCACTTTTTCTTTATATTTTTGGTAGATGAGAGACTTCTCGTAGTCTTGGATTTTGCCTACAAGGTTCTGACGGATGGCCAGAATGTCGCGGCGACCAAAGACGCTCATGGAGATAGGCTCGGAAAGGTCTTCGCCCACTTCGAAGTCGGCTTCAATTTTGATGGCTTCCGAGTATTCGATCTGTGTCTTCTCGTTGGTCATTTCGCCGTCGGCCACGATTTCGCGATTGCGGAAAATCTCAAGGTCACCTTTGTCGATGTTGACAATGATGTCGAAGTTTTCGTCGGTGCCAAAACGTTTAATGAGAGCGGCACGGAATACCTCTTCGAGGATGCGCATCATGGTCTCGCGGTCGATTTTCTTTAGGTCTTTAAACTCCGAGAAGGAATCAATAAGGTCTAACGTCTTCATCTTATATCGTATTTTATATTATCAAAAGGGTAGGGGGCAGGTTAGAAATGGATCACGATGAGAGCCTTCTTTACGTCGCGATATTTGAAGGTGACGGGATCCAAAGGTGCTTTCTTCTTGCCGTGAGGTGGTTGGATAACGAACTGCTCGTCGTCGGCGTCGGTCAGGGTGCCGGTGAGTTGCTCGCCGTCGAAGGTGGTGACCTGAAGGTCTTGCCCTATATTCTTCTTGTATTGGCGCGCCAGTTTGAGGGGCGTGTCGAGACCTGCCGAGGCTACGTTGAGCTCGAAATCTTCTTCTTCGCGGTTGAGACTGTTCTCGATGGCACGGCTCAGCTCGACGCAGTCGTCGATGATGATTCCGTTGTCGCCATCGATAGAGACGAAGATGCGATTGTCGGTGGTAATCTTAAGATCCACGAGGAACTTGTCGCTACCGCCCAGGGTAGAGTGAATGATGTCGAGTACGTGCAGTTTGTCAATCATTTCCTTTTTCTTTAATGCTTGTCTTTAGTTTTTGTTGCCTTCCCAAATGGAAGGTAATGAAATAGGGGACTGTCGGGTCCCCTCACAAAATCGAATGCAAAAATACAACATTTATTTCAATTGTAACTATTTTATTTACTTTTTATGTATTGTTTGTTGTGTATCTCGCATGCTATTAATGTTTTATGGTGTGTGATATTTTTTCAGTAAGGGCATCGCTCGTGCCTTTGTCTGCAGCATAACGGCATATTAGTTGCATGAAATAGGGAGGTGTGTGGTGGTGTTTGGTGCGTAGTTAACAAATCTATGTATGTGTTAAATTTTTATTCGTGTGTGCTTTTTTTTCTTATCTTTGTGTCCAATAATAAATTTATTAGGAAATACAAATATTATATATAAAGTCTTATGAAAGATATTTTTGACAGAATTAAAGAGTCGAATGGTGGCCCCTTAGGTCAGTACCAAAAGAATGCCGATGGTTACTTTATGTTCCCTAAATTGGAAGGTGAAATCGGACCTGAGATGGTCTTCAACGGCAAAAAAATATTAAACTGGAGTCTTAACAACTATCTGGGTCTTGCTAACCTTCCCGAGGTTCGTGAGGCCGATGCTGAAGGTGCTCGTCGTTGGGGTCTTGGTGCTCCTATGGGTGCTCGTATGATGTCGGGTCATACCCAGTATCATGAAGAGTTTGAACGTATGCTCGCCAACTTCATCGGTAAGCCTGCTGGTTATCTGATGAACTTCGGCTACCAGGGTATGCTTTCTATTATCGACGTGCTTACCACTCGTCGCGACGTTATCGTTTACGATGCTGAGGCGCATGCTTGCATTATGGATGGTCTTCGTCTGAGCTTCGCCAAACGTTATGTTTATCAGCACAACAATATGGAAAGTTTGCGCAAACAGCTCGAAGTGGCTTGCAAGTTGGCCGAGCAGCAGGGCGGCGGCGTGCTGGTAATCACCGAAGGTGTTTACGGTATGGCTGGTGACTTGGGTAAACTCGACGAGATCGTGGCTCTGAAGAAAGAATATCCTTTCCGTCTGCTCATCGACGATGCTCATGGCCTGGGTACTATGGGTAAACGCGGCTCGGGTACTCCCGAACACTTTGGCTGCGAGGATGGCGTTGACGTTCATTTCTGCGCTTTCGCTAAGAGTATGGCTCTTATCGGTGGTTTCGTGGGCTCTGAACCTGAGATTATCGATCATCTTCGCTTCAACATGCGTTCGCAGATCTATGCTAAGTCGTTGCCTCTGCCTATCGTTTATGGTGCTAAGAAGCGTCTTGAACTCATTATCGAACATCCTGAATATCGCGAGCATCTCTGGGAGATCGTAAATGCACTGCAGGGGGCTCTTCGTGCTGAAGGTTTCAACCTGGGCAACACCCAGTCTCCCGTTACCCCTGTTTATTTCGAGGCAGGCGTGAACGAGGGTACAAACGTGGTAGTAGATCTTCGCGAAAACTACGGTATCTTCTGCTCTATCGTTACCTATCCAGTGGTTCCTAAGGGTCAGGTGATGCTCCGCATCATCCCCACCGCTAGTCATACGATGGATCATGTGAATCGCACACTTGAGGTGTTCAAAGAGGTTAAGGCAAAACTTGACCGCGGCGAATACAACAAGCCTATGCCCGATATGAACTTGGTGAAGAGAAAATAATCAATATGTCTCACGCCACGCTTTTTCTGTGATCGACAGATGTGCAGAGAAAGCGTGGCTTTCTTTTTCCCCTTGTTCTACTATAGATTATTGACTGATGAAATATCAATTAGTTTGTAAAAAATGCGGTAAAGTCATTGGCGATTTTGCCGAATGGTTTAAGAATGACCAGCGCTGCTCTTGCAGTAGCAACCATGCCGAAGTGGTTTATGGTACCGAGGTGCAGAAAGCTATGGCCGAGATGGACTGGAAGAGCCTGAAGGGCGATAACTACCAAGAACTCTATTTCGATTTGCTGCCTCTCGAACATCGTGAGTCTATTGTATCGGAAGGTGAAGGAGCTGTGGCTATCGAGGAATGGGAGCATTTAGAGCGTGCTGCCCAAGATCTGCATGGCATCAACTGCAAGGTGTATGTGTGTCGTCACGACCAGAATCAAGGAAGTGGTACCTTTAAAGATATCAGCGCTTCCTTGGCTGCTTCGGTGATGAAAGAGCATGGTGTGGATGGGTACTGTTTGGCTTCGACAGGCAATGCGGCCAGTGCTTATGCTACCTATCTGGCCAAAGCTGGTATTCCTTGCCATGTGTTTTCTCCCAATTGCTTGGATGAGGCTAGTGCCGCCTTTATACGTTCAAGACATCAGCCTCTGCATATCTCGGAAGGAGGCTATGGTGCTGCTAAGCAAGAGGCTGCTGCATTCCATGACAACGATCATGTGATGATATCGGCTGGCAATATTGATCCGTTGCGTGTTGAATCGAAACGTACTATCGTCTTCGAGTTTCTCCGTCAGCTGGGCCGTATCCCCGATGTGTTTATGCAAGCTGTGGCTGGCGGTACAGGCCCTATAGCTCTTGAAAAAGGTATTCGTGACCTTCAGCAGGTGATGCCTTCCGCTCGTCTTCCCCGTTTGGTGTTGGCCCAGCAAGACCTCTGTGATCCTATGGTCCGCGCATGGGAGAAAGCAGTGGCCAATAATTTCCCTGCTGGCTATGAGCATGACTACGAGGCTTTGAAGGATATCAGTACTCGGATCGGTATCCTCACGGCTGCCAATCCTGGCATGTATCCTGTGGTGGCACCTATGGTTCATAGCTCGGGCGGAACGTTTGTTAGGGTGGTAGAGTCCGAACTGCCAGCCTTTGGCAAAGAGATGCTCAAAGAACGTGGTGTGCTGATGGGCCCCGCTGCTATGGTGTGCTATGCTGGTTTCTATCAGGCACTGAAGCAAGGCGCTATCCATGATGGAGACTGCGTGGTGCTCAATACAGGTGAAGGCTGTGATAGGGCTCAATGGTTTAAACAACTTGTTTTCTAAGGTGTTGATTGTTTCTGTTGACAGATAATAGTATTGCTGTGCTGAACGTGATATAACTATCTAGATTCAATAGAAATAAATCAACAAATCATTGAATAAAATAACATTACTGATGAAATTTCAGAATAAGACAGTCTGGATTACTGGTGCTTCGTCTGGTATAGGAGAAGCTACTGCTTATCGATTTGCTCAGGAAGGGGCTCGCATCATTGTGACGGCACTTGAGGCTGATCTCTTGGATCAAGTGGTGGCCAAGTGTAAACAACTAGGTGCACCCGATGCGGCTTCGTTGCCCTTCGACCTTTCTCGGCTCGATGAGTTGGAGTCGCTTGCCGAAAAAGCTTGGAGTGTGTTTGGCGGGGTCGATATCTTTTACAATAATGCAGGTATCAGCCAGCGTGGCACTACCGTCGAGACAGAGATGTCTGTGATCCGCAAGGTGATGGATATCGACTATTTCGCTCCTGTGATCATGACCAAGGTGATACTGCCCAAGATGATTGCCCGTGGTGGTGGCCAGTTGGTGGTGACTACCAGTATTGCTGGTCTCTTTGGCTTTCCCATGCGTTGTGCCTATTCCAGCGCCAAACATGCTCTGTATGGTTTCTTTGAGACTATACAGGCTGAAAACTATAAAGACAACATCCGTGTTACCATCATCTGCCCTGGACGCGTGCAGACTAAGATATCGCTCTATGCGCTCGAGAAAGATGGTCGTCAGCATGGCAAGATGGATGCTGGTCAAGCTGGCGGTGTGACACCACAGCAGGCTGCCAACAAGATTGTGAATGCTGTGTATAAGAAAAAACGTGAGGTTTTGGTGGGAAGCAAAGAGTTGCTGATGGCTTACATCAAACGTTTCTTCCCCGGATTGTGTGCTGTTTTGGCTCGTAAAGTCAAATCAATGTAACCACTAGATTTGTATTAAAATGAAAAAAAGTCTTTTTGCTATATTTTTCGCGGCTCTCACTTTGGTGGGATGCACTTCGAAAAAGAATGTTGAGGAGGAGGCTTCTCAACCTAAAATACTAGTGCTTTATTATTCACAGACGGGCGCTACTAAGTCTGTGGCTGAAGAAATTCAGAAACAATTGGAAGCCGACATTGAGGCGTTGGAACTTGAAGTGCCTTATGATGGCACCTTCGAGCAGACTATTGAGCGTTGCCAGAAAGAAAAGGCTGAAAACGTGCTTCCCGTGGTGAAACCCATCAAAGCCAATCTGGATGATTACGATGTCGTTTTCTTGGGCTATCCTATATGGTTTGGCACTTTTGCCACTCCTATTGCCGGCTTGATCAATAATCAGAAATTTGCTGGTAAGAAGATCGTGACTTTCTGCACTTTCGGCAGTGGCGGTTTGCAGTCGAGCACCGAACAGCTTGTGGTTGCACTTCCCGACGCTCAAGTGGTAGAAGGCTATGGTGTACGCAATGCTCGTTTGGCTGCAATGCCAGGAGAACTGAATCGTTTCTTGATCGAGAGAGGTTTCAAAGAGGGAGAGGTTGAAGCTCTGCCTGCTTTCATGGAACACCATCCTGTGTCGGCCGACGAGGTGGCTGTGTTTGATCAGGCTTGTGCTGACTATCAGTTCCCATTGGGTATTCCTTTCGATGTGGCTGTACGGGAGAGTGCTACCTGCATCGATTACGAATTTTCGGCTAATGCTTCTGGAAAAGAAGCCGACGGCGCTACTGCCACCATCTATGTCACTGTGGGCAAAGAAGCTGGTGCCAAACCGGAGTTTACCCAGGTGGTTCGATAACCGATTTCTTTTGCAATAGAAGAAGTCCCTATCGTTATGATCACAATAGGGACTTCTTTTTTGCCCTTTGTTTGTTTACAATGCCTCCGACATGCCTTCGGCATGGGTTCGGTATGCCCTCGTCTTTATTCCGTCCAAAAACGAAGGGTGAGCGAAGAATGAACATAGGCAGAACACTATCGCGAAAGTGTCGCGATAGTGTAGCATTTTTATTCCGTGATATCGTTTATATCGCCTTTTTGAAGCAGTGTCAGTCCCTCGCCTGTGCCTACTTTTATGATGATGGGGGCATCGTTGTCTCTAATCCGTAAGTTGTCTAGATAGAGTGGGGCATTTTTGACAAACAGTGAGCAGATGAATGAACTGCCCCTTGCCAGTTTGGTGTTGCGCGATTCTTTCACAACAAATAGGTTGTTGCCTCGGTAAAGAAGCGTGCAAGTTTTGTTGGGTTGCCAACCGATGGTGATGATGTCGCCTGTATTGAGCATCTGTGTGCTGATGCATCGATCGGGGGATATGGTCTCTGAATTGTTTTCTCTGATATGCTGGGTGAAGTGAGGCCAGTTTTTGAAACCGGCTATGATGGCTAAAGCGTTAAGTGTGGTTGTTCGAACGAGGTCGTATCCATCGATGTATCCCCACATACGCTTGAGTGTAGATAGCGAGATAGATACCCTGTGTTTCTCTTGCGCTATGTGCTGAAGCTTTTCGAAGTCGGAAGCTGTATTCATGTTCAGATGAGTCTTGCTCTCGATAGTAGCAAGAAGTTCCTGCACTTCGGGGAATTTTCTGTTAATCATAAAGTGTATTCCAAATTAATATTCCGTTTTATATTATGGCAGAATAATAGTAATCACTACCGACGTGTCTTCAAAAATCGATGCTGCGTCTGTATTGAAAATATATAACAGTTGGTTGGTAATCATTACCATCGGGTGGTACTTTTACCCTACAATAATATTTGCAAAGATAATCAAAAAAAGTGATGGCTATGAGTCTTACACCTTAAAAGATGTTATTTTTTTTTTTTTTTTTTTTTTTTTTTACGCCGTAACTTTGTGCAAATGAGTTGTAAATGTGTATACTATCACTGGCGTTTTGATCTCCAAATGACATGATTGAGCAGCAGAGATTGGAAAATATGCGAGTGATGTAATAAAAATACAAGTTGTCAGTTAATGATAAAAAGATACGTTAAATCTAAATAGAATATATTATGAACAAAAGAATTTGGGGTCTGGTGATGACCTTGGTAATGGCTGTCTCGATGGCAGGCTGTACAAAAGATGTTGGAGAACTGATTATTGGTCAGTGGAACTACGACCTCGATGCTTCCTCGATCCATGAAGAGTTGTCGGATGGAGAGACAGTAGAAGTGGACGATTACACCATGCGACAAGAGGGTGTGAAGGAAGCTTCTATTACCTTTAAAGAGGAAGGAACGGCCACATTCCATATCAGTTACGGTCCTGCGGAAAATTATTACTATGAAGGGGAGTATGTGATAGATGGTGATCAGCTGACACTGGATAAGGAAGAAGTGCTGACCATAGTTGATGTGGATAAGAACCATTTGGAGATGGATAAATCGAGGACGATTCATTATGAGGATGGTGTTACCTATTCCGATAAGGTTCACTTAGTCCTAAATCGATAATCGTTGCAATAGACTTTTCCTCTCTGCGGCTGAGGATGTTTTGCTCTCAGCCTTGAGCGTTCGATAACAAAGGCGTTTTGCTTTGGTGCATGGACCTTTGTTGTTGAGAAGCATAAAGGCGTTTGTTGTGGTTGGAAAACCTCTATAAAATAAGTTCTTTAAATAATAAAAGAAAAAATCGTATCTTTGCAGTTTCTAAAGAGAACGCCTGAATAGGAAGTTTCGATTGTTTTGTTATGTCTAATCAGTTCAGTGATAGAAAATTTGTGGTGCAGGGCATTTTTATTGCCATAGGAGTGATTTTTGTCATTCGCTTGGCTGTACTTCAGATTTTCGATCAGCATTATCGTGATTTGGCCGACCGGCAGGCGTTGCGAGATATTACTCAGTATCCGGCTCGCGGGTTGGTGTATGACCGTAATGGCGAACTGCTGGTGTATAATGAGGCGGTATATGATTTGATGGTCATCCCTCGCATGACAAAGGGTTTGGATACGAATTATTTTTGCAAAACTATGGGCATTACTCTCGATGAGTTTAATACCCGTATGGAAAAGGCTTGCAAGTATTCTACTTATTCTGCATCTATCTTTTTGAAGCAGATTTCTAAGGAGGAATACGGCCGTTGGCAGAATCTTTTGTACAAATTTCCTGGGTTCTATATCTCGCAGCGTACATTGCGTGTGTATGATAAACCTATCGCGGCTCATGTGTTGGGCTATGTGGGTGAGGTAAATGATAGGGATATGGAGAGCGATCCTTACTACAAGATGGGTGACTATATCGGCAAAAGTGGTTTGGAGCGTTCGTATGAGGAGGTGCTACGAGGTGTGAAAGGAAAGAAAGTGATGCATGTGGATGTACACAATCGTGAGATAGGCTCGTATCAGAATGGTGCTTTCGACAGTATCGCCATAGAAGGTTCCAACCTTTATACTACCATTGATGCCGAATTGCAGCAGTATGCTGAGAAAGTGATGGCCAACAAGCGTGGATGCGTGGTGGCTATCGAACCTTCGACAGGCGAGGTGTTGGCTCTGGTGAGTGCACCGTGCTATGACCCCAATCTGCTGGTGGGCAGGGTTCGTGGCAAGAACTATGCTGATCTGGCTGCTGATATCAGCAAGCCTCTGTTCAATCGGGCTCTTCAGGCTCAATATCCTCCTGGTTCAATATTCAAGATAGCTCAGGCTATGATAGCGCTTGATTTGGGCGTAATAACTCCCGGTACGGGGTTTACGTGCGACAAGGTGCTGGGGTGTCATAATCATCCAAGTGCCCGTAGTGTACAAGAGGCTATCAAGATGTCGTGTAATCCTTATTTTTATTATACCTACCGTAGGGTGATACAGCAGGGCCGTTACAAGAATATTCATCGTGACAGCCATTATGGCCTCTCGGTATGGGACGACTATATGCATCGTTTTGGTTTTGGTACTCGCATGGAGATAGATCTGCCCAATGTGCAGAGTGGTAATATCCCCGATACCAACTTCTACGATAAGTGGTATGGTAAAGATGGGTGGGCTTTTGCTACAATCTATTCCAACAGTATTGGTCAAGGTGAGGTGCAGGTGGTGCCACTTCAAATGGCAAACCTGGCTTGTGTTGTGGCCAACCGTGGTTACTTCTATACTCCGCATCTGGTGCGTTATTATGGTCCCGATTCAGTTCGAGACGAGCGTTTTTATCAGAAACATGAGACGGGTATAGATGCTCATTATTTTGATATTGCAGCTCGCGGTATGTACGATGTTGTCCATACAGCTGGCGGTACTGCGCACAGAGCCAACATCCCCGATATCGATATCTGTGGAAAGACGGGTACGGCCGAGAATATTGGTACGGACCATTCTGTGTTTGTTGCTTTTGCTCCGATGGATAATCCCAAGATTGCGGTGGCGGTGTATGTAGAGAATGCCGGTGCGGGTGGTGTATGGGCGGCTCCTATTGCTAGTCTGGTGATAGAAAAGTATGTGCGAGGCGAGGTGACGCGTAAGGAGTTCGAACGTATGTATATCGAGACTAATCCTTGCCAAAGGTTGCCTTTGGTTCGTAAAGTTAAGAAGAAAAAGAAATAAAACATGTTGACAAACGAGAAGAAAAAATACGATTGGATCACAATTGTGCTCTATCTGTTGATCTTGACCTTTGGCTGGTTCAACATCTATGCCGCATGCTATGATGAGAGTCATGCTGCAGTGCTCGACTTCTCCCGCCAGCATGGAAAACAGTTACTTTGGATTGGTATAGCTCTGCTGTTGGCATTGTCTGTGGTGCTGATAGAACCACGTATTTTTTCCAATACGTCGTATGTTATCTATGGCGTGCTACTGGCTTTGCTGGTTGTTACGTTGTTTATTGGTCAAGTGACCAATGGAGGCCAGTCGTGGATTAATTTCGGTGCCTTCAAGTTTCAACCGTCGGAGTTTGCCAAGTGGGCGTCGGCACTAGCCTTGGCTAAGTATATGAGCCAGATAGATCTTGATTTTAGAAAACCAAAGACTAAGGCGATGGTGGCGTTGATACTTGGTATTCCTGCCATGCTTATTCTGCTTCAGCATGATGCGGGTTCGACGCTGGTGTTTTGTGGCTTTATTTTTGCACTTTATAGAGAAGGACTTTCGGGCAATATATTGATACTGGGCGTTGTGGCCATCGCTTTGTTCGTGCTGGCCTTACTGATCAACAAATTCTTGCTTGTGGGTATTGTGGCGTTGATCTGTTTGGGTTATCTTTTCGTTTGGCTGAACAAGCGTACCAGCAAAAACTACTGGTATGTGATATTGGTCTTTGCTGCTTGTACTTTGTTTATTTTTTCGGTGGACTTTGCCTTTGAACATGTGCTTGAATCTCACCAGCGCGACCGTATCTACGTGCTCCTGGGTAAGTCCGATGATATAAAGGGTACGGGCTATAATGTCCACCAGTCTAAAATAGCCATTGGCAGTGGCGGCGTGCTTGGAAAAGGATTTTTGAAAGGAACTATCACCAAAGCAGACTTTGTGCCCGAACAGGAGACCGACTTTATCTTTTGCACAGTGGGAGAAGAGTGGGGCTTTCTGGTGAGTTCATTGCTTGTGGCCGCTTATATTTTCTTGCTGGTTCGCATAGTGATGCTGGCAGAAAGGCAAAGATCTACATTCTCACGAGTCTATGGCTATTCTGTGGCGGGAATATTGTTTATGCATGTGCTTATCAACATTGGTATGGTTTTGGGACTGATACCTGTTATCGGTATCCCGTTGCCGTTTTTTAGCTACGGTGGCTCGTCGTTGCTGGCCTTTACGCTACTGCTCTTCGTGTTTATTCGCCAGGATGCCGATCGCAACCAGTTGTTGTAGGTGCTTTTTTATGAATTAATTGAATGTAAACCAATAATAGAAAAACGAGTAAGTTTATGGCTAAGAAATCTTCTTCAGAGAACAAGTGTTCGTTTTGCGGCCGTTCCGAAAGGGATGTGCGATTAATGATATCGGGCATTGACGGCTTTATCTGTGAGTCGTGTGCTATGCAGGCCTATGAGTTGTTGGGCAATGCTGGTATTCTTCCCTCCAATGCAATGAGCCATGGTGGTGGCAGAAGTACCAAGCCCTTCAGCCTGAGTAAAGATGATATACCTACGCCGGTAGAGATAAAGGATTATCTAGATCAGTATGTGATAGGGCAGGATGAGGCAAAGAAAGTGCTCTCTGTTGCTGTTTATAATCATTATAAACGACTCAAATATTATGAGAGCCACAACAACAAAGATGATGTGGAGATAGAAAAATCCAATATCGTTATTGTTGGTGAGACTGGTACTGGCAAGACTCTCTTGGCTCGTACTATCGCCAAGATATTGAATGTGCCTTTTGCTATTGCTGATGCTACCACGCTTACTGAAGCTGGCTATGTGGGAGAAGATGTTGAGAATGTATTGGTCCGTTTGCTTCAAGCGGCAGACTACGATGTGGCTGCTGCAGAACGTGGTATTGTTTTTATCGATGAGATAGATAAGATAGCACGCAAAGGCGACAACCCTTCCATTACCCGTGATGTGTCGGGCGAGGGTGTACAGCAAGCATTGCTGAAACTGTTGGAGGGTGCAGTGGTCAATGTTCCACCTCAAGGTGGTCGTAAGCACCCGGAACAAAAGATGATTCCTGTGAATACTCGTAATATCCTTTTCATATCGGGTGGTGCTTTCGACGGTATTGAACGTGATATCGCCCTACGTATGAACTCTAATGTGATAGGCTTCAACGGAGCCAAGAGCCGTGAGGATCTCGACAAGGAGAATATTTTGCAATATGTATTGCCTCAAGATCTGAAGAAGTTTGGCCTTATACCTGAATTGGTAGGTCGTTTCCCTATGCTTACATCTCTCAATCCTTTGAATAGAGATGCTTTGCGTTCTATTCTTACAGAACCTAAAAATGCACTTGTAAAGCAGTATCAGGCGTTGCTTAAAATGGATGGAGTGAAACTGGAGTTCCAGAACGATGCATTGGAGGCTATTGTTGACAAGGCAGTAGAATATAAATTGGGTGCACGAGGTCTGCGTGGTATAATGGAGTCGATAATGACCAATCTAATGTTTGATATTCCTACTCACAAAGAGAAGTCGAAAGTGGTTATCACTCGCAAGTATGCCCTTGAACAGATAGAAAAATCGAAAATCAATAAAAAGCAACTTAAACAAGATTAGTATTATGAAAAAAAGTAACATTATCTTTGTCCTTCTTGGTGTCTTGATGATTTCAGTAAGTACCATTGCTAATGCTCAGGCTCGTCGTCTCCCTTCTCCTCGTCCGATGGACACTAAGCCTCTCGGTTTTGCATTACAGGAACGTAAATCTCTTCGTATGTTTATAGACAAACCTGTGCCCGAAGAGATGCTGTCTAATATTCTCTGGGCGGCTTATGGATACAATCGTGTTGAAGATCAACTTCGTACAGTGCCTTCGGCTCGCAATGCACAGGAGCTGGATATCTATGTTTTCTTGCATGATGGTATATACCTGTATGATGCGCAGAAGAATACTCTTGAAATGGTCCGTAAAGGTGACTTTAGAAAAATGATAAGCAAACAAGAATATTTTGCAATTGCTCCTATATCGATTGTTGTTGTTGCCAATTATGACAGAATGGAACGGTTTGACAAAGACAAACGTGAGTTTTATTCTGCTATAGATGCTGGTTATGTGAGCCAGGATATTTACTTGATGTGTGCTAACTATAGATTGGGTACCGTGGCTTGTGGTGCTATCAATCATGATGAGATTGCCAAACTTGTCAACTTGAAAAATGGTCGTGTTGTCATTGCTCATCCTATCGGTTTTGCAAAATAATAGAGTACGGTTATGAAGCTTCGTCTTACTAAGCAGTTTGGTTTCCAAATGGCTCACGCACTGGATGGTTATGATGGCAAATGCAGTAATATTCATGGTCATAATTTCCGCTTGTATGTTACGGTAGAAGGCGATCCTATTGCCGATAAGGATTCTCCTAAAAAGGGCATGGTGATCGACTTTGGCGATATTAAGACTATCGTAGATGAGGTGATCGTTCAGCCTTTTGATCATGCTCTGGTGTTGCCGTCGGAGTCGCCGTTCAATATCGGTATGGATTCGAAGATTATTATCACCGACTATCAGCCTACTAGTGAAAACCTGCTGTTTGATTTTGCTCAGCGATTGGAAGGCAAACTTCCTGACAATGTCCGTCTGTATTCCTTGAAACTATACGAAACGGATACTTCGTCCTGTGAGTTGATTCTATAATGTGTCACCTTTTCACCTTTTGCCATTCGGTGAGCCTATTTCGTTGGGCAATACCCGTGACTCGGAATCAAAACGAATCCTGAAAAGTGTGCCATATCAAATCGTCTTTTCGTGGGATGGCAAAGGAAAATTGATTGTGGCGCAGATTGTGACACGTGGATGAAAATGGCAATGCTGTGGCTTTTTTCTGTTCTATTTCAAGAAAAAGGTGTATCTTAGCAGAGTCAATATGTGCATTAATCCTTCTTTAGGAAAGGGTGTAATGTGTTGCAAATATTGTTGTTATAAGATAGAAAATAAAATATTATAATATATGAAAACGCTCGAAAAAGGACTTACACTGCTCTTTTTAGCTATGTTTTTTGCGGTGACGGGTTTTGCCCAAACGAAAAGTCTTGCCCAAAAAGCTGACGATTTGTTTGCTCAGCGTCAGTATATAGCTGCATTGGGTAAATATGAGGAGGCCTATAATAAGATTACCTCCAACAAAGCCGAGAAAAACCGTTGTTATTTCCAAATGGGAGAGTGCTATCGTTTGATGAACAATTTCCCCAAAGCCGAACGTGTGTACAAGCGCTTGATTAACTCAAAGTACTATACTACTGAGCCTAAGTTGTATTACTATATGGCTGAGATGTATCGTTTTGAGAATAAGTTTGATGAAGCCGATGATTTCTATGAGAAATATTTGGAACTTGTGCCCGACGACCAGCATGCTGTGCAACGCAAAACCTCGTTGGTCTATGTGAATCAGCTTTTCATGGAGAGAACTCGCCATAAGATTGTCCGTCTCGACAAATGGTGTACAGACTTCAATGATTGGGCTCCTCGTTTCAAGGGTGACGATACTTCGACGTTGGTGTTTACCTCTTCACGTTTCACCGGCGACGATAAAGACAAACATGATGCTTGGACGGGTCAGGCCTATTCCGACATCTTCACTGTGTTTCAAGATAGAACCGGAAAATGGAGTGATGACCCTGAATTGATAGACCAGTCGGGTCGCATTAACTCCCCTGTCAACGAAGGTGAGGCAGTATTCTCGCCCGATGGCAATACTATCTATTTCTCTCGTTGTGATATTGAAGAACATCAAACCCATGGTTGTTACATCTATTATGCTACGAAGAATAGTGCTGGTTTGGATGGTAAGGGCTCCAAGAAAGGCAAAGGTAAAAAAGATGCCGATGCTGAGATGAATGGTGAGTGGTCTGAGCCTATACGCATTGATATTGGTGATACTATCTTTAACTATCTTTACCCTGCTGTTACTCGTGACGAACTCACGATGTATTTCTCTTCCGATATGCCCAATGGCTATGGTGAGTACGACATCTGGAAGGTAACCCGTAACTCCAAAGATGAGTCTTTCGGAACCCCCGTAAACCTGGGTGCTGCAATTAATACTGCTGGTATCGAAGCTTTCCCTGTCCTCCGCTATGATTCAGTGCTCTATTTTTCTTCCAATGGTCTTCCTGGCGTGGGCGGTTATGATTTGTTTGTGTCTGAGCGTCAAGGTCGCAAGTGGAGTACTCCCCGCAATCTGGGCATTCCTATTAACTCCTCCTACGACGAGATGAGTATTGTGTTCTATCCGGGTGATCATTACATGATGGAACGTGGTTATTTCTCTTCGAACCGTCCTTTTGAAGATCCTCATAGCAAAAAGACAGACAAGAAGGGTGTGAAGACTGCTCCTGTAAACGATGATCTGTTCTATTTTGAACTGCCTCCTTTGCTCTACACTATTGAAGGAACTATCCGCGATGAGAAGTCAATGCAGTTGGTAGAAAAGGCAAAGGTAAAAATCGTAGGCTCTAACGGAACTACTTTTGAAACCTATACCAACAAGCAAGGTTTCTATCGCTTCGATAATACTCAGATTCTCCGCAATGTGGTTTACAAAATGTATGTCTCTAAGGTTGACTACTTCAGCATTGAGGGTTCGGAAAGCACTTGTGGTTATAATACCGATAAGGATATTGTTCATGATTTCCGTATTGAGCCTGTTCCAAAACAGCCTGTAGTGCTTCCTGAGATTCGTTACGACCTGGCCAAATGGGATTTGAAAGAGGAATTTATGGACTCGTTGATGGATCTTTACCTTGTGATGGTAAACAATCCTAATATCGTAGTAGAGCTTCGTGCGCATACCGACTGCCGTCCCTTCATTGGCCTTACCAATGATACTCTCTCTCAGCGTCGTGCTCAATCGGTGGTCGATTATCTTATCTCTCGTGGTATAGAACCCGATCGTCTTGTGGCTAAGGGCTACGCAGACCGTGTTCCTCGTACGCTCGATCGTAATATGACTGTTCGTGTGAATGGCAACCGTTATACTTTCTCGGAGGGTATGACGCTTGAGTGCGATTATATAAATGAACTTCCAAACAAAGAACGGCAGGAAGCTGCTCATCTTTTGAATCGCCGTTTGGAATTTATGATTCTTCGTACTGACTTCGTTTCGAAGACGCTTATTGATAATCTTGCTGCTGACGACAAGGGTGTGAAACGTACCGAGGATGGCAAAGTGATAGACCTTGTGACTAAGCCTATTGTTGAAGTTGATTATACTCCTGAAATTATTCATGATGAAGGAACTATTCCTGCAACTATGATTTCGAGTGCCAAAGGTGAGATTTCTTGTATTGTTAATGGCTCTCAGATGCCAATGCTTATCGATGAACGTTATGCAGAACCCGTGGCTATCTCGTGGGAAGAGGCTATGAATTTCCTTTATCAACGTCGTATCAATAAAGAAGATTTCCCCGATCGTGACAATGCATTCGATCCCGAAGGTAATATTCTTGACAAGGCCACCATTATCTTCAAAGAAATGCAGATTGGCCAGAAACATGTGAAAAATGTTGAGGTTGTCGTTGTCAAAGGTATCGACTACAAATTTATCATTAATCGTGAAGGTTTGAATGAATTCGGTGCATACGACTTCGATAAGCAACGTGGTAAACTAACGTTTAAGGACTGATAAGTGACATCTTTGTTATCCGATAAACAAATGAATGAAGGGGACCTCTTAAAAAAAGAGGCCCCCATTCTTCTTACAATCACGGGCCCTACGGCTTGTGGAAAAACGTCTCTGGCAGCCGAGTTGGCTTATCGTATAAATGGTGAGATAATAAGTGCAGACTCTCGACAGGTGTTTCGTGGAATGGATTTGGGTACTGGTAAAGATTTGGATGATTACTATATTCATGATGTTCAGATTCCCTATCATCTTATCGATATTCATCCTGCCGGCTTTGAATACAATGTTTATCATTTTCAGAATGATTTTGTGGCGGCCTTCAATAATATTATTAATTCTGGTCACCAGCCCATATTGTGTGGCGGTACGGGACTATATATCGAGTCAATAGTGCGTAGCTATCGTTTGGCTGTTGCTCCCATCGATGAAGCCTACAGGAAGAGTTTGGAATCCTTTACTGATGAAGAACTAACAGCACGTTTGGCTTCGTTGGTGAAACTGCACAATCATACCGATACTGAAGATCGTGATCGTCTGGTCCGAGCTCTCGAAATCCAAGAATTCGCGATCAGGAATCCGGAGAAGTATGTTGTCTTGCCGCCAATGCGTCATCTAGTGATTGGTGTGACATATCCTCGTCCTGTAGTTGTAGAAAGAATAGGAACTCGCCTCAAACAACGTTTTGATGAAGGTATGGTAGATGAGGTTCAAAGACTTTTGAATGAAGGCGTTCCAGAAGAGAGGTTGCTTCGGTATGGCTTGGAATATAAACATATCACCCGCTTTTTGCTAAATCAGTGCACTTATCAAGAGATGTTTGACAACCTATATACAGATATCCGACGCTTTTCTAAGCGGCAGATGACATGGTTCCGTCGTATGGAACGCAATGGAGTGGTCATTCATTGGATTGATGGGCAAAAAACGCTTGAAGACAAGGTCTCCGAGGTACTTTCTTTGATGGAAAGATGTTAAACCCTTAAAAAAGAATAGGGTTTCCTCTAATTGTTAAAAACTTGTTTTTTAACATTATATTCTGAAGTGATACATACTAAAATCAAAAAAAATCCGTAGTTTGGTTGCGGAATGGAAAAAAATGCGTATCTTTGCCGACGAAATAAATAATATGTCAAACTAAAAAGCACGCTTATCGAAACACTGCTATCAGTTAGAACCCCCAAAACATTGGACAAAATGAATGCTACTACATGTACACTCAGTGACAATGAGTTGATTTTAGGCTATAAAAGCGGTGATGCATCGTGCTTTGATATCCTTCTTGAGAGATATCAAAATAAAGTATATAGTTACATCTTTTCTGTTGTAAAAGACAAAGATGTATGTGATGATATTTTTCAAGATACTTTCTTTAAAGTTATTTATACTATTAATTCTGGTCTGTATAAAGATGAGAATAAATTCATTCATTGGGTGATGCGTATCGCTCATAACCTTATTGTTGATCATTACCGTCATCTTAATAAAATGCCGATAATCCCCAATCGCCCAGATGCTGATCTTGTGGATACTATCAAGGTTCATGAGGATAATGCAGAACGAGCCATTATACGTAAGCAAACTTCTAAAAATATCCGTATGCTAATAAAGATGCTGCCTCCAGAACAGCGCCGTGTGGTGATAATGCGTCATTATGGCAAACTCGACTTTAAGGAAATTGCAGAGCGTACGGGTGTGAGCATCAATACTGCTTTGGGACGCATGCGTTACGCAATTATCAATCTTCGCCGTCTGGCAAAAGAAAATGAAATGACTATAGAGTTATAATATCTCTTTACACTCTATTTATATCAATAATGCGCCATTGATTGACTGATATAGTCACAGTGGCGCATTATTAGTATCTTGTTGGGTTAGTCTCCTTGTTCCTCGAGAACGGTTGCTACTTCTTGTATGGGACGCAAGGTATATGGGATAAAGGTGCGGTTGGTATTGCTTAATGTATTGTAGTATCGTTGCTGAATCGAAATCCGATGACAGAGGTAGGTCTTTAGGTCTTGAGATTCCTTCTCTCTGTTGCAAAGAGAGAGAAGATGAGAGTATGACAATAGTAGTGTTGGGTCGTTGATACACTCGAGTTGTACGGAATCAAAGGCAGTGTGGAGTGCTTGATAGGCAGCCTCTTTCTGATTCTTATCTACTAGATTGTTCGATAATATGATAACGTTACGCAATTGTTCTTCAACGAACTTTTGTGATGTGTAGTCAATGAAGTGGTCAACGGGGGTGAAAACAAAGTGATTGTTCAAATGATTGAGAAATTCTTCGCAGGCTACGGTATCGGAAGAGTAGGGACCGAGTCGGTATGCAATGCCGGTGAGTTGTAGATGTTGTTTGAAGTGTTCACGAAACTCGTTGAAAGCGTAAGGGGTCAGATATATTGGGCGGAGGGCACTACTGTCAGTCAATGCACCGCTACTGAGAATGATCTCTTCGAAGGCTCGTACCCCAATCGGTACAAGTCCATTGCTGTCGGCAACCAGGAGCTTAGAACCCTGTTGGGCTAGTTGGTTGGCTATCTGTTTTGAATACCATCTAGTACTGATTAAACTTGTGTTGACGATTTGAACATCCGTGCGAATACCTTCCACTTGTTGCAGATACCACAGAGGGAATGTGTCATTGTCTCCTACGCAGAAAAGAATTGCATTCTTTTCGCAAGAGTTAAGTGTGTTCCAAGCTGTGTTGCGAGCTACTTGGTTGTGTCGTCGATTATGGCTGGGATAATTCTGTGCTGCCATCAATGCGGGTACGGCTAGCGAAATGGTGTATATAAGGATTTTAGGAATGTGTTTGTGGGATGCCCATTGGATAAATGCCAAAGTTCCAATGCCAATCCATAAACACCATGCATAGAATGATAGTACAAAGGCATAATCCCGTTCGCGTGGTTGGTAGCATGGCATGTTCAGATATATTGCCAGACCTATACTTGATAGAAGGAATAGGGTAGTGTTTGACCAGAATCCGGCTCTGTGTCGATAGTTATATATCAGACCCCAAATACCTAATATCAGTGGCAGTAGAAAATAACAAGTATGACTTTGTCGCTCTCTATGCATTGCGTCACGTGGTTGCCATTGTCCTGTGCCTACCAGCAGTCGATCTATGGGCGGGATCCCGACAATAAATTGTCCATTCTGCAAAGAGCCAAGACCCATTCTGTCGTTGTATCGTCCGCAAAAGTTCCAAAAGAAATAGCGTAGATACATGTATTGGAGCTGATATGAAGAAAAAAACTGTAGGTTGTCGATAAAATTAGGGTCGTAAACTTCAGTACCATCGGCTGTATGATAATGGCCGTGGTTCCCACTCCAATAACGGTAATAGGTGGCATCGTTAGCTCGTTGTCGCCATATACGTGGATAGACTAAAGGTGATTTTTCATATTGATCGCGACTCAGATATGAACGAAAGTTCTGGAATGTACTGGGATCGCCCTCGTTAATCGGCATTCTGTTATCTGCTCGTAGAGGGATGATTATCATTGGCGAAAGACCAATGATGAGCATAATAGAAGCTATAGGTATTGTAGGCAATATCCAATGGCGAGATTGGCCTTGTTTGTGGTCGTTATGTTTTTTGAACAATAGTAGCACGGCCAAATAGGGTAGGGCCAGCAATGACATTAGGTGGATGCAGGGGGCCATGCCACCAAGCAGTGCGATGAGCAGAATCCATCGGTATCCTTGTTGAGGTGTTGCGCATTGGTACCAACGCACCGAAGCCCACACTATGGTGGATGATACGAGCATGGACATAGCATACACTTCGCTTTCTACAGCTGAAAACCAAGCCGTGTCGCACACACAATAGCTTAGTGCACCTACTGCGGCTGCTAGATGGTGCTTCCATGAGGTGTTTTCGTTGTGTATGAAATGATCTGTTAGGTGTATGAGCGTCCAGTATAAGAAGCCTACGGTAACTGAAGCCGATACTACCGATGTCATATTGCTCCAAAAGGCTATCTTCTCAGGAGATGAGGCTAGGAGGGTGAAAAGGTGTGCAATAAGTTGGTAGAGTGGGGCTCCTGGTGGATGTCCAATCATGAGTTTGTGGTTTGTGGCTATGAATTCGCCACAGTCCCAAAAACTAACGGTAGGAGCCATTGTTAGCCGATAGATGATGAAGGATACTGCAGTGAGTAACCATCCAAAGTAGGTGGTGGTGTTATGCCGTTTCATTGTTTGTTACCAGTTGACCACGGCTTTGTTGAATACATCTTCGCACAATTCTGTGACAATTTCCCCCATTAGACCATTCTCTACAGACGAGAAGTTGAGGGTGGCGTTGTAATCTCGATAACGGCTGAATTGCTGTTCGTAGTTGGCCTTCTCGTCGTATTTGTTTGTGAATTTGACTTTGATGGTAATAGTGAGCCTGTTCATTGACACATCGTCGCCCGAAGTCAGTGCAGAGGCTCGGGTGCTGTATCCGTTGATCTCACCAGATACCTCCATGTCGGCTTCTCCGTTAACTACAGTGAGGTTGGTCTGTGATTGGAACATGTTGCGCAGTTCGTCGGTGAGCTTCTGGCTGAGTTGTGGGTTCACAGTAGAAGCATAGTTGGGAAATGTTGTTACCGATATGGTTTTTGCATCGGGTGGTATTGATGCTCCTGTAAAGGAGTAGCCACCAGAGCAACCTCCTAATGCAGAGATGGCAATAAGAAGCGTTGCGATGATTCTCCAACGGACAAATGTTTGTCGCATGATATTGTGGTGAGAAGAATGAAGGCGACTTCCATTCCATGGTATAGATGAGTTTGGAAGTCGCCTTGAATCATGGTTAGAAGTTGCGGGAACTTTCATCGATGCGCAGTTCGTCTTCCAGTTGGTCTAGGAGAAAGATGGACTCCATCATCATGTAGTTGAGTATATCCTTTTTAATGTTGAGGTCAGTAACGTTGCCAAGATCGTTGATGATGGCATCAATGCGTTCTTTGTAATCTACGTTCATAGTAATTGCTAGTTGTTGTGATAAATAAATTATTTCATTTCCCATGTTGCACCATCTTTGCCGTCTTTGACAGCAATGCCGAGAGCTGAGAGTGAATCGCGAATTTTATCGCTGGTAGCCCAATCTTTGTTGGCTTTGGCTTGTGCACGTACATCGAGGATCATCTGCATGAGGCCATCAATTACTTGGGTGTTGTTGCCGTTGGCTTCGTCTTTCATGCCGAGAATCTGGAAGAAGAAAGTGTCAAAGAGGCCGCGAAGCTCGTCGATGTCGCTTTGGGTAAGAGTAGCCTTATGGTCGTTGACGGTGTTGATGATTTTGGCGATGTCGAAGAAATAGGAGATGACGATAGGTGTATTGAAATCGTCGTTCATGGCATCGTAGCATTTCTGACGGAATCCTCCCACCTCTATTGAAGATGCTTTTGCAGGCTGTAGGCCCTTGAGCGTCTTGTATGCTTGCATAAGGCGTTGCATGCCTTTTTCTGCACCCATAAGGGCTTCGTTGCTGAAGTCAACAGTGGAACGGTAGTGAGCTTGAAGTATAAAGAAACGGATAGTCATTGGACTATAGGCTTGCTGCAGTTTGGAATGATTGCCAGTAAAGAACTCGTCAAGGGTGATGAAGTTGCCAAGGCTCTTGCCCATCTTTTGCCCTTCAATGGTAATCATATTGTTGTGCATCCAGTATTTGCAGGGGCCGTGGCCGGTCACTGCCATCTGTTGGGCTATCTCTGATTCGTGATGGGGGAACATGAGATCCATGCCGCCGCCATGAATGTCGAATGTCTCGCCCAGGTATTTTGTGCCCATGGCAGTGCATTCAGTGTGCCAACCAGGGAATCCGACGCTCCAAGGTGAGTTCCAACGCATGATATGCTCAGGCGCTGCTTTTTTCCAGAGAGCAAAGTCGGCCGTTTCTCGTTTCTCATTCTGACCATCGAGCTCGCGAGTGGTGGAAAGCATCTCATCTATCACACGTCCAGAGAGTACCCCGTATTTCTTGGTTGCTTCATGGTATTTACGCACATCGAAATATACAGAACCGTTGCTCTCGTAGGCGAATCCGGCGTCGAGGATCTTTTGTACCAATTCTATCTGCTCTATAATATGGCCGGAAGCGTGAGGCTCAATACTAGGCCTCAATACATTGAGCGCATCCATGGCTGCATGGTATCGGTTGGTGTAGTATTGTGCCACCTCCATGGGCTCGAGTTGCTCAAGGCGGGCTTTCTTGGCAATCTTGTCTTCGCCTTCGTCTGCATCGTGCTCAAGGTGCCCTACGTCGGTAATGTTGCGGACATAGCGTACTTTGTATCCCAGATGTCTAAGGTAACGAAATACAACGTCGAAGGTAATGGCAGGACGAGCGTGGCCTAAGTGACCATCGCCATAGACGGTGGGGCCGCACACATACATACCCACATGATTGGGAGAAAGAGGTTTGAAGAGCTCTTTACTACGAGTAAGTGTGTTATATACTAAAAGTTGCTGTTCCATAGTAATTACTTAGTTTTTGTTGCGGTCTTGCATTATGACCACGGTATTATTATTATATGTTTCAATATTTTATTATAAAAGTGCTTGTTTGCACCAAAAAGCAAAGATACGAAAGTTTTGGAACTTGATAGGATAATAATATGTTTGATATGCCAAAAAGTAATGCTGGATTTTTCACTCACTTTGGGCCGTGCTAAAAATGTCCCACCAAGAATAGTCACCGCGGGATCATTCTATGCAGATAGACGAGTGTCTATGAAAGATGAGGGTAAAGCAAAGGTTGACTCTGCTGCGAAATAATTCGCATTCAGAATCAACCTTCCTTCTGTATGATCTATTGATATTACAGGCACATGGTGTAGATCTTTTCAATGTCTGCAGGCTGGAGAGGCTTGAAGCCGTAAAGGGCGCCGCAAGCACTTGCTTTCTTTGCCATAATATCGAAGTGTTCTTTGCCGATGTTGAGGTCGGTAAGGGTGCTCTTGAGTTCTAGCGTCTCAAAAAGAAACTTCGAGAGACATTCGATACCTTTCCTAGCAATGAACATGGGGTCGCCTTCAGGGGAAATTCCAAATACGTTGGTTGCAAATTGCACATATTTGCCTACAGTGGTCTCGTCTAAACAGTATTCCATCCAACGGGGGGTCAGTATGGCCAGCCCGAGTCCATGAGTGATGTCGTAGAAAGCACTGAGTTCGTGTTCCATAGGGTGGCAGCTCCATCCTTGGCTTTTCCCTCCGTCAATAAAGCCGTTGATAGCCCAAGAAGAGGTCCACATCAAGTTTGCACGGGCCTCGTAGTTTTCGGGATCGTTCATGGCTATAGGTGCATATCGAACAATCGTCTTCATCAATCCTTCCATGAAGCAGTCGAGCATGAAGAGGTCTTTGTTCATGTTGAAATACACTTCGATGATGTGCGACATCATGTCGGCAGCACCGCAAGCGGTTTGGTAACGGCTCACGGTATAAGTGTTGGTAGGGTCGAGGAACGAAACGCGAGGAAGCAGAGGACGAGCCAAACGGCCGAATTTGTCGTTGGTCTCGGGGTTGCTGATCACACCTGCGGTGTCCATCTCGGAGCCGGTAGCGCTGAGGGTGAGTACTGTGATGATAGGCAGTGCGTCCTCTATGGGTGCATGGTGGCTGTCCATAAAGAGCCAGGGGTCGTGGTCCACGAGGGCTCCTGCGGCCATAAATTTGGTGGCATCGATAGTAGAACCACCGCCTACGGCTAGCAGAACGTCGATCTTATGTTCTTTGCACATTTGTGCTCCGCGACGAACGGAGTCTATGCGAGGATTGGGCTCGATACCATTGAGCTCAAAGACTTCCAATCCTGCTTTTTTGCATTCGGCCATTACTGCATCGTAAAGGCCACTGCGTTTGATAGATCCGCCTCCGTAAGTTAGCAACACACGTTTGCCGTATTTGTTAAGTTCTTCGCCAAGATGGCAGAGTTGGTTTTCTCCAAAATACACTTTGGTCGGGATGTCGTAAAGAAAACTGTTCATAGGGTGTCTAGGGTTTGTTTTTAATTATTTATAGGTGTTAGTCGAAGCGTCTGTTTCGGCCGACTCTCACTTGATTTCAGTTTGCAAAGATACTCAATTCTTTTTTATTTCAATGCTGTTTTCTGTATCTTTTTGTGTTGTTTGTTTGGGAGAATGTATATTATCAACGAGTTATGTGGTGTGTGAAAGTACGTTATGACGTTCGTGTTTGTCTCCTTTTAGTTATTACTATCACGAATGAATTTGGAATTCACGATTGTTTGGTGCCCTCCGATGATTGTAGCTGACAAATGAACAACGATGCCCTCGCTGACAACGATTACTCTTTGTGGGCAAAAGTTAAGTGGGCTTACCAATATGGATCCTAGAACCTACGACAAAGAATCGGTGGGAGGAGAAACGAATTCGCCATCGAGCAAAGAGATAGGGAGTATTATGGTTGGACAAGTTGCAGACAGCGAAGCAGGTGTCGCTGTAGTCGGATTGTTTTGATTGAATAATCGCAGGTGCCATTTCCTTTTATTTTAAGTGTATCGGTTTCCACACATTTTGGGGTAATTGGTGAATTTGATGGAGTAGGACTCGAGATTGTCTGCCGACTTATAGGCTGACCTCCAAATCCAAGAGACTACGTTTTTTTTTAGTATGAGCAGTTGTAATATCTGTGAGTCCTCGCAGACTTCGGTACCCAAGTATTTGCCCAAACATCAGTACCGGAAGGTGGTTCCAACGAGAAAGACCTCAACCTTTCGTATGATCATCATAGATGGATATTATTCTTCGAAATTGTCGTAAGGGCAGGAATTCCACACATATTAAGGTTAAATACAAAGAAACGCATTTCAAATCGCGGAATAATTCGCCATTTATTTTGCGTTTCGAAGGCATAAATGAAGATTTGCATGTTTCATGCAAACAATAATTGCCATGAATTGGATATTTATTTCAATATATAATAGTGATTAGTGATCGGAGATCAGTGATTGGTGATTTGAAATAATGTGATCAGAGATCGGACTATACCACCTTGTAAATACATTTGTCGAATCACTGTCACTGATTACGGTCCACTGAACACTGTACACATATCAATATGCTTGGCGCCGATACTTGGTATCGACGCCTTTTTACATGCATTTTGGAAAGATCTATCCGTTGTCATTTTTGTTTTTGGGGCTGTAGTGAGGCAAGAAAAAAGGATGTCTTTGTCCGAATTGATCAATTTTCACGTAAAATGTTTTGGGACGAAAAACAAATTCCTCCA
>JAZUDW010000022.1:0-40279 GCA_045639845.1 Bacteroidales bacterium
AATAGTGTATATTTTTCTAACGGCAGCTGATGGCTACAATCTTGATGGCTTGTCGGCGGTAGGTATAGGATACGAGCACGGTGTCGTGGTTGAGGGCTACGATGGCAGGATAGGAATATTCGCCGTCGGGGTCGGTCTCGAGCGTGCAGAGGCTTTGCCATGTGGAACCGTGGTCGGCCGACTTGAAGAGCACAAGCGGGCTGCGCCCTTGGGTGGTGGGGTTGCATGCCAGTATGAGGGTGCCGTCGGCCAGTGTGCAGAGGTCTATGCCGCTGTTGGGATTGGGCATGGAGGTGAGGCTGAGCGGTTCCCATGAGGTGCCGTGGTCGGTGCTGCGAGTGGTGGCGAGGCTTCCGTTGCGCGAGCGGCATAGGGCCATGAGGGTGCCGTCGGATAGTTGTACAACCGAGGGCTGTATGACCTGAAGCTGTTTGGAGGCTACGAAGGGGGTGTGGCCCCAGGTGAGGCCTCCGTTGTCGGTGTATTCAAAACGGATGTGCCAGTCGCCCTGCTCGTTGCTGGAGGGGCACAGCAGGCGGCTGCCTATCATGAGGGGTTTGTTTTTCGTGGGGGCGATGATGCCTTGGGGCAGCGGGGCCTTGGGGGTCCAGGTGTGGCCGTCGTCGTAGGAAAGCGAATACCATCCTTCCCATTGGGCTACGGAGTGGCCTGTCTTGAAAAAAAGGACTATCTGTCCTTGCTGGTTTTGGAAGAGTACTGGATTCCAGCAGGGCTGCTGCCCTTGCAAGTTGCTGCCGTCGGCCACTTTGCTGGGCTGGCACCAGGTGCCGTGGGGTTCCCGTCGGCTCAGGTAGATGGCCACCTCGGGGTGCCCTTCGTGGGGACCGGCATAGAAGGCGCAGAGCTGTGTGCCTTGTTGGGTCACAAGCAGTGTGGAGGCATGGCATTGGAGATGGGGAACGTGCAGCATGGGCAGAGGTATGGCGTAGTGATAGGTTGGTGTTTCAGATATTGGGGGTGTTGCAGTGGCGGTGTGTCACTCGGTGGCTCCGAAGCTGCGACGGGACTGGGGGATGGTATGTTTGGCACTGAGGTCCCACTGCTCTTCGAAATCCCAGTTGGCGCGGAGGGTGAGCGTTTTGTGGAAATAGCGTACAGTCTCGGGCTGCTGCCCCTGGGTGTACGTTCCTGCATCCCAATGGCCGTTGGCATTGGCATCGATGGTGGCACGCAGTCGGTAGGTGCCTGCTTCGAGGTGGGGGAAGAGGTGGGTGGTGGTGTTGAAGGCGGTGAATGATGACAGGACGGTATTTTTGCTGTCGAGCAGCTCTATGATCACAGGACTGTGTATGCTGTCGGTGTTGATGGTGAGTGTGAGGTGCAGGGTGCCATAGTCTGTGGCATTGCTGAGGGTGGTGGCGACAACGAGGGTGTCGTTGTTGCGGTCCCAGATGTCGGTGAGCTTGTTGGGTAGAAGGGTGAATGTGTAGGCGGCACCTGCCTGGGGATGGAAGGTGCTGTCGAAGATCATCTGTGCGGTGAGGCCTGTGCTGTCGATGGATAGGCTTATGCCTTGGTGGAGCACGGAGTCGGCATCGAGACAGGTGATGCAGCTGTCGGCCCTACGTGTGGCAAGGGGTGTGGAGCTGGCGAAGGTGAATGGCTGGTAGTAGGGGTGCTGATTCTTGAAGGATGGTGTGAGCACAAGGGTGTTGGTTTTGGGTTGCTGTGCTGGGGTGAGCTTGGCGCTCTTGGTGTTTTTGGCTGCTGCTAGACGCAGGGTGTCGTGGATGCCGGTGGTGTCGTGTACCACCAGGTACAGGGAGTCGGTGGGTTTGGCGGCCCAGAGGGTGAGGGTGTCGCCACGGGTGTTGAGGTGCTGTTGCAGCGATTGTTGGCGTGCTTCGACCATGGGCTGGGCCATAGGCTGCTGGGTGACTATGACGGCGGTGCCTGCTGTGGGCATGGTGGCACTGAGTATGCGCTGAGCGGGTTGCTCGGTGTCGAAGAGGTTCATATGCAGCATGGGGGTGGCGCTGCGGACGCTGTCGGGCAGGGCGGTATGCGAGGCTACGGCCGAGGAGAGGAAGGCCATGGGCTCGCCGTGGTCGAGGCGATTGTTCTTATTGTTGTCGATCAGTGCTATGAGCCAAAAGGAGCCGCTGTCGAGGTGGCTCAGGGTGAAATGGCCTTGCTTGTCGCAACGGGTGATATAGGCAGGTGCCATGCGGTAGGCCATGCTGTCGGCCACGGGATCGAGGGTGTCGGCCCGGTAGGCCATCACGGTGACGGGGTCTTCGCGTGGCTGCTGGGTGAAGGCATCGACTACGAGGCCTTCGAGGGTGAGGCTGTCGATGGTGGCACCAGTGGAGAAGGCGTAGCTGTGTTGGGGCAGGAGATTGCCTTCGTTGAAGTCGGCTATGGCGTCTTGAAACTGGAAGAGATAGGTGGTGTTGGGTTGGAGCGTGTCCGAGAGCTTGACTATGAGACTTCGCCCTTTGATGGTATAGGTGGGCTTGGGGTCCATGGGTGGCGACACGAGGATGTTGTTGTCGGCATCTTTGAGCACCACATATTCGTCGAAGAGTATGGCGAATTGGTGCTGGTCGAAGTAGAGCGTATTGTCGGCAGGGGTGGTCTGCACCACTTGGGGTGGGGTGGTGTCTTTGGGGCCACCCGAGGGGTAGCCTTGTTTGGCACAGCCGACAAGGATGAGCTGGGATAGTATGATTATGGCTGTGGCGAGATGATATAAATGCTTGTTGTGTGCTGTCATAAACGGCTGTGGGTGGTATTGGTTGCGGTGGGGCTGCGGCGTGGGTGTTTTGAAAAAAGATAGTCTCCGATATAAGAAAACAAGATGTTTTACGTTATTATGGCGTGCTTACTATTTCACATGATGTATTTATGCACCCCGTCCTTTCTCGACGGGGTGTCTTTTTTTATGCGGGGTGCCTTTATTTGAATCTCTCTCTGTATTTGTTGGGTGTGGTGCCATAGCGTTTGGCAAAGGCTTTGTAGTAGGTGGATCGCGAACCGAAGCCGCTGCGGGTGGATATGATATCGATATTGGTGGATGATGGCTCGGTCTTCATCAGCTCTATGGAGTGATCTACGCGGAGCTTCTCTATGTATTCCGAAAAGGAGGTGTTGCGTGCACTGAAGTAGAGGCTGAGGTAGGTGCGGTTGGTGTCGAGCTTGTCGGCAAGCTCGGTGATGGAGAGCGTGGATTTGAGGTAGAACTTGCCTTTGCGTTCCAAGGCCTCGAGTTTTTTTTGAATGCTTTGATACAATGTATTGTCGGGAATGTAGTCTGTGTCTTCTATGATTACTGCATTGACGGCGATGTCGGTCGGGGTCTTGTCGGCCATGATAGTGTCGTCGGTGAGGCATAGGGTTATTGTGTCTTTTTCGCTGGAGGCTTTCTTCAGTATTTGGTTGTAGCGGTTATCGAAGATGAGAATGGCAGGAAGGTAGATGAAGACATCGATGAGGAAACCAAACCATTGGTAGGGGAAAAATATGCGGTGCACACTCCAGATGGTGAGGATAATGGCAAGATTGTAGGTCCATTTCCTTATCCAGTTGAACTCTTTGCCGTTGTCGGAAATGTCTTGGTCTTCAACGATTTTGTTGGAGTAGTATCCCCAATAGAAGTAGATGGCAACATTGATGGTGAGGATGATGTGACTCAGCAGGGGTGGGAGGCTCGCTATGTTGCAGGTGATGCTGTAGATCACAAGGGGAAGGGTGATGCTGGTGAGAAACAGATAATAGGGTTCGATTTTTATCTTCGTGATCTTTATTGCGGCATAAAGGGCTATGGGTATCCACAGATTGTTGAGTATGGAACGTAGTATTACAAGCCCATTGTATTGCTCTATGAAAATCGATATGTCGGGCAGGTAGAGTAAATACAATGTGCCACAATAGAAGAGTACGCCTTCGTAGTAGTTGCATGGAAAGCGAAAACCGTATTCAAAGATGTGGAGCAGTGCGCTGGTATAGAAGAATACAGCAATGAAGCTGAAAGACATAAGTAAAAACTCGTACTGGGTCATGACGTGTGGGGCTATTGGTTTTGTGAATCGGTATTTCTCGTTGTGGTGATATTCTTCCTGTATTCGGAGGGTTTCATACCAAAGCGTCGTTCGAAGGCTCGATTGAAGGTGGCGCGTGAGCCAAACCCGCATTTCACCAAAACGGCATTGAGGCTGATGAGGGAGTCTTCTTTCAGTAGGCGTTCGGCTTCGGTGATACGCAGATTCTCTATGTATTCGTAGAAAGAGGTGCCGTTGTCTTTGAAAAAGTTGGCCAGATAGGTGCGGTTGGTTTCGAGCTTCTTGGCAAGGTCGTGTACCGAAAGGTCGCTTTGCTTGTAGAAGGGGTCGCGGTCTTCAAGGCGTGCCAACCCTTGACGTATGCGCTCGTTGGTGGCGGCTCGGTGAAGGTTGGTGGGCGAGGTGATGGCGGCAGGGTTGTACGCTTCGTGGTCGGCATTGTTGCTGTCGGTGCCCTGTCGGTTCAGATGGTCGCGGCGCGATGAGATGACGATCTTGAGTGCCTGATTGCGGGTGAAAGGTATTTCGACATTGGTCTGCTCGGCCATGAGACTCCAGATGTCGAGATACTTGTGGCGCCGATAAAAGAAGGCAAAAAGCATAAAGGCGGGTAGGTACAACAGGTAGTCGATGATTGGGGTGATGTTGGTATCGGGTGAGGCCCAGTTGCGTATGCACCAAAAGATGACCATGGTGGTGAGAACGATAACCCAGATGTTGATCCATTCGATGTCGACCTCTTCGATGTTGGACAAATAGTTACGAATGGCTTTGTTGTAGGCTTTGGACATCTGGATGACCCAGATGCACCACAGGATAACGGTCATTATTAACAATCCAAAGCACGCTGTATCGAGCCATCGTAGCCCTATCAAGTGGTGGCACAATGGGTAGAGGGCAAAGGGGGCGGCGATAAATAGTACTGCTTTGACTTTCATGCGTGGCAGTGTGTGCGACAATCGTGTCAGCGCCAGCATGGGTGTGGGTATGCCTGCTATATTGATCAGATCGTGGATGATGCGGCCTGCAGTGGATTTCCACAAGGGTTCGAGGGCGGGTATGTACAGCACAAAGATGAGTATATAGGATATGCATACCAGCTCGTAGCTTCCATAGGGGAACTTGGTGCGGTGCTCGAAGAAGCAGGTGAGGGCACATGTGAAAAAGAATGCCATCATAATGCCTGCATGCAGATATAGATATTGTTCGAATGTCATTGTGTTAGACTGTTGTTCGATGGTCGTTAGGTTGGTCTGAGTGCAACGTATGTCGCGTTGTTCTGCGTTTGTAGAATCGGTCCGTCGTTCTATCGCTGTACTGCCGTCGTATCGTAATCGTATGGTTGATGTGCTATCGTGATCAAAAGCTGTTCTCTCTTTGGTTCTCTCTTCGGTTTATATGATCATGCCGCTGGCTACCACCAGGTGAGCATCGTTGTCGTACACCACTCCGTATTGCCCTGCGGCAATACCCTGGATCTTGGTGTCGGATACGATACGATAGCGGTCGCCTTCGATATGGGTGAGGTGGCCTTGATGGAACTCTGGGGTGTGGCGTATCTTGAATTTGACGTCGATGGTGTCGAAGTCGCCCCAGATATCTTTGGAGAGATACTGGAAGCCTGCGAGGTTGATGACGTTGCCATACTGCGTCTCGGGGTCATAGCCTTGGGACACATAAAGCACGTTTTCGTCGATATCTTTCTTCACAACAAACCAGGGACCGCCACTGAGGTAGAGTCCTTTGCGTTGGCCTATGGTGTGGAACCAATAGCCTTTGTGGGTGCCGAGTATCTTTCCTGTTTCTAGTTCCACGATCTTACCCTCTCGTTCGCCCAGATAGCGACGGATGAAGTCGTTGTAGTTTATCTTGCCCAAAAAGCAGATGCCTTGACTGTCTTTGCGAGTGGCGCTGGGGAGTGCGGCTTGCTGGGCTATGGCTCTCACTTCGCTTTTCATCAGGTGGCCGATGGGGAACATGAGTTTGCTGATCTGTGCAAAGTTGAGTTGTGCGAGGAAGTCGGTCTGATCCTTCACGGGGTCTTTGGCGGTGGCCATAAAAGGGGTACCGTCAACTACGTCGATGGTGGCATAGTGGCCTGTGGCAATCTTGTCGAAGTCTTTACCCCACCGCTGGTTGAAGGCGCCAAACTTGATTAGTTTGTTGCACATCATGTCGGGGTTGGGCGTAAGACCGCGGCGTACAGAGTCGATGGTATAGCTCACCACGTTGTCCCAATACTCCTGATGGAGCGACACCTCTTCGAATCGGCACCCGTATTTGCGTGCTATGTAGGATGTGATCTCTATGTCTTCTTCGGCGGGGCAGTCGATGTAGCCCTCTTCGTCTTCCATACCTATGCGGATGTAGAAGATAGTGGGGTCGTATCCGCTCTCTTTGAGCAGGTGCACCACAACGCTGCTATCCACGCCTCCTGATACGAGGGCTGCTATCTCCATTATAGTCTCTCTTTCTTGCTGTTTACTTTGTTTTGGAACTTTTCGCTGTCGATGATGAAACGTTCGTGGCGACCCGAGCCTATCATCTCTACCTCGTCGAAGGCTTTTACTTCGAATACCAGGCGACGACGGTCTATCTCTACCAGTTCGCTTTCGCAACGCACCTGCATTCCTACGGGGGTGGCTGCGCTATGGGCTATGTCGAGGTGTGTGCCCACGGTGCTTTGACCTTCTTCCAAGTGTGGGGCTATGCTCTCGGCACAGGTGTTTTCCATAAGGGCAATCATCATAGGAGTGGCAAAAACACGTGCCAGTCCGCTGCCTACATGGGCTGCTGTCAGTTCGTCGGTTACGGTGAGCTTGTGTTCACCTTTTATTCCTGTTTCTATCATGATATTGTCTTTTTATTGCTTGATTTGTATATGCTTTTCTCCCATTGTTACCGTTGTCCTTCATAGTGGAAGTGGGTATGGGGAAACATGTCTTGCAGTTGTTCAATATTGTGTTTGGTGGCTTCCGTGTCTTCCCATATATGCATGGGGTAGCAGTGCTGAGTCTCGATGTAGAAGAGCCACTGCTGGGGGCCTCGCAGTGTTTGGTTGGCGAGGCGTGGATCCACGGGGATCATGGCGTGGTGTATGGATGGGTAAAGCTTGCGGATGTCGCGCAGGGTGGAGAGGTAGAGGCCTTCCATCTCGTCGGCCGATACTTTGAGGTGCTCTTCACCTTGGTCGAAATACCAGTTGTTATTGTCGCCTGCATGGTAGGCGGTGGTGCCGTCGGGCAGTTCGGTGACGGTACATACGCCCACGTCGGTGGAATGGAACGCCGTAACTTTGAGATATTCATCTTGATACACTTCGTCGAAACGGAGTATGCAGTCGGGGAGGGCTTTGTCTATGCGGCGACGCTTCACGGTGTCGTAGCTGATAAGGTAGCGTGGCTGTTTGCCCGATGGCAGCTGGCGGTCTCTCCAATCGAGGATCTGGGGGTTGAAGTGGTCTTCGTGGAAATGCGACACAACAAAGTATATCTGTTTGTTGGTGTGTTCGAGCATGTTGTGCAACATGCCTTCTGGTGTATCTTTCCAATAGTCGTACACCACTGCCACATCGTTGTTTTCAAGTACAAAACAACTGTGAAAAATATAGCTAATCTTCACATCCATAGTTTTTTATCTTTTTCTGGCGTATTATACACCAACGTACAAAGATAAGAAAAAAAATGGAATGGCGGTTGTGTTGGGCAAATATAGCCCTATCCGTTTGTTTTTGTAGCAACAAAAGCTTGCTATGCTTCGGCCTTTTTCCTCAAGGCGTCGTGGGGGTGGTGCTATACGGCATCTGCCCTCTGTGCGGGGCTACGATAGAGGAATCCGTAGGGCTGCGAAGAGCTCGAGTCTGGACGGAATGGTTTATCGTGCGGGGCCTATCTCTAGCTCTACGATGAGGGGGTAGTGGTCGGATATGTTGCAGCGTTCGCGGTGATAGGACAGCGTCTTCAGCCTATCGTTGTGGAGCACATAGTCGATGCGGAAGTCGGGGAAGAAGCCATGATAGGTGGTGCAGAAACCCTTGCCGCGTTCGGTGTAGCTGTCTTGGAGTATCTGCTTCATCTGCTGGTAGATGTAGGAAGCAGGGGTGTCGTTGAAGTCGCCCGCCACCAGGGTGGGGTAGGGCGATGCTTCGATGAGGGGCTTCAGTACGTTCCATTCCTGCTCGTGGGCCAGCACGGTGCGTTTGAATTTCTTGGCGGTGCCGAGTGCCTCGTCGCGGTCCACGTTGCCGTGCGATATGCGGTCTATCTCTTGGAGGTCGGTGGTGTCGAGTTTATAGGAGTGGAGGTGTAGGCAGAAGATGCGCAGCGTGTCGAGGTCTTTCACCATATCGACTTGCAGCTTGGAAGAGGAGTCGATATACACTGGGTTGATCAGCGGGTAGCGAGACCAGCAGATGGTGGCCGAATGGCCCATGGTAGGACATGCTGAGCAGTGGTAGCGGTAGCCCATGGCTTCCATGCTGTCGGCCAGCACGATCTGCTTATTGGAAGTGTAGGGCAGATATTCCTGCAGGCAGAGCACGTCGGGCGTATATTCTTTCAGCAGACCGAGAAACTGCAGCGCGTTGGTATCCGTCAGGTCGGCCTGCTGGCTGGGGGTGCTGATATTCTGTCCAGCGTAGTGGTGTGCGTTGAAACTGAACACCTTCACCGTATCTCCTTGGGGCTCCAGCGTGCCGTTGCCTATTTGGAAAAAGAGCGATACGAAACTTATGCGTGACACAATGGCTGCTGTAGAGATGAGGAAATACCATTTGCCTGCCAGCAGCCATAGTATCACGATCACGATGTTTACCACCAGCAATACGAAGTATCCGTAGCTCAACATGGAGGGTATGATGTTTTCCGACGGCGCTTTCTCTCCAGCCATGGTCGAAAAAATCAGTAGGGCTGCGGCTGCTATGTTTAGCATCACCAGTATTATTCGTATCAAATGCTTCATGGCGCGTAGTTGTTGCGTTGGGTATGTTACTTTGTCTTGAAGTTGAAGAGGGTGTCCTTTTCCTCTTTGGTGAGCGAGGCGTAGCCGCTGGCCGATATTTTATCGAGGATGGCGTCGATGCGGGCTTGCTCTTCCTTTTGGCGACGGTTGTATTCGTCGTCGCTCATCGGGCGGCCGCCGCGGTGGCTTTCCATATGGGGGTTGCGTTGTTTTTTCTTTTGCTTGGGCTTGGGTTTCAGCGAGGCAAAGAATCGCTGCACGCCGCCAAACACTTGCCGTTGTTGGCACCACACCATGAGATATCCGCAGATGGAGCCTCCTATGTGGGCTATATGTCCGCCGCTGTTGCCGCGGGGTATGGTGAGGAAGTCGAGCAGTAGAAACATGAAGGCCAGTCCTATCATGGGGAATCGCAGTGTACGGAAGGGCCATATCGACACGGGTTCGTTGGGATTATGGGCGGCGGCGGCAAAAAACAGTCCCAGTGCCCCGGCCGAACAGCCTATGAGCTGGCTTGTGCTGTGGCGAAACACGGGGAAGATGTTGTAGCATCCCAGATACAGCATGGCACCTGCCACTCCGCTCCAGAGAAAGATTTTCAGCATGCGGCGTTCGCCCATGTAGTGGGTCACCATGGTGCCTGCAAAATAGAGCATCACCATATTCCACAGCAGGTGAAAAAGCGACTGGTGTACAAACATGTAGCTGACTATGGTCCACGGATGGTAGAGCACCGCGGTGATGTCGGACGACATGGCTATCCATGGCAGTATGGTGTCGGACAGGTGGTGGCGGTGCAACTCGAACAGGTATTCTATCATTCCTGTAAGCCCCAGCATGGCCCACAGCATTATGCAGATAGCCATCACTGTGGAGAGGCTGCTCTTGCTCATGAAAAACTGCTTGATCGATGTGCCGAAGTTTTGTGTGCTCATATTCTCTTTTTTCTGTGGTTTGGTTGTGTGGTGGCAAGTGGCGCCATAGGGTGGTGACCGTGACAGCCTATAGGGCGGCTTGCTCCGTTTTATGTTTTTCCTTTAATAACGCACCGCGTGTTTTTTTTATTGTCGTATCATTGTATTTTTGTATTTTTGCATTTGTAATGATTGCCTACGTATGCGTACCTTTGCACTGATTGGAAAACAGATAGACTACTCATTCTCGCAGCAGTATTTTTCGCGTTTCTTTAGCGAGCAGGGCCTTGCTGATTGCCGTTACCTTTTGGCGCCTATGCCGACGCTCGACGGGCTCGATACCTTGGCTGCCCATTGGGAGGGCTTCAACGTCACTATCCCTTACAAGGAGGCTATACTCCCGCTGCTTCATTCGCTGACCGATGTGGCTCGGGCCGTGGGTGCGGTGAACTGTGTGAAGGTGGTCCACGGGGCCAGCCTCGCGATGGTGGGCCACAATGCCGACGCTCCTGCTTTCCTATCCACGCTGAAGCCCCTGCTCCATGCCCGCCACAGGGCGGCCCTTGTGTTGGGCACTGGTGGCGCGTCGAAGGCTGTGGTGTATGCTCTGCAGCAGCTTGGAATCGAATATAGGCTGGTGAGCCGCACGCCTTGCGGCAGCCTCCAGATAGGTTACGACAGCGTGAACGATTGGCTGGGCCGATGCCAGATTGTGGTCAACACCACCCCTGTGGGCACTCGTGGTACGGTGCACGATGGCTTGTCGCCCTTGCCGTCGGATGCCCCCATCACTTCGCAACACCTCTGCTACGACCTGGTCTATAATCCTTCGCCCACTCCTTTTTTGCAGCAGGCTGCGCGGGCGGGGGCTGCGGTGAAAGATGGGCTGGAGATGCTTTACCGTCAGGCCGACCTGAGCTGGCAGTTTTGGAACCTATAGGCCTCTCTCATTGTTGCGTCGTGTATGCATGCTTTCGCATGTACTGTCTTCTGCCTTTCGTGTGCCGCACTGATGGTCGGTGTGCTCCTTTGGGACGACGATGGGTGGCTGTTCTCCGTGGCTTCGGATGATTGTTTGCCGACTTCGAGAGTCCCATTTCGGGGTGACTCGATTCATACTTTCTGTCGTTCTCTGCGATATGGGGGAAGCCCCCCTTCCATACGGCCTTTCTCCACTGTTTCTCCACTGTTTCTCCACTGTTTCTCCACTAAAGCGAGTGGAGAAGCACTGTAGTTGCTGTGGTCTTGCAGTGCCCAAAAGTGCTACCCGACCCTGCTCCAATGCTTGTCAATGGGGCATGCACAAAGGCACGAAAAAAGGACTCCCGTCATTTGACTGAAGTCCCAAAACAACTAAATCAAAAAATATGAAAAAAAAGTGGTGATTCCGCTGCGATTCGAACGGACTACCTACTGCTTAGAAGGCAGTTGCTCTATCCAGCTGAGCTACGGAACCATCTTTTATTTCCTTTTCAATGATCTCTTAAAAAAAAAGCTTACGACAAGTAAGCTTATAATTACCACTTTTTGCGCCAGTCGGGATAGCAAGATTCGAACTTGCGACCTCCTGCTCCCAAAGCAGGCGCGATAACCGGACTACGCTATATCCCGAGTCACCTTTCTGGTTTTTGCGGAGAAGGGGGGATTCGAACCCCCGGTACCCTAATCGAGTACGACAGTTTAGCAAACTGTTGGTTTCAGCCACTCACCCACCTCTCCGTAGCTGCTTTCAGCATTCGCCATATCTCGTGCGAAATCGAGTGCAAAAGTACACACTTTTTTTGATATGGCAAATTTTTTTTAGCTAAAAGCAGAAAAAAAGTCTTTTGTTATTTCTTTTTAGCCTGATTAGCAACGCCTTCTATTTTTTGACGAATTGCCTCTTGGTCGCCAAGATAATAGTCTTTTTGAAGCTTCAGGTCGTCGGAAAATTCAAAAATGTAGGGTGTAGCGGTAGGTATATTCACTTTGAGAATCTCCTCGTTGCTCATACCCTTGAGTTCCTTCACGATACCGCGGAGGCTGTTGCCATGGGCTACGATGATCACCTGCTCGTTGGCCTGCAGTGCGGGGATGATGGTCTCGCGGTAGTAGGGCAGCAGACGGGCGATGGTGTCTTTGAGCGATTCGGTGAGGGGGATTTCCTCGTCGGTAAGCTCGTTGTAGCGGGCGTCCATGCGGGGGCTGCGTTCTTCGTGCATGTCGAGTGCGGGAGGCTGTACGTCGAAACTGCGGCGCCACAGGAGCACCTGGTCGTCGCCATATTTCTGTGCAGTCTCGCTCTTGTTGAGGCCCTGGATAGCACCATAGCTCTTTTCATTGAGGCGCCAGCTCTTCTGTACGGGCAGGTAGTCCATGTCCATAGCGTCGAGGATCTGGTTGAGGGTCTTCACGGCACGTTTCAAATAAGAGGTGAAGCATACTGCGGGATGGTAGCCTTCGGCTTTGAGCAGCTTGCCTGCCTCGTAGGCTTCGCGAATACCATTTTCGGTAAGGTCAACATCGGTCCAACCGGTAAAGAGGTTGAGTTTGTTCCACTGGCTTTCGCCGTGACGAACGAGAATGAGTTTCTTCATATTTTTATTTCTTTATTATTTTTGTTTCTTTTTCTGTTTTTCCTTTTCTTCGACTTTCTTCAGCTGCGACTCGATGAAGGCCGACTGGGGCAGCTTCTGCCTATAGCCTAGTGTGAGCATCAAGATTCCAAGCAAGATGAAGGGCATGGAAAGCCATTGGCCCATGTCGAGTATCATGCCCTGCTCGAAAGCCACCTGCTCTTCTTTCACAAACTCGATGAGTATTCTCACCCCGAAAAGGGCTATGAGCCACCATCCGAACATCACGCCCGAACGGAGCTGGCCTTTGCGATGACGATAAGCGAGCATACATACGATGAAGATGATGAGGTAGGAGAACGATTCGTAGAGCTGCGTGGGATGTTTGGGCACCGTTTCATGGTTGTTTTCAAAGATAAAACCCCAAGGGAGCGAGGTTTCAACACCATATATCTCTGAATTCATCAGGTTGCCCAGGCGTATGAACGCGCCTCCGAGGGCTACCACTATCACCAAGCGGTCAACCATCCAGAAGGGGTTGATGCCTTTGTTGCGGTAGAAAAGCCACAGGGCTATGAGAATGCCGATGGCGGCACCATGGCTGGCCAGCCCTTCGTAGCCAGTGAATTGGCCTGTGCGAATGTCGATGGGCAGGAATATCTCTATCCAGTGTTCGCTGGTGAGGAAATAGTCGGGCTGGTAGAAGAGGCAGTGCCCCAGACGGGCACCTGCCAAAGTGGCGGCAAATACATAGATTACAAGCGAGTCTAAGTAGTCTTGCTTCACATTCTCCTGCTTGAACATCTTGTTCAAGAAATAGTAGCCGAGCAGAAAAGCCAGCAAGAAATCCATAGAATACCACCGCAGACCGAACGACCCGATGTGGAATATAACAGGGTCGGCATGCCAATGTACAAAGAGATCTATCATGATAGCCTGTATGTATTAGTTTTTTTTCGTTGGGATTCGTAGTGCCACGTTGTCAGCTGATGGCTGGGGCCTGCGTGTAATCCTTCGTCGATAATGTCTTTTCAGTCGTCAAAAAGGGCCGACGCCTTGCATAGTGATAGGAAGGACATCGGCCTATGATATGAATTGTGAGGTCTATTTTGCGTAGTTTACAGCACGGGTCTCGCGGATTACGGTCACTTTGATTTGGCCGGGATAGGTCATCTCGTTCTGGATCTGACGAGAGAGCTCGTACGAAATCTTGTTGGCCTCGTTGTCGTCGATCTTGTCGGCTCCAACAATAACGCGGAGTTCGCGGCCTGCCTGGATGGCATAGGTCTTCACTACGCCAGGATAGGTCATGGCCATCTCTTCGAGTTTGTTCAAGCGGTTGATGTAGGCTTCCACAACCTCGCGACGGGCACCAGGACGTGCACCCGAGATGGCGTCGCATACCTGGATGATGGGAGCTATGAGGCTGGTCATCTCCATCTCGTCGTGGTGGGCACCGATGGCGTTGCATACGTCGGGATGCTCTTTGAACTTCTCGGCGAGCTTCATACCAAGGATAGCATGTGGCAGCTCTGGCTCGGTGTCGGGCACTTTGCCTATATCGTGGAGCAGACCTGCGCGTTTGGCCAGTTTGGGATTCAGACCCAGTTCGGAGGCCATGGTGGCTGCCAGGTTGGCTACTTCGCGTGAGTGCTGCAGAAGATTCTGGCCATACGACGAACGGTATTTCATACGTCCTACCATGCGTTCCAATTCATGGTTCATATTGTGGATACCCAGGTCGATACAGGTGCGTTTGCCCACCTCGAGTATCTCTTGTTCTATCTGTTTGCGGGTCTTGGCTACCACTTCTTCGATACGGGCGGGGTGGATACGGCCGTCGGTGACGAGTTTGTGGAGCGACAGACGGGCTATCTCGCGGCGCACGGGGTCGAAGCCCGAGAGGATGATAGCATCGGGCGAATCGTCGATGATCACCTCTACGCCAGTGAGGTTTTCGAGAGTGCGTATGTTGCGGCCCTCGCGACCAATGATGCGGCCTTTCACCTCTTCGTTCTCAAGATTGAATACGGATACGGTATTCTCTACGGCGCTTTCGGTAGCAGTACGCTGAATGGATTGGATCACGATCTTCTTGGCCTGTTCGTTGGCAGTGATCTTGGCCTCTTCAACGATGTCGATAATGCTGTTGGCGGCTTCGGCTTTGGCCTCTTCGGTCATCATCTCTACCAGTTGCTGTTTGGCTTCTTCCTGGCTGAGGTTGGCGATGGTTTCGAGTTGTTCGAGGCTCTGTTCACGCAGTTTCTCCACCTCTTCTTTGCGGCGGTCCACCTCGGCGTTGCGACGATTAAGGTTTTCTATTTCAGCATTCAGCTTGTCGTTGGCGGCTTTGAGCTCGGAGCTCTTCTTTTTCAGTTCTTCCAGTTTCTGGTTGAAAGCTTGCTCGCGCTGTTTCTGTTTCTGTTCGCGATCTTGCAGCTCATTGTTGCGTTTGCTGCACTGTTTGTCGTGCTCGCTCTTCAGTTGGAGGAATTTCTCCTTGGCTTGGAGCTCTTTGTCTTTCTTGATGATCTCGCCCTTCTCTTCGGCGTCTTTCAGCACTTCTTGGGCTCTGGCCAGGAGTTTGTTGCTCATTATTGTCTTGGCCCCCAGAATGCCGAGGCCAGCGCCCACAATGAGCCCGATGATAATAAATAATATATTCATATTACATTAAAGAGTTTTTTGTTTGGAATCTCTGTCGAAGAACCATCAGAGTGAATCAAAAAGAACCTGCATCCCGCCCTCCGAGAGTTATGGTAAACTCTGAGCATTAAGGATTTGAGTGCCGGGTGTCTCAGCCATACAACCTACCCACCCATGAGCTTTCTCGGTTTGTAAATGGTGTTGAGTTTACAAACTGTTTTGGTTGGGGTGCAGGTAATCGTCTAAGATAGTGTTCAACTCCTCCATTTTGCTTTCCAGTTGGGTGTCCTTGTAGGCCATGTTGGCTTTCAGTTTTTCCAGCTCAGCCCCAATGCTGAGGGCTGCCATTATCACGGGATCAACAATATCGCGGCTTCCGAAGGATTTTTGGAATGTGCTGATCATGGAATCCAGGCGTTCGGCAGCTTGACGGATGCTGGCTTCGTTGGCAGCATTGGCCTTGAGCGTGAATTGACGACTGAGAACGGTGACTTTTACCTGTAGTTGTTCTGTATCCATGATTACTGTTCCGTTTTATTGTTGGTTCTATTTAGTAAGGATAAGCATTTGTCGATGGATTGTATCATTTGGTTGATACGAAGTTTTACATCTACCGCATTGCCCTTTTCTTCCAGAGTATTCCTTAGTTTTAGTACTTTTATTTTTTCTTTGAGTTCGTTTATTTCTGTTTCTTGGCTTCTTACTTTTTCTTTAAGTTCGTCGCGCTGGTCGTTGAGTTTGATACGTTCCTCTTTCAGTTGGCGGTTTTCGTCCACCAGCTGGCGTACCTTATATTCGATGCCCGAAAGGGTTGTTTCAAAGTCGTACATACCTTGCGCTTTTTATTTTTAGTTGTTGATAGCCTCTCTTGTGGAGTGGTTATTTATCAAGATTGAGGTTGTGGCCCATGCGTTCCTGTTTGGTTTTGAGGTAACGCTCATTGTATTTGTTGGGCTGAATTATGATGGGAACAGTCTCTACGATTTCGAGACCATAGCCTTCCAGACCAGTACGTTTCACGGGGTTGTTGGTCATGAGACGCATCTTGTGGACGTTGAGGTCGCGGAGTATCTGTGCGCCGATGCCGTAGTCGCGCTCGTCGGCTTTGAAGCCCAGTTCGAGGTTGGCGTCAACGGTGTCGAGGCCTTTCTCCTGCAGATGGTAGGCCTTGAGTTTGTTTACCAGACCGATGCCACGGCCTTCCTGGCTCATATATACGATGAGGCCTTTGCCTTCTTTCTCTATGAGTTCCATGGAGCGGTGCAGCTGATCGCCACAGTCGCAACGGCACGAACCGAAGATGTCGCCAGTAGCACAGCTGGAATGCACGCGCACCAAGATGGGCTCGTCGGCTTCCCATTCACCTTTCTTGAGCACCATGTGGGTGGCTCCGTTGTTGAGCTGTGTGTAGGCTATCAGATTGAAGTTGCCCCACTCGGTAGGCAGGGATACTTCTTCCTCTTTGTGGATGAAGGTCTCGTGTGCCAGGCGGTAGGCTATCAGGTCTTTGATGGCTACGATCTTAAGTCCGAATTTCTTGGCTACCTCTTGCAACTGGGGCATGCGTGCCATGGTGCCATCGTCGTTGATGATCTCGATGAGAGCGCCAGCGGGGGTGAGACCAGCCAGGCGGGCAAGGTCAACAGCAGCCTCGGTGTGACCAGCTCTTACAAGCACGCCGCCATCGCGAGCTCGCAGTGGGTTGATATGACCGGGACGGCCCAAGTCGTTGGGTTTCAGGTTGGGGTCTGCCAATGCGTTGATGGTCATTGCACGGTCGTACATAGAAACGCCAGTGGTGCAGCCTTTGCCAAGCAGGTCAACGGTTACGGTGAAAGGAGTGCCGAGCAGCGAAGTGTTGTCGTGAACCTGCATGTCGAGGTTCAGTTCTTTGCATCGTTGTTCGGTGATAGGGGCACAGAGAACACCACGTCCGTTCTTGAGCATAAAGTTGACGTGCTCGGGAGTTATCTTTTCAGCAGCCATGATGAAATCACCTTCATTCTCGCGGTCCTCATCATCTACAACGATGATGAATTTGCCGTTTTTGATATCTTCTATGGCTTCTTCTATAGTATTCAGTTTAAATTCCATATATTATATATAATTATTAAAGACGCTATGCGTCCGAAACTGCAAAGATAATAAAAAAAACGATACGTACAGCTTTTTTTATTTAAATCGGTTGTTTCGGCGCATAGTATGCACTGCATCGCGTTGCATGGTGGCAAAGCGGTGGCAAAAGGGATCTGGACGTACAGGATGCTCCCTTATCGACGACGAAGCAGCAACTGCTCGAGTTCTATTCCAAGGGGCTCTAGTGGACGTGAGCGTTGGGCTTGATCGAGCACAATATCGTTGTTGCCAGCATCAAGGTGGAGGGTCGCTATATAACAGGTCTGTACCATGCGGTCAACACCTGGGAGCACTTGACGCAGAGTCTGTTTTTCGCTTTTTATAATATACTCTTTGTCATTGTTTTGAGGATTGTAGATCGCAAAAACATCGTAGTCGCCATCTTGGGGTGTATGGAGCGTCCAGGAGATCCACGACTGAGGCTCCACACTCATATATCCAGTGCCGTCGAGGGCTGCATGGAAGAGTCCGTTGGCAGGGGTAAGGATGAAGTTGTCGCCTTCGGGTTCTACTACCTTGGGCTTGGTGTTTTGTCTTGATTGCTGACTTAGGACATTGAGGGTATCGGGATGGTTGCGGAGGAATTCGCCTATGCCGTTCAGCACCTCTTTCTCGTAGTCTATCACACGGCCGTTGCCGTCGGGACCGATGTTGAGAAGAAACACGCCTCCGTGGCTCACTGTGCTCATAAGACGATTGAGCTGTGTGGAAATCTGTTGTGCCACAGGTGGACGGTTGATCCAGTTTTTATATCCCCAAGTGCCATAGAGCGATGCGGGATTGTCCCAGTAGATATCGCCATACTGAGCCACGTCGCCATTGTCGGGAAGGGTCATATAATCGCCCATGTTGTTCATAATGCGTCCGTTGATTAAACAGTTGGGTTGCAGTTTCTTCACGGTGTCTCTAAATCTACGGCTTTGTTCGGGGGTGATGAGGCCCATGTCGAACCAGAGGGTAGTGATCTCGCCATAGTTGGTAAGCAGTTCAGTGATTTGGGCGATGATGTATTCTTCCAATTCGGGGTTGACTGTCTCGAGAGGCGAATACACTTGATTTACGTGTTCCCAGCATTTGGTGTTGGGGTCGGGAAGCAGTCGGGGGATACCCTTGGGGTAATGCCAGTCGGGGAGAGAGTAGTAGAATCCCAGTTTCATCCCTTTGCGGTGGCAGGCATCGGCCAGCAGTCCGACCACATCTTTGCCATAGGGTGTAAAATCCACAATGTCGTAGTCGGTGGTCTTGGTATCGAACATGCAGAAACCATCGTGATGCTTTGTGGTGATGACAATGTATTTCATTCCAGCACTCTGAGCCAGCGATACAATCTCGTCGGCGTCAAAATCGGCAGGGTTGAACTCTCTTGCTACTGCTTCGTATTCCTCAATAGGGATACGGGCATGGTTCATGATCTGTTCGCCATAGAAAGGAACCTTTTCGCCCTTCCACATGCCTTCCAGTTTGGAATAGATGCCAAAGTGGATAAACATGCCGAAGTGGTCGTTTTTCCAAGTCTCGAGGGCTTGTTTGGTGGCGGGGGTGCTCTCGGCAATGGGGCTTTGCTCGGATGTGTTGTTGCAAGCACTCATCAGGAATGCAAGTAGGGCGGCTATTACGATTGCGTGTTTTTTCATTTGATTGTCCTTTAATGTGGCGAAAGATATTTATGCACTAACCTTTTGTGTGGCGATGATGTTACCATCAGGTCCCGATCGCATGATGTATTATATCTTGTATTTTGCCATAGGTCTCGTGATGAAGTGATGATAAAAAATAAATTGTTACGATTTTGCTTTAGATTGTTGAGATATTTTGGAGTTGAGACGAAGGAGCATAGCGGGCTATGTGACTGAGGAACAAGCTCAAAATATCCAACAAGATGAAGAAGTCCAGTGGACTTCGATAGTGGTCTGTAAGGATTGTGCAGCGGAGCAAGCAAAACGGAGAAGAAAGCGTGTCAAGTTGTCAAACTATAGTGTCCCAAGTTATTTTTTCATCATCACTAAGTACAATACTATAACGAAAAATTAGTACATTTATCTCATTGTTAGTTAATTTTTAGAGGTTGCCTGAAGATTGAACGACGTTTTCATGCCGAAGGCACTCCGAAGGATTTACGAAGGCACTCCGAAGGCAGATGCATCTACGGCGACAGGTCGGCCCCCGATTGTGGCGGCCCTGTGTCGGCAACCTTAGTCGAAGGTGACTTTGGTGCCGCTGCTCACTTTGAGCATACCGTCGATGATCACCTTGTCGCCCGAATGGAGGCCGTCGGTGATGATGACACCCGTGTCTGTGAGGTCGCCAATGGTAACCTTACGCACAGTGGCAGTGCTGTCGGGCTCCACCACCCAAACGAAACGCTCACCTTCGTTGTCGAGTTGTACGGCACGGTTGGGAACGGTTACGCCCTTTTGCAGGGCGGTGGTTCTGTTCGATTCAACTATTGTTTTGCACACCATGCCAGGCAGCAGTTTGCGGGTATTGCCCATGATACGCATACGTACCAGGTAGCTGTGCGAGAGCGGGTCGGCACTGGGGTTGCTTTCGGTAAGTACGGCATCGAAGAATACGCTGTCCCCCAATGCGCTCACTTGAACGTTGGCGTGGCTTCCGAGGGGTATCTGGTTGATGTCGCCTTCGGGCACACTCATCTTCACGTAGAGACCATCCAGTCCTATCAGGTTCATCACCGTCTGATAGGCTACCACTGTGGCACCTACCTCTATGCGACGGTCGGCCACGGTACCAGACACAGGAGCATAGAGCTTGCAGTCGTCGAGTTGCTGTTTGGCAATATCGGCAAGGCTCTGAGCTTGATTGAGCTGTGTCTGTATCTCCACCCATTTCACCTCGGGGAGGCTGCCTTGTTGATACACCTTCTGTGCACGTTCATATCCGTCGAGAGCCTGATCGAGGGTGGCCTTGGCGGCATTGTAGGCGCTGAGTGCGCGAGTGTTGTCTATCTGTGCCAGCAGTTGTCCCTGCTTCACCCTTTGGCCTTCTTTCACATATACGGCCGTCACTCGGCCGCTGGTGGTGAAACTCATAGGGCTGGAGAAGGCCTCCTCGATAGTACCTGCGTATTCAAAGGCTTGAGCAAAAGAACCCGCTTCCACCTCCATGATGTTGACCTTCACAGGATGGTGCGTATCGGCATTGTCGAGACTGCCGTTGCAAGAGAATATGCAAGGCAACAGCAATAGTAACAGTAAGCTATGGAAGCGAGTCTTCATGCTATGTGTAGTGTTTATTATTTCTCTACTAAGTATTTGAGCAAATCCTGACCAATATCGCGACGCATATATTTGCCGTCCCATTTGATCAAGTCGGCACTCTGATAGCTTGCCAGCAGTGCCTTGGGAAGGTTGTCGGCCAGGGTAGTCACACACATCACTCGGCCTCCGTTGGTTACCACCTGGTTGCGGTCGTTGAGACGGGTGCCGCAGTGAAACACCAGGCTGTCTTTCACCAGTTCGGTATCTGTGATCACTTGTCCTTTTTCGTATTTTTCGGGATAGCCTTTGGCCACCATCATCACGCATACGGCGGTGCGGGGATCGATGTCGATAGATGCTTTGGCGAGGTTGCCGTTGGCGGCCGACACCAAAAGTTCTACCAGGTCGCTCTTGATGCGAGGCATTACCGATTCGGTTTCGGGGTCGCCCATGCGGACGTTGTATTCAATCACGTAGGGGTCGCCGTCCACATTCATCAGTCCTACGAAAATGAAGCCACAGTAGTCGATATGGTCGCGCGAGAGGCCTTTCACGGTGGGGGCTACGATGCGTTGATCCACCTTTTTCATGAACTCTTTGTCGGCAAAAGGCACAGGACTGATGGAACCCATTCCGCCAGTGTTGAGGCCAGTGTCGCCTTCGCCTATACGTTTGTAGTCTTTGGCCGAAGGCAGAAGCACGTAGTGGTGACCGTCGGTCAGTACGAATACCGATAGTTCAATACCGCTGAGGAACTCTTCGATAACGACTTTGCGCGATGCCTCTCCGAATTTGGCTTCGGTGAGCATAGCACGCAGCTCTTGCTGTGCCTCCTCCAGATTGTCGATAATCAGCACACCCTTGCCAGCTGCCAGTCCGTCGGCTTTGAGCACGTAGGGTGCTTGGAGGGTGGTGAGGAAGTCGAGGCCTTCTTGCAGGTTGTCGGAGGTAAAGGTGCGGTATTTGGCGGTGGGTATGCCGTGGCGTTCCATGAAGGCTTTGGCGAAATCTTTGCTGCCTTCGAGCATAGCGCCTTCTTTCGAAGGACCTATCACCATCACTTTGTTCGTCCGTGGGTCGGCTTTGATGGCATTGGTGATACCAGCCACCAAGGGAGCTTCGGGACCTACCACTACGAGGCTTACCTCGTTGTGGAGAATAAAGTCTTTAACGGCGTCGAAGTCGTTGACGTTCAGGTCAACATTGCGACCATATTCGGAAGTACCCGCATTGCCGGGGGCAATGAAAAGAGTGTCGCAGGAAATGCTTTGGGAAAGTTTGTAAGCTATGGCGTGTTCGCGACCGCCTGAACCGATGAGGAGAATATTCATACTATTCGAAGTCTTTGTTTTCAGTTTCAGATAATATAAGCCAAGAGACTGTGCTTTATGCTTTTGTCTCCTATGTGGCAATATGTATTAGTTGTTGCAAAGTTACACATATTATTTTATATGCGAACAAAAATATAGTGATGTCCCCTTTTTTTTGTACTTTTGCATTTCCAACCAAGATACTATGAACGCTGATAACATACTGCAAACAAAGAACTCAGCCCCCAGTGTGGCTTTGGTGTACGACTTTGATGGCACCTTGTCGCCAGGCAATATGCAGGAGTTTGGTTTCATTCAGGCCACAGGTATCGATGCTGCTACCTTTTGGCAGAAAAACAATCAGATGGCCGAAGCCAGCGATGCCAATGGCATCCTGTGCTATATGTATATGATGCTTCAGGGTGCTCGGGCCAACAATCTTTCATTGCGGCGTGGGTCGTTTCGCCAGTGGGGTTCCCGTGTGGTTTTGTATCCTGGTGTGGAAGGTTGGTTCGACCGTATAGGCCGCTACGGTGCTCAGCTGGGACTGAAGGTGGAACATTATATCAACTCGTCGGGACTCAAGGAGATGATCGAGGGCACTCCCATAGCCCACCATTTCAAGAATATCTATGCCAGCTCCTATCTCTACGATGTTGACGGCGTGGCTTTCTGGCCAGCTGTGGCTGTGGATTACACTGCCAAGACCCAGTTTCTGTTCAAGATCAACAAGGGCATACCCGAGGTGAGCGACAACAAGAAGATCAACAGCTTTATGCCCGAAGAGGACCGCCCCGTGCCTTTCCGCCGCATGATCTATTTCGGCGATGGCAGCACCGACATACCTAGCATGAAGATGGTGAAAAGCAATGGCGGTCATTCCATTGCCGTCTATGCCAACGACGATCATTCCCAAGCCCAGGCGCTGCGCCTTGTGGGCGAAAACAGAGCCAACTTTGCCCTCCCTGCCAACTACGAGGCCGACCAGCCCCTCGAGGCCACCGTGCAGAAGATATTGAAGAAAATAAAAGCCGACTACGATGTGGAGAATATAGCACGAAGAGCGGCTTTGGACCATATATAAACTACACACAATGAAACTATCACAACTTTGCTATACCGGTTTATGGTTTGTTAGAGCACGTTTCTTCGGACGCAGAAATCCCTTGCAGACGGTACTTTTCATCACCAATGCGTGTAACCTTGGCTGCAAACATTGTGCTATCTATGAGCACCAGCAGCCCGTTATGAAGTCGATCGATCAGATTCGCGAAGAGCTGCAGTATTCCTACAACTTGGGTTCGCGTTTCGTCGATTTCGAAGGAGGCGAGCCTACCCTTTGGCGTCAGGATGGCAAGACGGTGGACGACCTCATCGATATGGCTCTCTCCATGGGCTTCTTCAGCTGCACCATCACCACCAATGCCCAGCGCCCCTTCAAGGGCAGCCATGCCAACAGCATCTGGGTGAGCCTCGATGGTATAGGTGCTGTGCACGACGATATTCGCGGCGAAGGTGCCTTTGCCCGGCTTGAGAAGAATATTGCCGAATGCGGCCACCCCGCCGTGAGTGTGAATATGACTATCAACAACCGCAACTATACCAATGTTGAAGAGGCCATCCATTATGTGAAAAACAACCCCAACATACAGATGATCTCCTTTAGCTTCCATACCCCCTACGAGGGCACCGAGCACCTGTTTCTCGACTGGTCGGTGCGTGCCCAGGTGATCGACAAGATCATAGCACTGAAGAAGCAGGGCTATCCTATCATGAATTCCGTGTCGGCCCTTAAGTTGATGAAGGATAATGATTTCAAGAAAGAATGCTGGGTCTCCAACTTTATTCTTCACGATGGCACCCGCTTTGCCGAATGCACAGGCAAGACGGCTGGCGTGTGCGACCGTTGCGGTTTTGGCATGGGGGCCGAGATGCACAGTGTGTTCAGCTTCAAGTGGGATACCCTCAAGGCAGGTATGAGCCTGCGTATGTAGCGGGTGCATTATCATTGTCGTAACGACAAAACCATCGCATTGGTAATGACCGAGAACGCATCCATACAGAAGAAACTGCTGTCGGGCCTTTTCTGGGTGTTGCTGCTCAATATCCTCATCAAGCCTTTCTGGATACTGGGTATCGAGGTGGGCGTGCAAGATGCCGTTGGCATCGAACAGTACGGCCTCTATTTCGCCATATTCAACCTGGCCTATATCTTCAACACCTTGCTCGATCTGGGCGTTACCAATTTCAATACTCGCAACATTGCCCAGCACCCTGTGCTTATCCAGAAGCACCTCTCGGGTATCTTCTCGCTCAAGATGCTCCTCTTTGCCCTCTACCTGGTGGTGACCTTCACCGTGGGATGGATCATGGGGTACCAGTCGCGCCAGTTTTGGCTGTTGCTCTTCGTGTCGGTCAATCAGTTTCTCAACTCGATGATCGTATATCTGCGATCCAATTTCGAAGGCCTGTTGCTTTTCAAATTAGACAGCCTTTTCTCCATTCTCGACAGGGTGCTGATGATCGTCATCTGCGGAGCATTGCTGATCTTCAGTCGGTCCGACTTCCCCATAGAGTGGTTCGTATATGCGCAGACGGTGTCGTATCTCATCACCTTCGCCATAGCCATGGTTGCCCTGCATGGCAAGGTGGGTTTCCGTAGGCTCAGGTTCCAGAAAGCCCTCGCGTGGTCCATACTCAAAAAGAGTGCCCCCTTTGCATTGCTGGTGCTCCTGATGGCATGCTACAACCGACTCGATCCTGTGCTGCTGCAATGGCTGCTGCCCGAGGCCGAAGGCAACTATCAGTCGGGCCTCTATGCCAGCGCTTTTCGCTTGCTCGATGCGCTGACTATGATAGCCTACCTGGTGTCGGTGCCCTTGCTGCCCGTCTATTCCAAGGTGGTGGCCCAGCCACGCAACGATGCCGACAGCACGGTGGGCTCTATCACGCAGATGACCTTCTCCTTCCTTATGGTCTTTGCCGTAGGCGCTGCAGTGACTTTTGCTTTCATGAGCCAGTCTCTGATGGATGTGCTTTACAACAAAGGGGTTGAGTCCATCTCTCAGGTTTTCGTGATACTCATCTATGGCATCGTGCCCATCTCGTTCACTTATATTTTCGGCACCCTGCTCACCGCCAACGGAAGCCTCCGACAGCTCAATATCTTTGCCTCGGTGGCTATTCTAGTCAATGTGGTGCTCAATATGCTGCTCATTCCTCGGTGGCAGGCAGTAGGGTCGGCTGTCAGCAGTCTGGCTGCCCAGAGCTTCATGGCCATAGCCCAGATGGTGCTGGCCTTGAAGATCTTCTCGTTGCGTCCAAGCCTGGGCTATCTGCTGCGCTTGGGCGGATATGCGGCCGTGGTGGTGGCGACCAACAGGCTGTTGCAGATGGCAGGTCTCGTGTGGTGGCAGTGGATGGCAGTGGCCATGGCTGTATGCATAACTGCGGGCATATTGTTGCGGCTGATAGACATCCGCAATATGCTCAATCTCTTAAAAACGTAGTCCTCGCGACCGCCCAAAGCGAAAAAAGTGTATCTTTGCAAATCAAAGATTTTAGCCTTCAATTGTTTAATACACTGAAAACATATATCTTATGCGTCAATCCATACTTCATCCTCAACTCTATATTGCTCGTGGTAATGCTTTCAAACCCGAAGAGTTCTCGGCCGATGGCTTGTTGGCCCTGGTGTGCAGAGGTTTTAATGTGATCTCGCCCTCCTACGATCTCTTTCTGCGTTCGCATCACGGCTTCCCTCAGAGTGCCTACGAGTATTATGATGGTGTGAATCCCCTGCCACGTATGGATGAGTTCGAGGGTATAATCCATCCTCGGTTGGACGACTTGGTGGAGCAGGGTGCCCGTGTGATCGTGGTTCCCCCTATGCGCTCCAAGGATGCCATGAACCGTGAGCAGAACGATATGGCCACCGCATCGGCCTTGACTTCGTGGCTGCAGAAAAACGGCTCTAAGGTGGAGAAGATCATCCTGGCCGATACGGCACGCGACCTCAACGCCTACGATTTTCCCAGCATGTAGGCCGTAGGCCCCTGTACTTTTAGGAGGCTTTGCCCAACCCTTGTTTTGGCGACAATGGCTATCGGCCATTGTGGCCTCGGTTGGCATTGTGTGTGCACTGTGCCTACAGCGCGTCTCCACCCGCTTTAGTGGAGAAACAGTGGAGATACAGTGGAGAAACAGTGGAGATAGACCGAAAAAAACACCTTGCCGCCGAGTGCCCTATAGCTAGGTTTTGGCTATAGAAGCAGGTCGGTTTCCGAAAGAAGGGGATAAAACAAAAGAGACCTTCGCCAAGGTCTCTTCTGTGGAGTATATGAGAGTCGAACTCATGACCTTTTGACTGCCAGTCAAACGCTCTAGCCACCTGAGCTAATACCCCTTTGTTATGAATGCGGGTGCAAAAATACGAACTTTTTTTATATCAGCCAAATTTTTTTTATTTTTTGTTGTCAATCATTTGTTTCTGTTGCGGCAAAGAGAGGAAAACAAGCGTCCTTTGTGTCGGAAACGTGGTGTTTTTGCTGTTGCAACACAAACTTTGCACTATAGGAGTCAAGTGGGTTGATTGCCAATGTTTTTGGTGATAAAAGAAAGAAAACGAAGAAAAATAACTGCCGTTTCGACAAAATATAGTATCTTTGCTGATTAATTAATAATGTAAATAATATAATAAAATACTGATTGTCATGTACACTAAGTTTCAAGAACATCTCCAAAAAGAGCTTGCCGACATCGAAGCTGCCGGTCTTTACAAGCATGAACGCATCATCGAATCGGCTCAGGGTGCCGAAATTATGGTAAAAGGTAAGAAGTGTCTCAACTTCTGTGCCAACAACTACCTCGGCCTCGCCGACAATCCCGAGCTTATCCAGGCTGCCAAAGATGGTATGGATGCCCGTGGCTATGGTATGGCTTCTGTTCGCTTCATTTGCGGCTGCCAGGACCTTCACAAAACGCTTGAGAAGAAAATCGCTGAGTTCTTCGGCACCGAAGACACCATTCTCTACGCCGCTTGTTTCGACGCCAATGGTGGTGTTTTTGAACCCCTCCTCACCGATCAGGACGCTATCATCAGCGACTCTTTGAACCACGCTTCTATCATCGACGGTGTACGTCTCTGCAAAGCACAGCGTTTCCGCTATGCCAACGCCGACATGGCCGACCTTGAGAAACAGCTCCAGGATGCTCAGAAGTGCCGCTTCCGCCTTATCGTTACCGACGGTGTGTTCTCTATGGACGGCAATGTTTGTCCTCTCGACAAGATCTATGAGCTTGCCAACAAGTACGATGCTATGGTGATGGTTGACGAAAGCCATAGTGCTGGTGTGGTTGGTAAGACTGGTCGCGGTGTTACCGAGCGTTACAACCTCCGTGGTAAAGTAGAGATCCTCACTGGTACCCTCGGCAAGGCCTTCGGTGGCGCTATGGGTGGTTTCACCACTGGTAAGAAAGAGATTATCGACATGCTCCGTCAGCGCAGCCGTCCCTATCTCTTCTCCAACTCCATGGCTCCTGGCCTCGTAGCTGCTGGTATCCGCATGTTCGACCTCATGAGCGAGACCAACGAGCTGCAGGATAAACTCCATGCCAACACCGACTACTTCCTCCGTCGCATGAAGGAAGAAGGCTTCGACTGCAAACCCTCCGGGAGTGCTATCTGCGCTGTGATGATCTACGATGCAGCCAAGAGCCAGCAGTATGCAGCCAAGATGCAGGAACAGGGTATCTTCGTTACCGGTTTCTACTATCCCGTTGTTCCTAAGGGTCAGGCACGTATCCGTGTTCAGGTAAGCGCTGCACACGAGCGTGAGCATCTCGACAAATGTATCGAGGCTTTCAAGGCTGTTCGTGCTGAAATCGAAGGCAAATAAATCAAAATAAATAGATGTTGAATCGTCGATTTGTTGATGGCTTGTAGCAGGGTTTCTGCTGATTTCTTGCTGTGGGACTCAACAAACCGACGAATCGACAAACAAATACTTACTCAATGAAGAATATTCTTATTGTTGGTGCTGGCGGACAGATCGGTTCCGAACTCACCCGCACCCTTCGCGACAAATATGGCGACAATAATGTAGTATGCTCCGACCTTCGCCCCCTCAAAGGCGAGATCTACGAGCGTGGCCCCATAGAGCGTATCGACTCCACCCAGATTATGCAGATTGCCGAAGCTGTGAAGAAATACAACATCGACACCATCTACAATCTGGCTGCTATCCTCAGCGCTACTGCTGAGCTCAACCCCATGCTGGGTTGGAACGTGGGTATCGGCAGCTTGGTAAACTGCCTCGAGGTGGCTCGTCTGTTCGGTTGTGCTGTGTTCACCCCCTCTTCGATCGGCAGTTTCGGCCCCACCACTCCTCGCGACAATACTCCTCAGGATACCATCCAGCGCCCCACCACTATCTACGGTGTGACCAAAGTTACTGGCGAGCTTCTTAGCGACTACTACTACACCCGCTTTGGTGTAGATACCCGCAGCGTACGCTTCCCTGGCCTTATCTCCAACCTTACCCTTCCTGGCGGCGGCACCACCGACTATGCTGTTGAGATTTACTACGCTGCTGTGAAAGGTGAGAAATTCGTTTGTCCTCTCAAGAAAGGTACCTTCATGGATATGATGTATATGCCCGATGCTTTGAAGGCTATGACCGACATCATGGAGGCCGATCCTACCAAACTCGTTCACCGCAACTCCTTCAATGTTACGGCTATGAGCTTCGATCCTGAGATCATATACAATGCTATCCGCAAGTATATGCCTGCCTTCGAGATGGTTTATGAACCCGAACCTATCAAACAGGCTATCGCCGACTCTTGGCCCAACAGCCTCGACGATTCTTGTGCTCGTGCAGAGTGGGGTTGGAAACCCGACTATGATCTCGACAAGATGACCGTCGATATGCTCGACTGCCTGAAGAAGAAACTCTTATAGTCCTCATCGACTATCGTTGGAGTTTTCTCCATATTTCGAAAGGGATGCCCGAAAAAGGCATTCCTTTCGTTTATTCAGGCATATTGGCTCCTGCCTGGAAGAATGGAGGTGCGGGGTACTCGCCATCGTCGCTTGCGGCGGTGGGGCAGGGTGGGATTGCAGTGAATAGAGGAAAGATGGTAGGTCGCTATGGTAGTATGGCTGTGTGTGATAGGCTGTAGAATCGAAGAAGGTACAATCTGTGTGGCCGTTTAGACTATGGCTCGATTATTCTTCGTCGGAGAGCCTTTGTGCCAACCATCGGCCTACCCGTAGTTGGAGATAGGTGAAATCGCCGCCATAGTTGTCATATACCTCTCTGAGAGCAGCTTCGGGATGGTCTATGAAGTAGGCCACGAGGATATCCTGCTCGTCATAGTCGAGCACCGAATCGGCTTCGATAATACCTTTCTGAATGGCTTGCATCACATAGCCTTCTACAGTGCCTTCGGCACGTGATACCTTTTCGGCAATTTCATGTATGGAGGCTCCCGAGGCGAACATTGATACGGCTTCGTAGCGTACATCGTTGGCCCTCTCGGCATTACTAAGGGTGGGCATTTCGGATTGGAAGGTGGCACTGATGCCGCGTCGCGAGCAGTACTGTTCTATCACTTCGAGAATCTCGTGTCCATAGCGTTGTACCTTAGTCTTTCCAATGCCCTTGATCTTGGCAAGGTCGGCAAGGCTGGTGGGAAGCTTGTCGCAGATATCCATGAGGGTCTTCTGGGTGAGAATCTGGAAAGCAGGCACGCCCGACTCTGTGTATTTCTCTTTGCGCCATATGGTGAGCATGGGCACCAGTTCGGGATGGGCCACGGAGGCGTATAGTGTGTTGGCGTCCATACGGTTGTTGCGGCGTTCCCGTTTCTTGGCCTCTTTGTTGTCGCGCAGCTGGTACTCTACCTTGGCACGCTGATATCCTTCTATGGTGAAGCCATCCTCCGCTGTCTGTTTGAGGGTGACAATGGCCAGACCCAATATCTCGGCCAGCTGTTCGGCAGCTTCACCGAGGTCGGCTTTGACCTGCTTGTCGGTCACCTCTACAGAGAGCAGCGGCAGTGCTTGGGCGCTGATGGTCTCTAGCTGTTCGAGGAAATAGCGGGCTGCTTTGCCCACACGCTCGTGGAGCAGTGGGTAGCTTGTGTTGCCACTGCACTGCAGCTGAATGGAATGGAGCTGGCGACGGAACTTTTCGGACACCTCCATCAATTGGGGTATGGTGCGGTGGTCTATATCGTTTAATGATTGTGACTGTTGCGGATAGGTGGAACGCAGGTGTTTGTAGTATATCCTATTGACCTTTTCGAAGGCTCGTTGCAGTGCCGAGAGTTCGAAGAGTTCGTCGATAAGGTTGTAATAGTATTGCGACTGGTAGCCTTCGAGGTGCTCTTCTACAAGATGAGGGTCGGGGAAGGATCGCACGAACGAGAACACCTCTTCGTCGTTGATACATCCTGCAGGACTGATGGGGCGTGAGAGCACCAAACCTTCGAGGGTGCGGCAGCGGCTGAGGGCCACATAGACCTGGCCATAGGCAAAGGCGGAGGCTGCATCGATGATCACTTTATCGAAGGTAAGACCCTGTGCCTTGTGGATGGTGATGGCCCATGCTGGCCTGAGTGGGTATTGGCTGAAGGTGCCATCAACATGAGGCTCTATCTGATTGGTCTCGGGATTGATGTCGTATTTGATATTCTCCCACAGCTCTATGCCTACGTTGATGTCGGTGCCTTCGTCGGTGCTGACTACGATGGTGTCGTTGTCGCCGTCGAGGTGGGTCACAATACCAATCTTGCCATTGTAGTATTGGTGCCGTGGATCGTTTTTCACAAACATAACTTGTGCGCCCTCTTTTAGCACAAGATGGCTGCTGGTGGGTGCCGACGTCTCAGAGAAGTTGCCTTGTATGATGGCCTTGAAAGTACGAGGCTTGGTAGGCAACTCGTCCATTTTGCTCTGGTTGATGCGTTCTGCCTGATGATTGTGGGTGGTGAGACGTATGTAATGTTCGTCGTCGGGAGGTGTAAAGTTGGGTATGTGTCTGCTGTTGAGGCTACGGAGCGTGGTTTCGTCGAACTTGTTGTCTCGTATGTTGTTGAGCAATCCTACAAACACAGCGTCGTTCTGACGGAAAATAGTTGTTAGCTCTATGGTGAGGTAACTGAGTTGGTGCAGTGCCTTGCTGTGAAAGAAGAATGGCGAGGGATATACGCGTTCCAAGAAAGGCCTCTCGCTCTCTGTTACCACAGGCGGTAGTTGTTGCACATCGCCAATCATCAGAAGCTGTACGCCGCCGAAAGGACGGCTCGATCGGCGATAGCGGCGCAGGGTGTAGTCGATAGCATCAAGAAGGTCGGCCCTCACCATAGAGATTTCGTCGATAATGAGGAGGTCGAGGGTGCGGATAATACGAATCTTCTCTTTGCGAAGCTGGGTGTGCTTGTCGGGCATCTGATATTCGGTCTTCAGCTCGGGCACATCGGGCAGATAGGGGTCGAAAGGCAGTTGGAAAAAGGAATGGATGGTTACTCCGCCAGCGTTGACAGCGGCCACGCCCGTGGGGGCTATCACCACATGGCGCTTCTTGCAGTTGGCCACAATATGTCGCAGAAAGGTTGTCTTGCCCGTGCCTGCTTTACCTGTAAGGAAAAGGCTGACACTGGTAGTGTTGATATATTTCTCTGCCAATGCAATCTGGGGAGTGGTATCCATGGATCATTCGATGGTTGATGAAGCAAAAAATATCGGATGACCCAAAAGTTGCGATTGATGTAGGCTGATAGCTATCTGCTATGCAGTGCGCACGTTTGGATCATCCGATTCTTATGGTTGTGGTGATTACGAGATAGGCACTTTGCGGTCAATGCCGAAGGTCATAGGGCTTACCTTCAGCACAGGGGCAAACTGCAGACGTTTCCACTCGTTGATCTTTACTTTGCGAAGCACTTCGCGTACCATATCGGGGTCTTTGCCCTCTTCTACTATCTCGTCGAACGACATCTCCTCTTCGATGTGCATCTCCAGGATTTCGTCGAGTATAGCATAGTCGGGTAGCGAATCGCTGTCTTTCTGTCCGGGACGCAGCTCGGCCGAAGGTGCTTTCTCGATAGTGTGACGGGGAATGAGTTCGCCGTTGCGGTTCATGTATTCGGAGAGTTCATATACCTCGGTCTTGTAGAGGTCGCCGATGATGGACAAGCCGCCGCAGCTGTCACCATAGAGTGTGCCGTAGCCCATAGCGGCTTCGCTCTTGTTGGTGGTGTTCAAGCACATGGCACCCATCTTGTTGGCATACGACATCAGTATGGTGCCGCGGATACGGGCTTGCATGTTCTCCTCGGTAACATCTTCTGCACGATCGCCGAATACGGGTTTCATGGCTTTGCGAAGCTCGCCAAATATGTCGGCAATAGGAACGATGTCGTATTTCACACCTAAGTTGTTGGCCAAGTCGATGGCATCTTGTACGGAGTGGTCGGTGCTGTATTGCGAAGGCATGAGGATGCCGTGAACGTTTTCGGGGCCGATGGCCTCGGCTGCCAATGCACACACTAATGCCGAATCGATACCACCCGAAAGACCTAGCACGGCTCTTGGTATGTGGTTCTTGGTGAAATATTCGCGCAGTCCCATGATCAGGGCTTTGTGTACCAACTCTACAGGTTCTGGTTTTTCGTCATCGATAGACGAGAGTAACTGTATGTCAACGCTCTTGGCATGTTCTTCGAAGTAGGGGAACTGGCAAAGTACTGAGCCAGCAGCATTCAATGCCATAGAGCCGCCTGCATAGAGATAGCTGCCTTCGCCGCCTATGCGGTTGCAGAACACGAGGGCGCTGTTGAGTCCTTCCACTATCTTGTGCATACGGTAGCGGATGCTGTAGGGTTTCTTGTAGTCGAAAATATTACTACCGCAGCATATCACCAAGTCGGGCTGTTCGCTGTGGCTCTTGGTGAGCTCCTTGAGGTCTTCGTAGAAACCAATAGCGATCTGTTGCTCTTGATATTGGATGATCTGAACACCTTCGCCACGAACAAAATATTTCTGCTCGTCGGGGTTCAGGTATTTTTTAGTGATGATGCCACGGATGGCGTTGTTTTGTACAAACACGATGGCATTGCACAATCCTTTGTCCTGTATCTGGAGGGGCATACCTATGAGGAAGGCACGATGTTCGGAGTGCTGTACCAGTTCTTGGAGCACAGCCTGGGCACGTTTCTGAATGTCGGTGTAGGCTATGGAACCATAAAGAGGATATCCGCAGAGGGTACAAGCAGGGAAGACCGTAAGGAGAGCATCTTTGCTTGCCTGAGTTTCCAATTCTGAGAGTATCCATTGCAGATTCTCTTCGGGATTATTGGTAACGATGTTGTGTTGTACGATATGTATATTCATAATAAAAACTATTTTTCATAAATACAACAACACGGCTTCATTAATGCAACGAAGCGTGAATATCATATATTTGCTATTCGATTGAGGAATATATTCCTTCCCGTATAGACAATGCAAAGGTACAAAAAAATGTTGATTCGTTGATTTGATTTTCGTTGATTTGACTTTTGTCGTACTGTCATCATCTTGAGGTCTGCATGTTTGATGCTTTTCGCTCAATGGTCTTTAGTCCAAAGATCTCCTTGGCGGCTGCCTCTTCGTTCCAGTTCGGCCTCAACCATGCGGGGTATAACTTCATTGCGTATCCAACTGCCATCGCTGTTTCGCCAGCTACGCTCAGGTACGGCTTGGTAGCGTGGCGGCACCTCGCCAGCAAAGCGTTCCATTACAATATCTGGCCGCAGTCGCTCCAGGAAGTCGCACACCAAGGAGATGTATTCATCAAGAGTGAACGCTGGAAACAGGCTATCGGCCGTATGGTTATTCAGGGCTTCGCGGTATTCCCTTTCCATGGCCGAGCCTTTAAGTATCTGCAGTTGGTGTAATTTCAAACTTGAAAGCGGAAGGTCGTTTATCAGATCCGCCTCGTTCAGCATGCGTTGGCGGTCTTCGCCAGGTAGTCCCAGTATCAGATGTCCGCCGCAAGGCAGACCACGCTTGGCTGTGGCATGGATGGCTCTTTGGGTGGTGGCAAAATCGTGACCACGGTTCACCCTGGCCAGGGTGTCGTCGTAGCAACTCTCAATACCGTATTCCACTGCCACATAGTGGTGTTGATTAAGTTCTTGAAGGTAGTCGAGCACCTCATCGTCCACGCAATCGGGGCGGGTGCCTATAATGATGCCGCTGATCATAGGATGGCTTAGTGCCTCTTCGTAGCGTTGCCTAAGCACATGGATGGGGGCAAACGTATTGCTGTAGGCTTGGAAATAGGCCACGTATTTCACGGCTTTCCTGTATCGCCATTGATGAAAACGGATGCCCTCGTCCAGCTGCGATGTGATGGTGGGCGTTTGTCGGCAGTAGGAGGGGTTGAAAGCCTCATTGTTGCAGAACGTACACCCTCCGATGCCCTCGCGACCACCTCTATGAGGGCAGGAGAATCCTGCATCGACCGATAGTTTCTGTACTCGACCCCCAAACAGTTGCTGGAAATATTGTGCGTAAGCGTAATAACGGCTCATGTCAAAATTTTGATTTTGATATGGTTGTCTATTTTATGAAACCAGCATGAGCTATACCATTAGATCTACAAAGTTTCTACATTGCAGGTTCAGCCCCACTTTGTCGATATACGACTGTAGGTGTAGCAGACACGATGGCTCGGTGCTCACTAGATACTGTGCCCCTACCACCAAAGCGGCATTGACCTTTTGGCGTGCCATCTCGGACGATATAGGCTCGAATCTGTCGGTGAATACGCTGCCAAAACCACAGCAAACACCTCGCTGAGCAATCTCGCATAGTTCCAACCCTTCGATGGCTTGCAGCAGTTGGCGGGGCTCCTCGCTGAGGCCGTAGTCGCGTAGCGTGCGGCAATGGTCCATAAAGGCTACCCGATGAGGAAAGGAAAGGCCCGACGGCACGAAGTGTGCCACATGGACTAAGAAGTGGCTTATGTCGTACATCTTTTCTGCCAATCGATGGCTTTCGTTATGGAAGGCTGTGTTGTTGAAAAGTTCGCCGAAATAGCGGCGCACGTAGGCCACGTCGCCACTGCCACACGATACCACGTAGGTGCAATCCTTATACATCTCAATAAGCCTTTCTCCCAGCATCTTGGCTCCGTCTCTGTCGCCGTTGAAATACAGTTCGGCTCCCGAGTCGGTAAGCGGCGATGGGTAGTAGCATTGATAGCCCGCTTGGCGGAGCAGGTGCAACAAATTGCGTCCCGTTTGGGGCGAAAATTGGTCGATGCAGCTTGGGATAAACACTCCTACTTTTAGACTCTTACCTTCTATCGTACTCATAACTAACCTTATAATAAACCAACTGCAAAAATACGAAAAAAATATTGTATCTTTGCAAAAAATATTATTGGCATTCATTAGCCTCAAAAACACATACATTGTCATGGATCCTATTCTCATTGCTGTAGCCCTCTTGCCCGTAGTGGTATTGGCTATCTATATCTATCGACAAGACAAGTTTCAAAAGGAGCCTTTGCACATGCTTGTGAAAGCCTTCCTTTTCGGCATACTCTCCATCTTTCCAGCTATATTGTTGGAACAGATGCTCAGTCTTTTCGCACCAGTAGGCGGTGTGGCTAAGGGTGTCTATACGGGCTATGTGGTGGCTGGCTTCAGTGAAGAGCTTTCCAAACTTTTACTACTGTATTTGGCTGTATGGCGAAGTAGGTATTTCGACGAATATTTCGATGGCATAGTCTATGCAGCCTTCGTGTCGCTCGGCTTTGCTTGTTTCGAAAATTTCAACTATGTGTTTGGTCAAGACACCTTTGCTTCTGCACTTTCCACAGGCACGATGAGAGCTATTCTTTCGGTGCCTGGGCATTTCCTTTTTGGTGTCACCATGGGTTACTATGTGGCTTTGTTGAAATTCGAAAAGACTCATCGGTTCGCCAATAGAGCGAAGGCCCTTTTGGTGCCGATGATGCTCCATGGTACCTTCGACGCACTGCTTATGATTCCCGAAGGTCTCGGCGATATTTCGCCATTGTTCCCAGCCTTGCTGTTCGTGATATTTATCTTTTTCGATGTGCGTCTGTGGAAAATTGCCCGTCGCCGCCTGATCCGTTTGCAGGAGCTCTCGGCACATCAAAACTACTATTCCTACACCGAGCAGCCCTATGGCGATATACCTCATTATCACAACGACTCTGCACCCCTCGGTGGTGGCAAGAGTCTCGACGATCTTGACTGGAATTAGTCCAGGGGACTACTGAAAAATGATTTTTTCCCCAACGGTTTTTGCAGTGTTGCGCCCTCCTTTGGCACCGAAATTTGCTCGAAACAAGGCTCTAAATCATGAGAAATCAATTTCTCGGGATTGCCTATAGAGGCAGGCTCTATGCGGACATCTATTCATTTGATGGTATCATCATCGGCAACCCCTTGGGGGAAATCGTTGTATTGAGTAGGAGACCTACTTTCGGAACACCAATGATAGTTTGTTCACCTTTTCGACAAATCAATATCACGTGGCACCACGAAGCTGATGGCTTGGGGTATCACTGAGATGTGAAACTGTGAAGATCGTATTAAGTCGCCGTCGAGACATACCCACATAGGTTGGCCCCAGAGTTCTATCTCGGTGGCTCTCCTATAATTTATCAGTTTCCGAAATCGCTTGTCTTCCAGGTGTATGCCTTTGGCATAGGCTCCGATGATGAAGGGTAGCCGCCATAGGGCCACGGGTCTCACCAGACAGAGTTCTGCCAATCCGTCGTTGTTGACCGAACGGGGGGCACAGAGATATTGGCCTCCCACATAGCGACCGTTGGCCACGGTGCATAGGGTGTAGTCACCGCTGTGGAATAGTTCTCCGTCGGCTTTGAGAGAGCAGTGGTGGCGAAGGCCGTGAACCACAGCCATGACGATAGCGGTGGTATAGGCGTTTTTTCCGCCAATGAGAGGTTTGCGGCGTACCTGTTCCATGTGTCGGCATACTTGGGCTTCAACACCGAAGTTGACCACGTTGATGGAGTAGTGCGTCTCTTCCTTCCCGTCGATCACCGTCTCCACACGGGTGATATCGACAGGGGTAACTGTGCCCGCTATGAGAGAAGGCAGGTCCAGAAAAGCATCTACAGGGCCGAAATATTTCACATAGTCGTTGCCCGATCCGCAGGGGTAGCACGCCAGTTGGGCGTTGGGCTGGCCCACCAGCCCGTTCATCACCTCTTTCAGTGTTCCGTCGCCGCCACAGGCATAGAAGCGCAGCTGCTCTTCGGGCGACTGCATGCAGCGTTGTGCCACATAGTGGCGCATGGTTCCTGCACTACCTGCTACATGATATATCTCATATTCAATAGGATGGGATAGGCTTCTCAATTGTTTTCCAAGGTGCTCTGTGGCATCGTTTCGGCCTGCGTTGGGGTTGACGATAAAGATATGTTTCACGCTGCAAAGATACACCTTTTTCGACATATTGACGGGACAAAGATACCGATGCACCATTGCATAATGTGAATATCTGCAAGTTAGCCCATCTTTTTGTTGATTCAATTCACGGTTGGTTTTCCGATTTATTACATACCTGATTTGATGATTTTGGAGAATTGACACTTGGTACGGTATGCAAGTGTGGCACACACTTTTTTTTGTTGTTTGGATAGTTTTTGTATTTTTGCACTCGGTTAGACGACCGAAAAGATTGAAAACGGGGTGCTGTAACTTGTTGTGGCTGAGATTATACCCTTGCACCTGATCCAGGTAATGCTGGCGTAGGAAAATAGAGTTTTTCAATGATTGTATTGCCCGTTTTTTGTTTTTTCCCCTCTATCTGTAGAGGCGTGCAACCAGGTTTGGAAGCTTTGGCTCCAGGCTGTTAAGGATATTAAATGTTATAAAAATAAAAAAAACGGAAATGAAAAAGAAGTTTCTCCTTTGCAATGTGAAGATGGCTTGTGCAGCCTTGATGGCAGCCCTTGCCCTTCCTGCTATGGCTCAGCAGGCCGACTCTGTCAAGGTGAAGACCCTCGAGGCTGTGACTATCAATGGCACACGCGCCTCCCAGTCCGATCCTATCACTACTTCCAACATGAATCAGAAGCAGATCAGCGACAGCAAGACCTCGATCAGCGTACCCTACATCCTCAACCTCCTCCCCAGCGTGGTAGCCGATGGCGAGAATGGCCTGGTGGGCAACACCACAATGCGCGTGCGTGGTATCGATGAGACTCGTATCAACGTAAGCATCAATGGTATTACTCTCAACGACGCTGAGAGCCAGAAAGTATATTGGGTCAATATTCCCAATCTTGCAGGTATGGCTCAGAGCATACAGCTGCAGCGTGGTGCTACGGCTGCCGTAGGTGGCAGCGGCTTTGGTGGCGCCATCAGCATGCAGACAGTCAATGGCAAGTTTGTGCCTTATGCTGTGGTTGACCTCGGCGGTGGTTCGTTCGGTACCTTGCAGTATGGTATCATGGCTGGTAGCGGTGTGGGCAAGCATGGTTGGAGTGCCGACGTGGCCTACAACGGTATGCAGACCAATGGCTTTGTTCGCAATGGTTTTGCCAACCATCAGTCCATGTTCTTTGGCCTTTCGCACTATGGCGAGCGTTCGCTTTTCAAGGCTATCGCTATCATAGGCAAACAGAAAACGGGTATCACCTGGAATGGTTCCGACTCTGCCAGCCTCGTGGCCGACCCCACCTATAACTCGTCGGGCCTCTACTATGATGCCGACGGCAACCTCTGTGAATACGATAACGAGACCGACAACTATTTCCAGCGTCACTACCAGCTCTACTACAACTATGAGCTCTCCAGCCGTTGGAATATCAATGCCATTGGCGACATCACCTTCGGCGACGGTTACTATGAGAACTATAAAGACGACAAGAAGCCTGGCAGCAAATACGGCCTCATCACAGGTGCCAACACCCTTGCCAAGAGCGACTTCATTACCCGCAAATTGATGGACAATGTGGCCTATACTGCCAATGTGAGCGCCCGTTATCATACCGACAACCTCCAAGTTGTGTTTGGCGAGATGGCTCAGATCTACGATGGTAAGCACTTCGGTCATATCATCTGGGCACAGGATACCTCCCTCTACCGCCTCAACGGCTTCGGTGATGACAATCCCTACGAGTGGTACCGCAACAACTCTCTCAAGAAGGACTTCACCTCCTTTGTTCGTGCCAACTGGAACATCAACGACGCTCACCAGGTTTATGCCGACCTCCAGCTCCGCTCTATCAACTACACTATGGACAGCATCGACGACGACGATCTCTGGACTCCCCTCAACGTGGATCTCAACTACCTCTTCTTCAACCCCAAAGTGGGCTACAACCACTCTTGGATCTGCCACGAGGATGTGCTGAACCGTATCTATGCCGTAGCTGCTATCAATAACCGCGAGCCTTGCCGTAGCGACATCAAAGATGCCTTCTACAACAGTGCTTGGTACGGTGCAGGCGACACCATTCTTCCCGAGACTATGCTCGACATCGAGGCTGGCTACCAAATCAGCACCATCCGTCTCAGTGCCAGTGCCAACATCTATGCCATGCTCTATAAGAACCAGCTCACCCCCAGCGGCCGCATCAATAGTGCCAGCGGCTATGCTTTGATGGAAAATGTGGCCAAGAGCTACCGTGCCGGTATCGAGTTGGAAGCTGGATGGCGTGTGGCCGACTTCATGGACATTGCTGCCAACCTCACCCTCAGCCAGAACAAGATCGTTGATTACAACCAGCATGTTTCGGTGATGGACGACTATTGGGACTTCGACCATACCGACAGTATCTATTTCGGCAACACCGACCTTTCCTTCTCTCCCAATGTGATCGGTGCTGGTATCATCACCCTGCGCCCCTTCTACAACTGCGGCGCCTACGGTAAGAACTTCACCCTTCAGCTCATCGGCAAATATGTAGGCGAGATGTATGTTGACAACACCTCCCGCGAGGAGATGAAGCAGGACGACTACTTCCTCTTCAATATCAAGGCTGGCTATGTATGGCCTCTTAAGGTGGGTGAACTCGAAGCACAGGTAGTGGTAAACAATGTGCTCAACCACCAGTTTATGACCAATGCCTGGAACTCTTCGTACTACTTTACCGATCCTGCCAACAACTATACCGAGCGTGCCTATTTCATGCAGCCTGGTACCCATGTGATGGGACGTCTGGTTTATCGCTTCTAATCAGAAAAGTGTATTACTTGAATATTCCAATGGAGGGTCGCTTGTCGGCCCTCTTTTTTTTGTGGTACGGAAGCCGAGTCTGGGCCAGAAGGCTTCGCATTTGAGGGCTGCCCAGCCATAAGAAATGCCTGCCACTCACAGCGGCAGGCATTGGTCTTTTTCTCTTTGTGGTGAGGGAAGGAGCCAGATAGCCCCTCCCTTTCGGAATGCTATCGTTCCACGGCTATTTGCGGTATGCCAGAGGAGTAGTGCCCGTTTGGTTTTTGAAGAAACGGATGAAG
>JAZUDW010000023.1:0-32525 GCA_045639845.1 Bacteroidales bacterium
CCCATGGTGAAGAGGAGGGCTATGGAACCTACAAGGAGTATGGCTACTGCTGTTACCACGGCACGGGTGTGGGCCAATACCCACTGGAGCCCTTGCTGGTACCATGCTTTGAGCTTGAGTGCTATGCGGGTATCTTTGAGCTGCTTGTCGAGGTAGCGGGTGTCGGTGAGCATGAGTTTGCAGAGCACAGGGGTGACGGTCATGGCTACCACGAGCGACATGAAGAGGGCTACGAGGTAGGCTATGCCGAGGGGTTTGAGCATACGTCCTTCGAGACCGCTGAGGAAGAAGAGGGGAAGGAACGACACCATGATGATGAGGGTGGCGTGGATGATGGAGCTGCGTATCTCGCTTGAGCCTTCGAAGACCACGGTGGTGCTGTCGCTGCGCTGCTCTGGAGCCAGACGATGGTTTTGGCGTAGCCGTTTATAGACGTTCTCTACGTCGATAATGGCATCATCGACCAGCGAGCCGATGGCTATGCACATGCCGCCGAGGGTCATGGTGTTGATGTTGTAGCCCAACAGGTGGAGGCACAGCATGGAGCCGAGCAGCGAGAGGGGGATAGAGATGATGGAGATGAGGGTGGTGCGCAGGCTGCCGAGGAAAAGGAAGAGGATGATGATGACACACACGGCGCCTTCGAGGAGGGCTTTGCTCACATTGTTGACCGAGGCCGAGATGAAGTCGGCCTGACGGAATATCTGGGTGTTCATCACCACATCGTGGGGTAGCGACTGCTGTATGTTTTTCAGGTTGGCCTCTATGGCGTTGGTGACCTTGAGGGTGTTGATATTGGGTTGCTTGGATATGCTGAGTATGATGGCGGGCTGGGCATTGGCAGAGGCGTAGCCTTGCTTGACGGCATTGCCTATAGTGACGTCGGCCACGTCGGAGATGCGCACGGGAAAGGCTCCGTGCATCTTCACGAAGCTCTTGCCAAGCTCGGTGGTGTCGCAGGTGCGCGATATGCCACGCAGGGCGTATTCGTTGCCGAAGTCGCGTACTACGCCGCCTACGGAGTTCTGTGCCAGAGAGGAGCCGGCTTGAACTAGGTCGTCCATAGTGACGCCGAAGGCCTGCATCTTGACAGGATCGGCCAGGATCTGATACTGCTTGTAGTCGCCACCGATGATGGTGACCTGCGATACGCCGCCTGTGCCCAGTATGGTGGGCTTGACTACCCACTCGGCGAGGGTGCGGAGGTCTTGCATGGAGGTGCGGTGTTCGGGGGTGGACTGGGTGCTATCGACCTGCAGGCCTATGAAGAGTATCTCGCCCATGACGCTGCTCTGTGGTGCCATAACGGGGGTGATGCCTTCGGGCAGCTGCTCGGCAAGGGTGGCCATCTTCTCGTTGACAACCTGTCGGGCTTTGAACTGATCCATGCCCCATTCGAACTCAACGAACACAAAGGAGCTGCCTTGCGACGATGCTGAGCGAACGCGGCGCACATGGGTGGCGCCATTCATGGCTGTCTCGATGGGGAAGGTGACCATGCGCTCCACCTCTTCGGGGGCCATGCCGTGGGCATCGGTCATCACTACCACGGTGGGAGCAGTGAGGTCGGGAAATACATCGATATCCATCTGCTTGGTGGCATAGAGGCCTGCAAAGATCAGTCCTATGGCTGCCAACATGATGAACAGTTTGTTGCGAAGTGAGAATTGAATTATCTTGTTTAACATAGAAAGGGGGGGAGGATTATTGTTTATTTGTTTAGTTGTTGATTTGTTGATTTGATTATGTTGTTGAGTTGAGAGATCGAAGATGAGGATTGATAAACTGTTGCATTGTTAGCTTCACTGCTGGAATGTGTAGCTCAGTGGTTTTTGTTGAATCGTTGATTTGCAAAATCCTTCAAATAAACAATTAAACGATTCAACAAATAAACAGTTCAACAGTTCAACAACATTCATTATTGCTCTTCGAAATAGGAATATAGTTCTAATAGCGTCAGCTCTAACTGTAGTTGAAGGTTGAGCAGTTGTTTCTGCAGGTCCAGATAGTAGTTCTTGTTTCGCAGATAGTCTTCAAGGGTCATCTCGCCTGCCAGCAAAGCTTGCTCTATGAGTGCTCGGTTGTCGTGTTGCTGCATGCTGTTCTGCAGAGCCTCTATCCGTTTTTTCAGTATCTGGGCATGCACACGCAGTAGGTCGCATTCATGGTCTATCTGGTATAGATAGGCTTCTGTCTGGCTGTGGGCAGCAGTCTGCTGAAGGACGGCCGATTGTATCTTGCGCCTATTGTTCCATAGGGGGACGTTGAGCTGGAGTGTGACACCACGATAGGTCTCGCCCACCACATTCTCGCTAGCATAGCCTACCTCCATCTGCGGGAGGCGTTCGGAACGAGACAGCGCCACCTCCTGCTCGCTTATATGCTCTTGAAGCTGCATCAGTCGGTAGCGAGGCATGGTGTAGTTGCTGTCGTTGTGCCAGTCGATGGCCGACGAGGCTTGGAAGTGTTCGGGCAGGGGGAAGTTCTCTGTGCCGGCAATGGTAGCGAGCTGTGCCCTGTAGCGTAGCGCCTCCAGTCGGGCGAGGGCCAGCTCGTTGTTGGCCTGTTGTTCATCCATCATCGCTTGGTTGTATTCAATGGCGGTGCAGTCGCCGTGGTCCATGCGTAGGGTGTATATATCGGCCACTTTATGGGCGCTGGCCATATACTCGTCGAATAGAATGGCAAGTTGATGATAGTAGGCCAGGTGGGCACAATACTGCTGTGCTTCGTAGAATATCTGTATGAGATCGATGGATGTTTGTAGCTGCACCTGTTGTGAGCCTAAGTTGCGTAGCTGACGCCGATGGCGATATACCGAGGGCATATCGAAACTCTGGGTCACGCTGAGGTCCCAGCGTTTGCCGATAGAGGAGGGGGCACCTTGATAGAATCCACCTTCGATAGCGGGGTTCTCGATGGTGCGCTCGGCATCGATTCTGCTATGCTCGGCTTGTGCATTGGCCATGAGTGCCGATACTCGGGGCGAAGACTGCTCTACGATACGGAGCACCTCACTGTAGCAGCGGGGTGGGGTGGGATGGCCATCGTGTTGGGCATAGGCTGTGACGCCTATAGATAGCAGCATCGATATTATGATTGTTTTCTTGCTCATAGTAGTTGTTTTATTTGTTTAATAGGTGAATTTGTAGAACCCACCTTTACCATCCTCAATTAGTACTGTTGCATCAATATCTGCCTGCGGCGTAACGTAAATATACCGTGAATTGTCGAAAATTATTGTTTTTTATCTAACTTGTCTTTCAGTAGAATATTGATTTATGAAAATTCACGATCAATTTGCGGAAATTAGCTCAACGTTGGTCGCTGACCTCAGTTCACGTTTGGCGAAGCGGTATTCAAATCAAAAAGAATAAGAATACTTGCATCAATATTATTGTCAACAGCTACTGGCTGATTTCTAAAAATTATCGCACCACTGGTTATCCCAAATCAATGATGATGTCCGGCATGGGGATCGAGGGCTCCCGACGACTGGGCTAGTTTTACCATCATGGCTCCTCGGGTCACTACACGCTCGCCGGCTTTCACTCCGCTTTTCAGTTCGGTGTTCTTGCCGTCGGTAGCACCTACCTCCACGGCTCGTTTCTCGAAGCTTTCGGGGGTGTGCTGCACGAATACGAAGGTGCTGCCCATCTCTTCAACTATACCGGTGTTGGGTATGGTGAGGACATCATGGTCGGACTCGGTGCGGATATAGAGCGTGACGAAGCTGCCGCTCAGCAGATTCACCTGGTTGCGGAAACGGAAGGTGACGGGGATGAGGGGACGGTCCACATCGGTAGAACGGCCGTAGGATACCAGTCCGCCGTCGAGTTGTGCTATGTCGTAAACCTGGTTGTTGAGTACGAAGTTGGCACCCGTGATGTGCTGCAGATAGGGGTAGTAGCGAGGCTGGATGTCGGCGCGGACAAAGAGGTCGCGGTTCTGCGAGATGGTCACGATAGGCTGTCCGGCTTCCACATAGGCACCGTTTTTGATATAGATGGATTTGATAAATCCTCCCATGGGGGCCGATACCGCCTGGCTGCCTTGCGAGAAGTTGCGTTTCAAGTTGTTGTAGTTGGCCTCCGCTCTCTCCAGTTCGTTGCGGCTGCGCAACAGTTCGCTTTGCGATACAATCTTGTTGTCGGCCAGCTGCAGCTTGCGTTCGTATTCCTGTTTGGCCACGGTATAGTCGGATAGAGCCTCCTGGTAACGTACCTGAAGGTTGTTGTCGGCCATGTTGCTGCTCTCGATGCTGAAGAGTCGTTGCCCGCTGCTCACGCTTGCACCTTCTACAATGTTGGCGTGGCTGAATATCACTATGCCCGACGATTTGGCCGTCACCTCTCGTTCGTCGCCTTGCGAGGGCATCACCTGGGCTGTGGTTTTGATGATCTGACCAAACTGGCATGGATGAAGTTCGGCCGTGGCGAAGTCCACTTTCCAACTCTGTTCTTTGGTGAAGGTGATCAAGCTGGTTGCTTGATGGTCTTCGTGATGGTGCTCGCCGTCGGCATGACTGTGGGAGTGCTCACCCTCGTGGTGATGGTGCTCGCCGTCGGCATGACTATGGGAGTGCTGATGGGTATGGGCACCTTTCTCGGCTTCTTTGGCGTTTTTGAAAACATGGATATGCCCGGCTTTGATGGTCTCGATGCTGTCGGCCCATGCTATCTCGAACCGCAAAGATCCGCAACCAGTCTGTGCAGGGGTGATGCAGAAGTTGTAAAGACCGGCTTTCTCGGGTTGATTGATCGTGGTTTTTTGTTCTTTGCCTTCGATGGTAAGGATCATAGTCACCTTGGTAGAGTCGAGTGGCTTGAAGTTGGAGAGTTTGGTGAGATGGATCAGTTGGTCGCAGTCCTGCCCAACGATGAAAGGCTGCATCTCGCCGTAGAGCTCAAGGGTGTTGCTGTACTGGGTGAGAATGGTACCATGATGATGATCTTCGTGTTCGTGATCATGACCCTTGTGGCAGGAAAGAACCGCCGTGCAAAGGACGGATAGTAGTAATGTGGTGATTTTCTTAATGCTTATCATAATATTGTGTAAATTCTTGAAAAAATCAGATAATAGAGTTTTGCCGTGGTATATTGGTGTCGTACACTGTCGGCTCAATGGGAATGCGACAAGCGAACGGAGGCACCGTAGCTAGTTTAGGTACATCGCTTATGAACATCGCAGAGACCGATTCGACAATCTCTATTGTGGCCATGTGATACATACCACTATTCTGTGCAGGCTATCGACTGTATGCAAGTCGGCAGCATCAACACACGATGAATGATAGCAGGACACCAACAATACGGGAGGCAAAAAAATGAAATATAGCCGATCGGCTAGCAGCAGGGCGGGCCTCGCAGTAGGGCTGTCGTCGGCCAGCCTCCATGAGGCAGTAGCGTAGAGAGAGGCACATGTTTATTATCCCTCACGGCCGATACAGAAGGATCTATTATGGATAGATCGGCTGTCGTTTCAGAGAACAACTGTATTACTTCCAACTGTGTTTCGTTGAGACATTGATGTCTAACGGGGATGAGATGTTGGAGTATATGTTCCAATGAACATCTATTGGGGGTGCTGATGGGATCATCATGGTGATGATGATCGCAACAAGCAAAGTCGTGGTCGCAGTCGCAGCCCATATCAGACTCACAAACCAGACCTCTTACATTGTGCTGGTCGTGGTGATAATGGGGCACACAGGCATGAATCATGATGATAGCCCAAGCTAAAATCATCATCATCTTTGCTGTTATCCTACTAATATTGTGTAACATATATTGTTTTAACCACGTTGACTTCTTTTGCAAAGATACAACCTTTTCTTTAATAGTGACCTTTTTTTATTCGACAGACACTCTATTTGCATCTCAGTTGCAAGTGGTTCGCCCTCATGTGTGGCAAAAAAAATGAAAACGACAAACGACAAAAGACACCAAAAAAGCCGTGACACTCTTGCCACGGCTTTATTTTTAGTGATCTGATATCAGTGATCCGACAAATGATTTTTCTTTGGTGAAAAGTGAAAAGATTGCATACTAACTAATCAATAACAATTCACTATTGACTATTCACAAATCACAATTCACTATTGACTATTCACAATTCACTATTCACTATTGACTATTCACAAATCACTATTCACAAATCACAAATCACTATTCACTCATCCCTATTCTATCACCACCACCTTCTGGGCGGGATAGTTGCCCACCTGCACGAAGTAGGCACCCGAAGTAGGCATGTTGAATATCGTGTAGTATTCGGCTCTGTCGCTCACGCTGATGCAGCGGCCTACGACGTCGAAGATTCTCACACGAGCGTTCTCGGCGTTCTCCACCACTATCTGCGTTCCTCTGGTATAGATCAGGTGCGAGGCAGTCTCGCTCACGTCGATACTCTGGGTAGAGGCGGTAAACGAAGCCGTGAAGGTCATATCCTGACCCACGGTCACCGTTCTAGGGTTCTCCGTGTTGCCATCCTGCCATCCTTCGAAGCGGTAGCCCACCATAGGCACGGCGGCTATCTCTACCATCGTACCCTCGGGGAACGAACCATTACCGGCCACCAGACCCTTCTCCATATCGGCAGACAGCACCGTCAGCGAGTAGTAGTCCAAAGGCTCCGTCACAGTCACCGTATCGTAGATATAGACATCGATAAAGGCAGTGTCGTGAATCAATACATCCACATAAGTAGTATCGTACTGCCATTGGGTTACAATGGTGGTATCATGTACGGGTACTATCACATCTACATAAGTGGTATCATACTGCCAGCGATCCACATAGGTGGTATCATAGATGTAGTTATCCACGATGGTGGTATCATGAACAGGTACTATCACATCAACGTAAGTAGTGTCATACTGCCATTGCGTTACGATGGTGGTATCGTGTACGGGTACGAATACATCCACGTAGGTGGTGTCGTATTGCCATTGGGTTACAATGGTGGTGTCGTGTATTATTACATCTACATAAGTGGTGTCGAAAATATAGGTGGTATCTCTTACATTCCCTTGGGCGAAGAGTGCTATCAGATTAGAGTCTCTTACCACAGTTATATTGCGAGGATTGTCGCTGATGCCGTCGCTCCATTGATCAAAATGATAGCCAGCAAAAGGAAAAGCGGCAATGGTAGTTTGAGTGTTGTATTCAAAGATACCGCCACCATAGACTAAGCCCTGTTCCGCATTGCTGGATTCAACAGACAATCGATATTCATTGAGCGCGAAAAATGCTGTATATGTAGCACTGTCATACACGGTTATCGAACGAGGATTCGTAGTATCTCCATCGTTCCAAGACACAAAATGATATCCTATAGTAGGAGTAGCAGAGATTGTGACAACCCCACCGTACTCATATGTTCCAGCACCACTTACCGTACCATGTTCCTCGCTATCGGGAAGAACGTTAACCTAGTTGGAATCAGAGCACATTTCATGATAGGAGAAATTGGAGTAACTATTCCAGATGCTCATCCACCTGTAGGCATCTGTCGTACCGCAGGGCACATGGACTAATGCGATGTTGCCATAATCACCCAAAGCATAATCACCCAACGATGGTGGAGTGATACACGATAACGTGATTTCGGATAATAATGGACAATACAGGAAAGCATAATTTCCGATAGAGGTCACCGAATTGCCAATGGTCACACTCGTCAGACTACTACAAAAAGTGAAAGCATATCTTTCGATAGAGGTCACCGAATTGGGGATGCTCACACTCGTCAGGCTACCACACCAAGAGAAAGCAGATCTTCCGATAGAGGTCACCGAATTGGGGATGCTCACACTCGTCAGACTACTACATTCAGAGAAAGCATAATCTCCGATATCGGTCACCGAATTGGGGATGCTCACACTCGTCAGACTACTACAACCACTGTAAGCCCACACTCCGATAGAGGTCACCGAATCGGGGGTGCTCACACTCGTCAGACTATAACAATGAGAGAAAGCCCAATATTCGATAGAGGTCACCGAATTGGGGATGCTCACACTCGTCAGACTACTACAATGATAGAAAGCATATTTTCCGATAGAGGTCACCGAATAGGTAGTACCATTGTAAGTGACACTGGATGGTATCTCCAATGCACCCATCATGTCTGCTACAGAATTGTAGTATGGAGAACTGCTGTTTTGTGATGTAACACTCACCTCGCCTGATCCTGCATAGTTGAAATACAGTGTCTGGCCCGTAGGTGCTGCCGCACTGAAGTCGTATGCCCATACTGTTTGCAATAAGGACACCAACAATAGTAAAAGGGTAAAGATTTTTTTCATTTTATTGTTTATATCAATAATTATTATTTCCATATCTCTGTTGTCCCGATAACATGATTGTTCTTTGAAAAACATTAATTACCATTAATTGTACATTAATTTTTCTTTAATATTTTAATCAAATGTTAGGCGCAAAGGACAAATGTTTTCATATTATACTTTTCGTTTGTTTCTACTAATAGCACCGAGGTCGAAGCGTCCTCCCGGCAGATTAATGGTGCTGGAAGGCGTGTCCGAGCATAGGCTTTGCAATTATTTCACTTTTTCTTCTTCAAGGTTTATCTCCATCCGTGCAATACAGACTCGTTACTGCCAAAAAATACAAAAACAACAAGAAAGTGGAGCCATCCATCCGAACCATTATTTCTTGTAGTAGGGTCTGGACTCCCTGTAAATTGAAAATAAGGTTAGTGAATTGCTCCACCGAACCGTATATTAATGCAACGTGCAAATATACAATACATTGGAGACTTACATTCCACCTATTATTCCTCAATTTACAATAATGAATGGTCCAGATTCACTACAACGGAGTATGGTACAAATGCGTCTTTCTCGGCCGTTCGTAATCTCTCCGAACGGCGTTGCAAAGATACTACATTTTTCTTGATTGGGAGAAAAAATAGACTACACGGCTTGGCTAATCAAAACGAAAAACAAATGAAGTTGACGGTTGACAAAAAAAACGTGACTCGGTACCGTTAAGATATTATTAATGAAAAATTAATGGTCGATTGATGATGATTAATGTTGTGCAGGATTCTTCTTCTGTGCCTTCGGCGAAACGCGAATTTTCGTAAATGAACCGTGAATTTTCGAAAATTGTCCGATGCCGACGGCATCGTTGAAATATTATTAATGAAAAATTAATGACCGATTGATGATGATTAATGTTATGCAGGCTTGTTCTTCTGTGCTTTCGGCGAAACGCCAACCGAGGTCGGTTGGCCAACGAGGAGCCAATCACCGTGAATGAACCGCGAACTGAGGTCGGCGACCAACGTGGAGCCAATTTTCGTGAATTGCTCAATGCCGTCGGTGTCGTAAAGATAAGACATACTAAGAAGTAAGTAGGGTATTTGCTTGCATGCCTTACAGCATGGCTATGACTTCTCTGTTTCGCTATCGAGGCCCTCTAATGGGGTTCTTTCTTCAGCTGATAGGCAGGGTATAAAGAGATGAAAAAAAAAGAGACCTTGATTGAGGTCTCTTTTTTGTGGCATTGCCAGGAATCGAACCGGCGACACGCAAATTTTCAGTCTGCTGCTCTACCAACTGAGCTACAACGCCATCAATTTCTATCTTGAAATCGGTTGCAAAAGTACAACTATTTTTTGAATTACGAAAATATTTTTATTACTTTGTTCTGCCAATAATGTGTAAAAATCTATCTATTAGTTTTTTAAAAAATGATTTTTTCTTGTGTGATGTGCTGCTTGTTGATAGATAAAACTTCACTATGGATGGTGAAAATACAGATTTTCCGTAGTTTTTTTGCATCGTTTGTTGATGAAAGGAAGCTTGTATGCCTACAGGTTGTTCCATTCTTGCTGAAGGCGGTCGGGATGTATGGGTACAACACCTACCTGTTCGCAGACGATACCTCCTGCAAGGTTGGCGAGCTTGACCACGTCGGCAATGGGCAGCTGGGATCCGAGGGCGAGGGTGGCCACGCTGATCACGGTGTCGCCAGCTCCCGATACGTCGGCTATGCTGCGAAGCTGTGCCGGTATCAAGAGAGAGTAGGGGGTACCCGAACGGAAATCGCACACATAGACGCCTCGTTCAGAAAGGGTGATGAAAACGATAGCGATGTTTTGCTGCTGGTGGATAAGCAGAGCGGCATGGTCGAGATCGTGCTTCAGTGTTTCGGTGGTGCTATCGTCGATACTGATGTTGAGTCCTTCGCGTAGTTCTTTAAGGTTGGGTTTGAAGAGCGTTACATCGTGATAGTGTGAAAAGTTTTGGTGTTTGGGATCGACGGTGGTGATAATGTTTCTGGAACGGGCCAGCGCTGTTACTTGGTCGATGATGCGCGGTGTGATGACTCCTTTGTCGTAGTCTTGAAAGATGATGGAACAGATGGGGAGGGTTTTGATGATACGTTGTATGCGGTCGAGGAGTGCATCTTCGTCGTTGGGGGAAAGGGGATGGGTGTCTTCTTCGTCAACGCGCACGATGTGCATCTTGTTGCCGATTACTCTTGATTTGACAGTGGTACGTCGCACATCGGAGGTGATGATGCCTCGTTTGTCCATATCGTTATGATACATGATTTCTTGGAAATCCTTGTTGTAATCGTCGTTGCCGAGCACGCTGCAGATAATGGGGTTGGCTCCCATGGCGCGGAGGTTGAGTGCCACATTGGCTGCACCGCCCAGTCGCTGTTCGCGCTGGGTTACGCTGACAATGGGTACAGGGGCTTCGGGTGAGATACGTGTTACCTGCCCCCACATATAGGCATCGATCATCACATCGCCTATGATGAGTACATTCTGTTGGGACAGAGAGTTGAAGAAGTTGTGGGTATTGGTCATTTCAAATCAACATATTAACAGCTAAGGCGGCAGCTTTAGCCTTACTCGTCTCCTAAAAGGGTGATTTCTCCACGAAGGTCTTCGGCGAAGAGCTTGCGACGAAGTGCGGGCTGGTCGGGATAGTTGCCAAGCAGGTACATCATCTTGGTGACGGCTGCTTCGATGGTGATATCATGTCCACCGATAACACCTATGCGGTCGAGGTCGCAGCTTGCGGCATATTGCTTGAGCTTCACTGCGCCAGACTTGCACTGGGTGACATCGAGAATGGTGATGCCTCGCTGAATGCCTTCCTCCAGAGTGTCAATGAACCATTTCTCTGTTGGGGCGTTGCCCGATCCGTATGTCTCGACAATGAGACCTTGCAAACCTGGAGTGCGGACGATGGATTGTACAATGGCAGGCGTGATGCCGGGGAAGAGCTTCAAAACAGCTATACGGCTATCGAATTGTTTGCGTACTATTAACTTTTGATCGGGTGATGGGATGGGGAGCAACAGATGCTGTTTGAACTCAAAGTTGATGCCCACTTTGGCTAAGGAGGGTAGATTGTAGGAGCTGAAAGCGTCGAATTGATCGGCGCTGACTTTAGTGCTTCGGTTGCCTCGCAAAAGTCGTGATTGGAAGTAGATGCATACTTCGGGTACTAGCACTTTGCGACCGGCGGCTATCTCTAAGGCACAAACGATATTGTCTCTGCCATCTGAACGCAACGTCCCTAACGGCAGCTGCGATCCGGTGAGAACAATAGGCTTTGCCAGATTCTCGAACATGAAACTAAGGGCTGATGCTGTATAAGCCATGGTGTCTGTTCCATGGAGGATCACGAAGCCGTCGTAGTTATGATACTGGCTTTCTATGACGTTGGCTATGTCGACCCAGAAGGAGGGTGTCATATTGGAGGAGTCTATGATGTTGTCGAGCTGCACGGAGTCGATGGTGTAATCTACTCGATGAAGTATGGGTATAACATCATAGATGCGTTCCATAGCAAAGGGGTGCAATGATCCGTTTTCGTCCTGAACCATTCCAATGGTTCCTCCGGTATATACAACCAGTATTTTATTCTTTTTTTCTTGGTATCCCATTTATATGCAGTTTGATAAATAGTTTTAGCGTATTGGTGTTCTTCCCTTATCGCTGATGCAAAGATACAAAAAAATACTAAAGGATAACTAAAAATTGTTGTTTCTTGTTAGTAATCAGTGAGACTAAAATGCCGCTTTAGCTGTTTGTTTATTTGTTGAATTGAATAAAGTGATTAGAATTATTGTTGAATTGTTGATTTGTTGAATTGTTAGCTCCACTTGGCTCCAGTTCGGTAAGTGGAGCTAACAAATAGACAGCGACAGCCTCACGCATTACTAAAAATTAACAACTAAATAGCGACAGCCTCTGTTACTGTCTATCTTGTTTCACTATTTTGATGAGCAGTGAGAACAGTGCGTTTGTGGTTCGCTCAATTGTTCGTTGTCGGTCGTCCCCCAGTTGGAGTAGCTTGGTGGTTGTGCCTTGGGGGCTGGCTACTGCTATCCATACGGTTCCTACGGGCTTTGTTGGAGTGCCTCCATCAGGACCAGCGATACCTGTTGTGGCAACAGCGTAATTGGTATGGAACTGTTTTCGAGCACCTTCGGCCATCTGTATGACGGTGGGTTCGCTTACAGCTCCATGTTCGACTAGTGTGTTGTGATCTACACCCAGCATGTGTTCTTTGGCTTCATTGCTGTAGGATACTACAGACCCCATGAAATAGCTTGATGCCCCAGGTAGTGCTGTGAGCCGGGAACTAAGGAATCCTCCTGTACAGCTCTCTGCTGCAGAGAGTGTAATTTGGTTCGAGGTGAAGATGGTTGCTACAATCTCGGGAATGGATTCGAGATCAACGCCAACAATGTATTGTTTTGCTATGGGATATAGTCCCTGTAGGGCATGGTCGATATCGTTTCGAAGTGTCTCTTCGTTATCTCCCCGGGCGGTCAGCCTCAATTTTACCATTCCTGCTTGGGGCAGATAGGCCAGACGTATATGTCTGGGTAGTGATAGTTCCCATGGCTCGATAAGATCGGATAGAAACGACTCGCCGATACCTTGTATTATTATATTCTTACTCAGTATGTGTGATGTGTGGAAGTGTTGCTGCAGGCGTCTTACTATCTCGTTGTCCATCAACCATTCCATCTCATGGGGTACCCCTGGCATGCTAATCAGTACTTTGGGCTGGTTGGAGGGGCTACCAATGGCTGGTGCGATAGATCTTTCGTCGAACCACATGCACGGTGCTGTTCCTACTAGATTGTTGATCATTGTGCAACACTGCGGAACTGACGCTTGAAGTCTATTGATAGGCGTGAGTTCGTAGCCTCGGGCCTTAAAGATTCTGCTCACGTTGTCTAATGCCTCCTTATTCTCTTTGAGAGGAGAACCGAAGATCTCGGCAATGGTATGCTTGGTGATATCATCTTTCGTCGGTCCAAGACCACCTGTGACCAGCACGGTATCTGAGTCATGTAACTCTTTAATGATTGTCTCTCGGATAGCGTTGCTATCGTCTGAGATTGTTACTACACGACGAACATCCATGCCTGCCCTAATGAGTCTTTGGGACATAGAGGTGGCGTTGGTGTTGACAACCTGGCCAATAAGGAGTTCATCACCAATATTTATTATTGAAACATTCATAAAAGTAAAGTTTATGTACTATGGGGGGGCAGACTGGTTCGTGTTGGGATACCACTGGCTTTAATCAATACGAAGATGATGTGATTGTTTTGTTGTTACCACCATGTTGCATTACGTGTATCGCGACAGGTGCTGGTACCAATATTATATACATAACCGACGCCAATAGTTGCTAATCCTACGGTATAGAAACTTTGGCTCTGTGAAACATGAGCGAAACGTGGTGGTACTACTCCATATCTAATATCGATATAAAGATCAGAATGGTGTCCAACGGTGTATCGGGAATATAGTCCTCCTACAAAAGCAATCTGTATATTATCTATGTCAATCTGACTGACGAATAGTCCTGGACCAACATAAGGATATACAGAGAACTTGGGTGCGCGGCTTTCTTGCAGGAAGAAGTTGACTGCATTTACCATTATGTCGGCATGTAAATTGAAGAAGGCTACTGCTTCATTTTCATTGCGGACTTGAAGTCCGGACCATTGAAAGCGTGTGGCCCACACACTTGACAGATTTTTACCTAACCCAAATTCAATACAAGGTGCTATATATTGAAGCCGTTCCTTTAATGCTCCTACACCACGATACTGCATTGAATTGATGCCTGTAGATACAGAGAAGTACCAGTCGTTGGACGGGGATACGGATTCGCCTCGTTGGAAGCGGTAGGGGTTGTCAACGAAACGGTAGGCCAATCCTACATTAAGTGTAGGTATTAATGAAAGTTTATTGCAATTATCGAATGCTGGCGGCAGTACGTAGTTTTGTTCTTCCAAATATAAGTAAAACCCATAATCCAACATATATTGATACTGCAGGCCAAATGTGCTTGCAAAATCATTGTCCGAACCAGAGCGGTCGTAACGACATACGGCTAAAGAGAAGCCTGCAAATCCATCAAGATTATGTTTCCTGTTGGGATTGTTGCCTAGAAATGTATTCGTGATACTCCACACATAATCTACATGGGCAAAATAGTAGTCTGCAGGATTATTGTTGAATTGGAATCTCTCTCGCTGAAGCTGTGCCCTGAGACCCATATCTCGGAGCAGACCCTTGGTTATCGTCAGTTGGAAGTCTTTGCCTTGATTTGCAAAAAGAGATGTGGATTGATGCTTGTAATAATCAAGACCAACGCCCAACGATACAGACAGATTGTCCAGCAACGACGATTGTGCTGAGACTCTGCTACCCGTAAGCGAAGAAGATAGCAAGAGCACTGTAAATATGAGTAATCGTCGAAGCTTCATAGACAGTTACGTTTGTTTTTTAGTTCAAGAGTATGATTATAAATTGACAAAAGACATCTGCCGTTTACAAAGGTAAACGAGCAGATGTCTTATTATGTGATCTATAAAAGTCGTCGAAAAAGATTATTTCATCTTCTCAGCGAAGTCCTTTACAGATACTTTTTCTGCTTCGGGTTTCAGCTGCTCGTTGAGAAGGTTGAAGATGTTCTTGGAGTAGAGACGGTCAACGATCTGTGAGGTGTTCTGACGATCTTTGGCAATGGTGCGAGCCGACTGCTCAAGCGATTCTTCATTATCTTCGCCTTCGTTAGCAGGAGTGTTGCGACGGAGAATGTCTTTAATCTCAGCTACAACTTGATCCTCGGAGGGTTCGAGTTTCTTAATCTTATCGAGTTCTCCTTCGATAAGTTCCCACTTGATAGAGGGGAGATATTTCTCTGCCCAATCAGCCTCAATTTGTTCGGCAGTGAGGTTGTTGTCGTTGCCGGAACGGAGGAACCAACGTTTGAGGAATGTCTCAGGTACGGGAGCGTCGAATGCATCGATGAGCTGTTGACGTACGGCGCTTACATACTGCCATTCACCCTGCTCGTTGTAGCTCTCTTCCATCTGACGGGTGATCGATTTCTTGAAAGCTGCTGCGTCTTTGATTTCTTCGCCGGGGAAAGCCATCTGGAAGAGTTCTTCATTGATCTCATGAGGAGTGATGTGGGAGATACCAGAGATGGTCATCTCAACATCAGCTTTGAATTTCTTAGCCTGAGCGCTCTCCATACGGAAAGTCTGTTCGAGATCGGCGGCAGAGAATACTTTGGAAGGAGTGAAGACAACCTTATCTTGAGCTTTCTTTCCAACAAAGATATTGCGAGCATCGTCGTCTTTCAGGTTAGCAAGCTCGAAGTTTACGAAAGCGGAAACACCACCTTCTGCTACTTTGCCTTCTTTGTCGAGTTCTTCTGCCTTACCATAAATCATAGAATCGGCAGCTACCACTTCGGGGGTCTCGAATTTGCCAAAACGATTAGCGATGTTGGTAACCTGTTTCTCTGCCTCTTTGGGGGTTACTTTTACTTGATAGAGAGGTGCGTTTACTTTATCCCAGTGGAGTTCCACTTTGGGACGGAGAGCGGTAAGGAAATAGAAAGTGAAATCTTTCTGGCTGGCGAAATCTACATCACCAGTTTTCTCATCATCAGCAAGAGGAGTGCCGAGAATCTCAAGTTTCTCGTCGTCGATATATTTAAAAAGCGATTCGCTCATGATGGCTTGTACTTCGTCGGCCATCACAGCGGGTTTGTACATTCTCTGGATAAGACCCATTGGTGCCATTCCTTTGCGGAAACCAGGAACGGAAGCTTGCTTCTGGTATTTCTTAAGTTGTTTGTTTACGCGTTCAGCATAGTCGTTTTCGACCACTTCAATCTTAATCTGGAGGTCCAAATCGCCTAAATTTTCTCTAGTGATATTCATCTTTTGAACTTATTTTATTGATATATAATATTATCTAATTATTAAAGCAAATGCAAAGATACGAAAAAAAAGTATTCGATCAATTTTTTTTACTATTGGCCGTATTTTACTTGTTTCTACCTTGGTAAAATCCCACACCCAGGGCTTCCAAGTCTTTCTTGTATTGGGATGTGGAAGAGGAAGGTGTGTGGAGGCGATAAGTGATGTGTGAACGTCGTGCAGCAAAGACACCTAAACCACCTTCGATATTGGTATAGGTGATTCTATCTTGATTAATAGAACCATTATCTTGATGAGAGAAAATATACGCGGCCAGATCTTCTGTGCAACATTTAATAGTGAGATCAACCGTATCTATAGCAATCTTGTTTATCGAGATATCATGGATTGAATCTTTTATGACATTGAGGAACGTTGATTGCTCGAATCGTGTTGTGATAAGTTTAGTAGCAAGGTTGTTTTTTATCATATTGCCGTCAATATCGATATAGCGACGATTGATTACAGTGTCTAACACATTGTTTGTGTTGTTGACAATAAACTCGAAATAATGGAATCTTACACTGGGCTGATAAAGTCGTGCTCTAGGTAATGCGGTCCATTCCAGATTGCAATACTTGCTGCCTGTGCCAGTAAAAGAGAATCCCACAACTTCCGAAGGTTGGTTCAGTATTATGCCATCGCCAATAAGATAGGTCTCGGCCTTTGCTATCGTGTCGCCACTCGCAGTATTGATTACCAACAACTGATAAACACGACTTGTATCCAACTGTCCTTTGGTATCACAGATATAAACCGGCTGATATGGAGCATAGAAACCACCTTCTTCCTTGTTGGATAACAGGTGGTATTGAAAATGGAAAACCTTTCTGGGAGCAGTAGCATACGGACTTATAGTCAAGATATTTCTTTCACCGCGAGCGGCATCCCATTCGAGCATCTGAACGTCGATAGAACCCTCTACGTAGTTGATGGAATCAAATATTTGAGCATATTCGTAGTTGTTGCCCTCTCCTAAATAGCAGCGCTGGATGCGAATAAACGTTGTATCCTCATCTTGATCCAAGATACCATACACTACGGGTATATCCTTCCAGTTAGAATTGGGAGAGAATTCCACATGGCATGCAGCAAAGAATACTAGACTGAGCATTGCTACAAACAGAGCACTGTTTTTGAATCTAATTTTCATTTATCGGTAAGTGTGTACTTTGGGTGTCACAAATACAAAGTCTTAAGAATCTTTTCTAGTCGTACCTTGCAGTTGGTTCACCGATTATACTATATGTTTACGCAATGTCTATTTGATCACTTCATTCAGCTCAATCTCATCGATCATTACCCACGGACGCAAACCCTTGTATTTATGCCATGCTGGTATCTTGCCCATATTCTTAGCCACTATCTTCACATAGCGTACATTACTTCTCTCGATGTTTACACGGATAGCTATGAGTTGAGGATTCTTCATCTCTACCGACGTGGCGTCGTATTTGATCTTAGCATAGATGGGACCACTGAATGTCTCTCCGTCTTCACTTGTATATATAGCTACTGATGTAGGAGCAAAAGCCCATGCATCGGGCACATGTGCAAAGTGGAGTATCACATCTTGCAAGTCGATGTTCTTGCCCAATGTAAATACGGCATTGAAATCAGTACCAGAGAAACCGAGCCATCCAGTCTGTAGGTCGGTAATCTCACCATGTTCGCCGTCGAACAGTATTGACTCTGCATTGTAGTTGTATGGTGTATTGGGGGTGTTCTCGTATTTCACACTGCCAATATAGTCGAAGTTGAATCGACTAGTGGCCGTGAATGAAGGCGTATTGCCTTTCTTGAACGCCTTGGCCTGTACTATTGTTGATGTCTGAATTGTGAAAGGTTTCTTATAAAGAGGCGACTTCTCATCAGGCGTTGACCCGTCCACTGTGTAGTGGATTTCGCAACCGGGCACTGTACTGCTGAGTGTGATCGTCATAGGACGGTCGAAACGCTCAGCACTCTTGGCGATAAGAGGCATAGGCAGTACGCTCGACTGAACAACAGGATATTGAACGCGACGAAAATCCTGAGGCTCGTTGTCGATCTTGTTATAGGCATGGAGGTGAATACGGAAGGTAAGGTCCCTGTTTGTGATGAGGTGCTTGTCGTCGATATCCAGACCTGCCAATGAAGATCCGACACCCGATTGACGGTAGTCAATATTTAGTGTCCAATAGCCACGCTCCTTGATGTTGCTGAAGTCAGAAGCGTCCGCCAACTGATTATCGCTATATGGATATATACTGAAGTTGAAATTGGTATCGAGCATATCAATAAAAAGACCACTATGAGCATCGTTTACAGCCAGCCAGTGTACTTTGCTGTGGTTGCCAGCTTCTTGGGGACGGTCGTAATGGAAGAACAGATCTTTAGCAGCAGCCGTATGGGTTCCCATTACGCCAGCATGCTGTCGATCGCTGTATGTTTCCTTATCTAATCCGAGCCATTGAACGGAATCAAATTCACGATTTATCTTAAACTGATAACCTACCTTGGGCATCACACGGACATGTTCGGTAACAAGCACCTGGTTGTCGATAAGCACATCTCCAGTATGAAGAATCAGATAAGACTGTTTTACATCGAAAAGGATATTGCCACTAGCATCAGTGTAACGGATCATAGCGTCGATCCCTACCTTATATTTATCAATCACACGGTAGTTGCATGCCATCACACTACGTTGTATCTGCTGATTGTTTAGATGGTTCCAGAGTTTACTTCCGTTAAGGTCGTTTCTATCATTGTCTGTAGGGGCACGATAGAAATTGAGTGATGGACGATCTGCAAGAATCTCTTTGTCGTTGATGATGTACGAAGATATCTCTGCCTTTTCATAATCGAAACGAAGATCCATATTGTTGTTGAAAATGTGCAAGTTGTTTTGGTTATCATTCTCTTTCTGAACAAAAAGTTCTTCTTGATCGTAGGTGGGTAATTCTGATTTCTTCACTTCACGCATAGGTATAGGGAACTCTATTGTACCCAACTCGGCTGATTTAGGAACTGCCAACGAAGCATTACGCTGACGGATGGTGAAACGGATAAAGAGCTCTTCTCCCGAATAGAGTGTGAGTTTGGGAATCTTCAGCTTGAAGTTTTTCGATTCGCCAGGATTAAGGTCCACATTAACCTCTCCCTCAATGATGCGAGGTTTGAGATTTGAGAATATGTTGTACTCAAGAACAAAATCGTTCAACGAAAGGTAATCCAAGAAGTTGGTGACGGTGAACTCACCATGGTCTGCAGTAAGAGCTACCAGCTCAACATTGAACGGACGGTAGATATTGCGGATCTCATCCAAGAAAGGCGAAGCCTCCCCATATTGAGTAATCACACCTGACGACACCACAGAAGCATTGTTGATAGGATTATTGCAACGCGAAGAGTTCCAAGTATTGATGAAACCACCTTGCAGGCTGCTGCGGCTGCGGATCATCTGCCACATAGGCTCCATACCACCAAAGTTGTTACCTTGAGAAGAACCGTACGACAACAGTACCAACGGACGTGTTTGGCTCTTGGCTGCAAACACTTTCAAATCGTCGATATCTAGGTTACGGGAGGCGATGATGTCCGTATTTTCCGAATATTCTGCACCGGCATACAGTACCGGACGAGATTTGTCTTTCTGTTTCAATACTCTATATGCATTCTCCATGCAAATGCCATTATCGACGCCATTACCCAAACTCCACACAATTATGGATGGGTGGTTCTTCAACGTCTCATACATATTCTGCACTCTTACTTGGAAGAGATCGGAGAAGTTCTTGTCGGTAGATACAGCCTTAGACGCATTAGAATAGGGCGAGATGTTGGCATCACAAATCACATAAAAGCCGTATTCGTCGCATAGTTCGTAGAATCGAGGATCTGCAGGACTATACACCGAAGTGTGGATAGCATTGATATTGTTCTGCTTCATCAATCGAAGATCGTTTCGCATCTGCTCTTCAGAAACTAAGCCGTTGTGCTTCACATCATAACCCGTATAGTTGGCGCCACGCAGTGTAATAGGTTTCTGGTTCACCAAAAGCAGTCCGCCTTTCACCTCAACGGTACGGAAACCAAAACGTGCTCCCACCGTCTCTACAAGTTGCATCTTATCATCACGCAGACGCACCACAACAGTATAGAGGTTGGGGGTTTCTGCCGTCCAAGGTTTCACACCTCCCAGCTCGAGTCCGATGGTGGTTGTCAGTTCGCTCTTTTTGTCAAACACAACCCACTTACCCGTTTTTTCTACTTCTTTGCCTTTGGTGTCCCATATCACGGTTTCCACATAAACATGGCCCTTTTTGTTTGCATTCTCAATATTGAGATTCAGTTTCAGATTACCGAATTTGTTGTTATATGTAGCAGCAATCTCCATATCTTGCACATTTACCATGGGCTTGAGCATTATACTCACATCGCCAGTGATACCGATCAGACTACGGTCTTGCTCCATTTCTAAGAGGGAACCATCAGAGGCGCCCATCACCTGAATGGCTATGGTATTAGTCTTGCCGTATTTGATATGTTTGCTGATATTAAATTCGCTGTAGGTACGAGAATCCTCGCTGTATCCAACATATTGCTGGTTGATCCAGATATAATAGGCTGATTTCGCCTGAACTTTGAGATAAGCAGCATACCCGTTCCAAGATTTGGGTGCTTCAAATTCTCTCCAATATGTTGCCACCGGATTGTCGGAGGGTATCATGTTGGCATTCTTCAGTTCAGGAGCCTTGTGGTTTTTCCCACGCACTTCCAAAACGCTGGAAGGTACAGATACCTCATCCCAGCCTTCAGTGCCAAAATCTTTGGCTTCGGGGTTGTCGCGACGATTCACAGATGCAACTACGTTGCAACGCCATTTGCCGTTGAGTGACACATAGTGTGGTGACTGTGTATAGGCATTCTTCTCTATAGCGTTCTCGTTGGCATAAGGAACAACATTAGCGCGAGGGTAGAGCTTATTCTGTTCAAACACCTCTTTGTCGTTCCATTCGTCTGGGATAGGCTCTTCGGCATTCTTCTTGTTCTTATTCTGCGCACCAGCAGCTATAGAGCACAGCAGTGCCAGCATCATTACAACGAGTCTTTTATTCATATTTATAGAGAATACTATACTTTATTATTTTATGTTAGTTATCAACAACAGGCCTTCCGTGAGTGCACACGGATAACAATTGTATATAAATGTATGAGCCTTGGCTATTTATATAGAATCAGAATTGAGTCTTCGTTTTGTCTTACGTATCGCCTTTAATCAGCTCTGCTTCCGATTTGTAGCGTTATCGTTCTATTGGGTTGACAAAATGTTAAAAGTTGAATCCTATATTCACTTTTAGATTGTGGTACAGTTCGGGCAGTTGGGTCGATATCTCTCCTTGAATTCCACGCTCCACAATGCGAGACTGGATCATTTGATAACCTACGCCCAGATTCAGACCAAAATGTCGAGAGATAGCCACACGTGCGCCCACTTCAGCACCCGCGGTGATGCCGCCTTCTACAAGCTTCACATAGTTGATGCCTGAATTTACGGTACCCAAAGGTATGGAATATCCTAGTTGGATAGCAGAGTAGGGGGCTAGACGCTGACGAGTATAGTAACTACGCAGCTCCATAAAGATCGGTATCTGAGAGAACGAGCCCACGGGGTCGCTTAGATATGATATACCCAAGCCCACAGCCGACTCTTTACGCCATTGGAAGCCAGCAACAGCTGTCATACCCATCAAGTTGTAATTGTCGGTATAGATGTCGTGCTGCTTGTTCAGATTGGTCATAAAGGTGAAATCAACAGCGCCGTAGAATCCGTAATAACGAAACTCCAGATGGTTCGGGGTGGGTTTGTCGGCAAGCGCAGTAAGTTTTGCATTATCATTCCATGCAAACAGCGAGCTCATGGAGAGCAGTGCGACGAGGGTGAGATATATTTTTTTCATAATGACCACAGTCGAATAGAGGGGTGTTGGGTATTAATATATGAAGTAGGAAGTATTGTTGACTTGTTGGGGACAACAAATCAACAATACTACACTCTTTTATTCCATGTTCTTCAAGTTGGGAGATACGATCAGTTTAGCTTCAGTTGCTGCCTGAACTTCCTCAACGGTGAATACAGGGTTGATTTCGGTGAGTACGATACCCTCTGGGGTAATCTCCATCACACCCATCTCGGTGATGATAAGGTTTACCTGACCTTTAGCGGTAAGGGGAAGTGTACATTTTTTTAAGATTTTAGGATTGCCTTTAGCGGTGTGTTCCATAGTGAGTATCACACGTTTTGCACCTACCAGAAGGTCCATGGCGCCACCCATACCAGGGGTCTTCTTTCCGGGGATCATCCAATTGGCCAAGTCGCCTTCTTCGTCCACTTGCATAGCGCCGAGGATGGATACGTCAACGTGACCGCCGCGGATAATACCGAAGCTGGTAGCGCTGTCGAAAGTGCTAGCACCAGCAGTGTGGGTGATGAAACCACCACCAGCGTTGATGAACCAAGGGTCTTCTTTACCTTCTTCGGGGGTAGGACCCATGCCAATCATACCATTCTCCGACTGAAGGGTTACATTTACACCAGCAGGGAGATAGTTGGGGATTTCAGTAGGAAGACCGATACCCAAATTTACCACGTCACCATCGTGCAGCTCTTTGGCAGCACGGCGAGCAATAACGGTTCTGATTTCGTTTTTATCCATGATAAAAAATATTTTAATAATGTTTACTTTTATTTAGTGATGAGTGATCTGTGAGGCTGTCGCTGTTTATTTGTTGAGTTGTTTATTTGTTTAGCTGATTGTTGCGTAACCTCAAATCAACCGGAGGTTAGCAACCAAATTGTGGTCGGCGACCGAAGTGGAGCTAACAAAAAACAACTCAACAATTCAACAATAATTCTAATTACTGATTACACTACTAACAGTATCCACTCTCTATTTCATTCCTCGTTTCACCATCTCTTGTGCCACATACGATGATACATCGTCAGCGTAGGTGTTCATGCCGAATCCGGCATCATAACCAAGCTCTTTGGCCAACTCGTGGCTGATACGAGGACCACCGCATACTAGGATCACCTTGTCGCGCAGGCCCTCGGCCTCTAGCATTTCTACCAGTTCGGTGAGGTTCTGGATATGGATATCTTTCTGGGTCACAGTCTGCGAAACCAGCAGTGCATCGGCATGGAGCTCTACAGCTTTGGCTATAAATTCCTCGTTGGGCACCTGGCTGCCCAGGTTGTAAGCCTCTATCATATCGTAGCGTTCCAACCCATAGTGACCTGCATAGCCCTTCATGTTCATGATAGCGTCGATACCCACCGTGTGAGCATCGGTACCAGTAGAAGCGCCCACACATACGATCTTACGACCGATATTCTCGCGGATATAATCATCGCATTCGTGCATATCCATCGTGGTGGATTCCACCTTGGGCACATGGATTGAAGTATAATCTACAGAGTGGGTAAGGCTACCATAGCAGTTAAAGAACGTAAAGCCTTCGGTAAGTTCCTTGGAATAGACCACTAGAGGGTTCTCGATACCCATCTTCTTGATCAGTTGCTTGGCTGCCTCTATGGCCTCATCGCCAGCAGGAACAGGGAGAGTAAAACTAAGTTGCACCTTGCCGTCGTTCATTGTGTCGCCGTAAGGTTTTATTTTGGTAAGGTCCAAGGTTTTGTCGAAATCCTTAGCCTCCATCGAATACAGTCCTTCGCTCATAGTCTAAAGTCCTTTGATATATTGATATGTTTAGTAACGGGTGGTGTTGCTTGTGAAAAACAATGTGATTGGAGAGGTTCTGCACATGCAAGGAATCATATACCGTTCATTGTCTCACTCCATTGACCATCCTCGTCGAAAATTATTATTTTTTGCCTTTCATCAGATCCACGAAAGGATTGAAGTAGTTGTCGGCTTTCAAGGTTACACCGTCCAAGCCCTTACCACCGTTCTTAGGACGCTTCACATTGGCGAAGATACCCTTCTCCAAAGCGGTAAACAGACCCTCTTTCTCCATGTTTTCGAGCAAAGTGGTGGCATTGTCGAGCACCTCTTTTGCACGGTTCTTCACAATACCGTTCTCTACAAACTCCACCTCTTCACCAATACTCTTCATATTGCCGAAGATATATTTTGCATTCTCGATCGATAGGTAGCGGTCGCTCATGAAAGGAGTGTGGATAGCCTCGGTAGGCATACCCAGCAGCTGCAGCCCCTGATGAGTCCAGCATCCGATGATGTTGAACAGTGCATCCTGAATATGACCGCGGAAAATATTACCGGTCATGAACTTCGTAGGAGGCATGTATTTAAGCGGCGCTTTGGGGAAGATCTCACGGATCATCTGAGCCTGAGCCAGCTCGTAGAGGAATCCGTTCTCCAGTTCGGGATTCATTTCAAAAGCATGACCCAGACCTTGCTGTTCTTCGGGCAGGCCGGCCAGCAGAGCCAGCTGCTCGTTGATGAAGTCGCTAGCCAGCACCGTATGAGCCTCTTCGTATGCATCAGCGGTGGTGAGATAGTTGTCTTCGCCAGTGTTGATAATTACGCCTGCAAAACCGTTGATGATACGGCTGAAGTACTGGTCGATGAGCGTACGTTGCATGTTGATATCGCGGAACAGAATGCCATAAAGAGCATCGTTGAGCATCACATCCAAGCCTTCCAGTGCGCCCATGGCAGCGATCTCGGGCATGCAGAGTCCCGAGCAGTAGTTGCACAAGCGTATGTAGCGACCCACCTCTTCGCCCACCTCGTCGAGGGCTTTGCGCATAATGCGGAAATTCTCTTGGGTGGCAAACGTACCGCCGAAGCCTTCGGTAGTAGCACCATAAGGCACATAGTCCAACAAGCTCTGACCCGTGGTGCGGATCACAGCGATGATGTCGGCACCTTGGCGGGCACCAGCCTGGGCCTGTACCACATCCTCGTAGATGTTACCAGTAGCTACGATGATATAGAGATAAGGCTTCGAGCCTTCGCCGATGGTGTTGATATAGTTCTCACGACGCAGACGGTTGTTGCGGATACGCTCTATCGTGGCGTCGATGTAAGGTTTTAGAGCCTTCTCTATATCGGAACGTGGATGAACAGCCACTTGGGTGATGTCGAGTTTGCCGTTCGATACCTCTTCGGCAATTTGCTGAGGCGTCTTGCCGGTCTCGATGATGGCGTTACCCATAAAGAACATCACACCCTGACCTAAAACACCTTTCGATTTTAACTCGTCTACCACCACATTGGGCAGAGGAACCTCGTTTGCGTCAATGCCGTCGATGCCGATCAAACGGCAGATGGTACGCTCTACGGCAACAGTGGTATAGTTACCCACAAAGTCCTGAACCTGGTCGGCAATCTTTCTTGCCACGCTACGCGCGTGCTCTACTTTCGCGAAGTCGAGTCCAACTTTACTTTTTTGCATAAGTTCTATACTTGATATTACGTTTTTACCTTTGTTTCACTATATTAAATAAATAATACTCAGCACCTAAAAGGAGCCTTCCGCACTATATATCATCTTGCAAAGTTAATACTTTTTTTTTGTCCGACAAATTATTTTTTCTCCTCGGACTAAAAAAGCAAATAGCCAACGGCATCAATCTGTGGTTGATTAGTGATCAGCAAACAATGATCATACAATACTACCAAGCACTTACATCTATCGGACTACTGGTTTTCGATTCCTCAAATATTATTCTTCAACCACAAAGAGTTTAGGATATCTTTCTCGTAGCACTACTGGGCGCCCGTTTTCCATAAGGCAGTGTGTAGATTGAGCTGTACATACCACAGCACCGTTCACCTTCATCGTATAGTCAAACGAGAATTTCAGTTGCGACACATTGGTCAGTTTCACCTCTATTGCAATCACGTCTTTGAAGGTAGTGGTTTTTTTATAGCAGGTCTTTACCTCGATTACTGGCGACACAACGCCATCGGCTTCCATACGGTCAAAACCATAGCCCAGTTGGTCCAAAAGGTCCACACGGGCCTCCTCCATAAAACGTACATAGTTGCTGTGGTGGGTAATACCCATTCTGTCGCATTCATAGTATTGAACAGTATGCAAATACGGTTTCATATTTTTTGTATATTATTAGTTTTGTTTTTTATGTCACACCAAATTTGGAGCATCGCCTTCTTGTTCGAAATATTCCCAGGTGATGCAGTGCAACCCTCCGCCGCTCTTGATGAGGGGCAAAGCATAGATGGGCACGATGTTGAGTTCGGGAAACAAAGCCCCGAAAGTCTCTATGGCAGCCCTATCGTTATCACAATCTGCATGTTCTGATAGGCAGGGGAGAAGCAGCGCATGGGGCAATCGCAGATAGTTGATGTAACACCAACTCAGTGGATCGGTTTTGCAATCATACGAGAGCTCTATCACCTCGAAATGGGGCTCGAGAATTTTAAGTAGTCGCGTGCGGAATGCTTTGTCTTTGCCCCGTAATAGTTGTCCGTAGTTGTTCAGCAAAATACGTTCTTCGCCCAAACTCGATACCATAGCGTCTGCATGGCCATAAGGCTCGCCCATGTCCCAAGGTATCAGCACAATCTCGCCTCCCACGGCATAACGAAGATTGGTGAATATCTCATCAATGGGATATTGAGGATTCTCCATCAGAATCTTGTCGGTCATGATTACCTTTCTTCCGCAGCGAACAAAGTTACCCCCGTCGAATACGATATTCATATCGCAAGGCATGTAGAGGTTTAAGTCCCTCGAGGCTGAGCGTTGATCGGTAATGTACTTTCTGTATCGTTTTTTATCGTAGAGGTAGTCGGGACGATAGGTAAAACAAGCATACGACCCGTTGTTGAGGATAAGCAGCGGCATATAGTCTCTACACCATATATCATTGGTGTTTTTCAGCTCTCTATGCTCCACGTCCAGTTCCTTGAGCGCCTCAATGAGCTCTCGGGCCACAGATGCTGTGGCAGTATCCTTTCTAAGGCGTTCCGAAGTGCAGATGATAGGTTGTTTCATATGCTTTTGTTTATATGATGGTTATTAGTGAATAGAGAAGGTGACTTCTAAAAATAACTCTTTCAAAGATTATCTTAAGTGTTTTTAGACTCTCCTTACATTTTCCTTCCTAAGGCATTGGGCAGTAGTTCGCAACAGTGCAGCATCCTTGGAAAGAAATCTGCTACGAGATAGCCTCGAAACCATATAAAGCTAATTATTAGAAGTCACCGCAAAAAAGATCAACTAATCGATTCTCTATTCATTAATTCACTGATTGGGTTTTACTGCCGGCGTTTATTCAATTACCACTACTTTCTGAGCCGAATGGTTGCCTATTTGAACCATATATGCACCGCTGGCAGATATGTTGAACACGCGTGTTTGCTCCATATTGCGAGTGGTGATGAGGCAGCGACCCAGCATATCGAATATTCTAATTTGTTCGCCAACGGCATTATCTACAATGATTTGGTTTCTGTTGGTGCTGATGCGATAGCTGATTGTCGAAACATCGGTAACGCTCACCGACGACGGTTCGAAGGTGGCAGTAAACGCCATATTTCCCGATACGGTTATTGTTCTCGGATTTTCGTTGCTGCCATCGTCCCACGAAACAAAACGGTGTCCCTCTGCGGGTATTGCCGCAATCTCAACTTCGCTGTTCTCGGGGAAACTGCCGTTGCCAGCCACTAATCCTTGAGCAATATCGTTGGTGGCTACCGAAACGGTATAGTAGGTAAGTTGCTCCGTAATGTAGATGGTATCATAGTTGGTCAGATACGTAGTGTCGAAAACAATCACATCGATAAAAGCAGTGTCGTGAATGTAATTGTTCACGAAGGTGGTATCATGAACAAATATGTCTATATAGGTAGTGTCGTATTGCCAATGATCCACGATAGTAGTATCGTGAATGAAGTTGTTTACGATGGTGGTGTCGTGGATAAAATGATCCACGATAGTGGTATCGTGAACAATCGTGGTATCATGAACATATACGTTGTAGGGCACCGAGTCTATAATGATGGTGGTATCATGATAGATGATGGGTTCGGTTTGTTGAAGGGCGAAGTAAGCAACGATAGCCGTATCTTTGGTCACAGTCAGCGAATACGGGTTGGTGGTAACGCCATTGCTCCAATGGGTAAATGTGTAGCCGCCGTAGGCCACAGCTGTCATCGTTACCGACGATAGATAGTTGGCCGTAGAACTTGGAGTGGTTACGAATCCCTGAGTGTTGTCGCTACTGTAGCCAGCCACATTATATATGTTCTTATCAAAAAGGGCTACGTAGGTTTTGTTGCTGTCGAAAACGATGGTGCGGGGATTGTCGGTGTTTCCATCATCCCAGCTTGTGAAGTGGTATCCATAGTTGGCTATAGCTCTGATAATGTCCTCCGACAGGTAGTTCAGCGTGTTGGTGCCTATTGCGTTGCCCATAGCGTTGTTCCGAACGGTGGCGGTAACGGTAAACTGGTCGTAGTCGAATATGGCTGTAAGGGCTGTGTCTCTCGACATGGGTACGATTCGGGGGTTGTTGGTGTCGCCGTCGTTCCAATGAGCAAAGTGGTAGCCGTAGTTTGCCGAAGCGGCGAATCTTACAAAGTAGCCGTCTTCATAGTACCACTGCAGCTCGGCTGCACCTCTGGCAGAGTCGTTCACGGTCACAGTGGCGGTGTAGGGCATAGCGTTGAACGAAGCGGTAAGGTTGATATCGTTCTCCACTACGAGGGTTCTTGGGTTTTCCACATTGCCATCGCTCCATTGAGCGAAACAATAGCCTTGAACGGCTTCGGCAATGAGGGTGATTGTGTCTGAGTATAGAGCTGTATATTGGGTGAGTGTAGCGTGCGATCCCGTCATCCCAAAAGCCACACGAGCTCTCCGGTCGGTTTGATTATAATAGGATGTGGGGTCAAGTATGCCATAGGATTGGTCGCCGTCGCTCCATCGGTAGATACACATTCCCGAAACAGAAGTGTATTGATATTGGGGCTGTGAACTATAGTTGGGAGATTGACGGCATACTACGATAACCAAGTTCTGACGGCCGTTGTAGATGAATGGGGTGTCCAATTCGAATTCCTCTATGCCTTGGGCTGTGCCGATTTGTCCGTTGCTGTGTTGATACACCAGTTGCAAATTGGCGAATCCCTCTATCCCGTTGTTTAGATTTTCGGCATCGGTGTGCCCCATATAAATCGTTAGATTGGTGTAGGAAAATGGGTTGCCTACCTCTTCGCAGAAGTATTTGATAGAGCTGATGGTGCCGCTATGGCCTATTTCCTGGGCCGTGTATAGGCACTCGTTGGTAGAATTGCAATAGTAATTATTGAAGGGAGCATAGTAGGCGATGCCGTCGTTGGTGCCGATAGTGTCGAATGATGTACTATATATGTATGCTCTGCCCATAGTGGTATCGGAAGAGCTCAACGACACCGTATAAGTGCATGGGGCAAAAAAGGCAATGAAAGTCATGTCGCTGTTCACACCAACAGTACGGGTGGCGTTTGTGTCGCCATCGTTCCATTGCAAGAAACGATGGTGTGCATTGGCCATGGCGCTAATGGCGACGGTGTCGCCGAAAGCTGCATTGCTGGAGCCAGACACCGATCCCATGGTGCTATCGTTGGCACTGAGGGCGATAGAGTATATGTTGGGCGTAAAGAAGGCAGTATAGGTGGCATTGGTGTCGGTCACAATTCTCGGATTGCTGGTGTTGCCGTCGCTCCAATGGTCGAAGTGGTAGCCGTAGTTGGCAGTAGCCTCAATAATAATGGTGTCGGTGGCACATCCCGATATCAAGGCGGCAGTACCTATGTTCTCGTTGTCGCTTGCCACGATGTCCCAGTCCAGGTGTGTCTCTACAAAATTGTAGTTATATACACCAAGCCCCATGTTCATGTACGAGTTGAGGCTGCCGCAGGGAATATAAATGGTGACGTAATGATAAAAGCCCAGGTTGCCAGTGGCAATGAAAGGGGCGGTAGATTTCTTGAATATCACACTCTGTAGGTTGTAACAGCCGTTCAAAATCTGTTCCCCAATAATAGAAACGCTCTCGGGAATGGTGATACTTGTGAGACTTTGGCATCCCTCAAAAACACAGGTTCCAAACGTGGTTACAGAGTTGGGTATATTGATGCTGGTGAGGCTATTGCAAGATTGAAACGCAAAGTTTCCAATAAAAGAGACGGCATCGGGAATGTTGATGCTGGTGAGGCTGCTGCATCCATAAAAAACATATTCTTCTATGGTTGTTACAGAACTGGGGATGGTGATGGATTCTAAGCTTGAACAGCCGGAGAACATGTACGTACCCAATGAAGTGATTGTGTTGGGCAACGATACCTCTCTTAAATGGCTGCATCTAATGAATGTTTCGGAACCTATGGAGGTAACGGAATTGGGTATGGCTATGGTTTCAAGATCAGCACATTCGCTAAAAGCATGGGCATCTATATTTGTAACCGTGTTGGGAATCGAAATGGTGGTTAAACCGTCGCAGTAGGCAAATGCCCCGTAACCTATAGCGGCAACACCATTGGGGATGACGGTGGTTTTGCAACCTTGGAGTAAGGTGTTGTCGTAGGAGCTAATGATGGCGTTGCATTCCTCTCGGCTGTCGAACCTGGGATTGTCTTCATCCACAGAAATCTGGACGAGATTGGCACAATGGGAGAATGCGCTGGATCCGATTGCGGCAATGGTGCTGGGTATCGCTATGCTGGTGATGCTGGAACAGCCAAAGAATGCATACGATTCGATGGTGGTCACCGATTCGGGGAAGCTGATTCCTGTGAGATTGGTGCAGTCTCTGAACGCACTGGAACTTATATAGACCAACGTGTTGGGTAGCTGCACGCTGCTTAGTCCGTCGCATCCGTAAAAAGCAAAACTGCCTAGCTGTTTCACGGCGTATCTAACATTGTTGTGGGCCACAGTGTCGGGAATAATCAGCGCTCCCGTGGGCTTGGTGAATCCCGAATAGGCATATTCGGAATTGAAACCGGGATAGGTAACGTCAACTCCGCCGTAGCCGGTGTTGATGCTGTAGTACAGCGTGTGTCCGCTCGGTGATACTACGCTGAAATCGTAGGCCTTTGTGGTTCCAACAAAAGCCATAAGAGTTAATGCAATTAATAAAAATTTCTTCATATTATAATATGTTATTTTTTTGTTCTTTCAATAATCTCGACACCATCGTAGTCTCCTTCCAAGACTACAATATTTGTCTTTTTTTTCTCGTTTTGGAAGAATAGAATCGAAATATTCCAATCTATCCCCTTTGTGAATAACGTCGAATGGTTGTGTGAAAGTATTTTACAATAATTTTCCGTAATTCTACCGAGGTGCAAATATATCAAAAAAAATGGAACAATAAGAAGTCTTCCGCTTTTTGATACAAAAAACTGATTGGGTCTCCTTTAAAATTGGCTTTATCCTATCCTGGCAAATATTCTTTAAGTAATGCTTTTTTTTCTTTCGGTTGTATTTGGGGTCAAAAATATCTTTCTCTTCACTAGTGTCTCTTAATTAATGTTAAAATATATTTTATTACATTCATGCACAATTATTTGCAGTATAATATATGTGTCCGGGCTTTGAGATGCGTATATTTGCATTCAAAGTCAAAGCTAATGTTATATGCACATAGGACAATACATATTTGCACAAATTACTGCATTTCTTCGGCAAAGGCAATTCAGGCGTATTGTGGCCCGACATGACGACAGAACCGGAAACTGGTCTCTTTCTCATTGGAACCATCTTTTAGTGATGATGTTTGGTCAAATGCTTGGGTGTAGAAGCCTTCGCGAACTTACTGATATTACAACTGCTCATGCCAACAAAACACTTTTTCTTGGATTTGGGAGTCTTCCTGTCAATCGGCAGATGCTCTCGAGGGCTAATGCCATTAGAGACTACCGCATCTTTGAGGAGTTTGCATTCTATATGGTGCAGATTGCCCAGAGGAAACGCATCGTCAGAGAATTCGAGCTGCATGGGCGATTCTATGCCGTCGACTCCACGACCATCGACCTCTGCATGTCGGTTTTTAGATGGGCAAAGTTTCGTACGACAAAGTCCGGAATCAAGATACACACCCAGATCGACATCGTTACGGAGATTCCTGTTTTCTATAGAATCACCAATGCTGACGTCCACGATGTCAACTCCATGGACTGGCTTACATACGAGCCTCTTGCCTGTTATGTGTTTGATAGAGGGTACTTTGACCTTTCTAGACTCTTT
>JAZUDW010000024.1:0-5736 GCA_045639845.1 Bacteroidales bacterium
CGACACCTAGGCCGATAGTAGGGCCGAGCTTCTCCTTGTCGTTGAACAATCCGAAGAGGCAAGGCACTATTACAAAAAGAGCCCACCATCCGTCGGTAGAAAAATGGAACACCACGATATCCAATATGTTGAGTATCCACAACACACCAGCGGCTATGAGAGCCAGACCGAATATAGATTTGAGTGCTTGTTTCATAGTCTTTATAGAACACAAGGGTGGGACTGCATCAGCACCCACCCATATATTATTATTACCAATTAAATAATGACTATTGCTTGAACGACTCGGTATAGGCAGGCAACACCACCCTGACGAACACGCCGAGGTTGAGCACAAAGAGCACGCCGAAGGCTACACGGGCCCACACCTCGGGCACCAGCAAGGCTATACCATTCATGTCGCCACCGCCGAAGAAACCGCAGAGCACACTGAGATAGAGTGGGTCGAGGAAAAGGAAGGCGATGGTGATATAGTACATCACAGCCCGCAGCATGGAGCTCTTGGCCTTGCATATCTTGTGGAGCAGCAACACCAGCGCCACCGAGGCGGCAAAGGTGGCCACAGCACCCATGATGCAGAACAAGAAGAGCTGCCCGTCGGTAGCCATCTCGCGATGGATATCGATCTGCATACCCACGCCCATGAAGTGCACCGCTTTGAAGGTGCCCTGCAGCAAGGCAGTGATCAGATGGGCACCCTCGTGCACCAAATAGTAGGCTGCCACAGCGGCAATCACACCCACGTATTGTCGTAGTCGTTTGTTATTCATCGTTGTACAATAACCCTGAGAGAAACTATTCGAAGATTTGCTGAACCTCGTGTTTCAGATATTCGAGGGCAGTATCGGTAGGAATACTGTTTTTGGCCACATTGGTGAATATGGCACCAGCCAGACTCAGCGGATCGGCATCGGCAACCATATTGGCGGCGCTGCTGTTCACGAGGTTGATCATCTGCTCTTTGGCATCGCGGATGAGGCTCCAGGCAGCACTGCTGATATAGACCTGCTGAGAGAGGTTGTGTTCCCACTCGTCGCGGATATTTTTGGTCATAGTGGTCTGCAGCATCTTGATATCCATACCAGGACGGTAGCAGCGCATCACAAGGCTGTTGGGGCTGATACGCTCCAAGAAGAGGGCCATACGCTCATAGGCCTGCATACGCAGCGGACTGAGAGTAGAGAGGTTTTCCTTCTTGTCGTGCATCTTGATTTCGAGCAGACGCTGTTTTTGCTGATTGTCAAAATATCTTTTGGTCACGAGGTAGAAAATCCAACCCGTCACGGCCACTGAGAGCAACACTGCCAGCAGCACGATGGCTGCAAAATACATAGGATTCATTCTATTTTTTCTAAAGGTTTAAATAACGAGGACGCCGCTTCGCAAGCGAGTGTGGCAGTCCTCGTAGGTTTTTGATTATAAATCTATACTGTTTAGTCGAGCTTCAGCACAGCAAGGAAGGCACTCTGGGGCACCTCCACATTGCCCACCTGACGCATACGTTTCTTACCCTCTTTCTGCTTCTCGAGGAGCTTGCGCTTACGGGTGATATCGCCACCGTAGCACTTGGCCGTAACGTCTTTGCGGACAGCCTTCACCGTCTCGCGAGCTATGATCTTGCTGCCTATGGCGGCCTGGATGGCCACATCGAACTGCTGACGGGGAATGAGCTCCTTCAGCTTTTCGCACATGCGGCGGCCTATAGGATAGGCGTTATCTACATAGGTGAGTGTGGAGAGGGCATCGACGGGGTCGCCGTTGAGGAGTATTTCCAGCTTCACCAGCTTGGAAGGCTGATAGCCATTCAGATAGTAGTCGAGCGAAGCATAGCCTTTGGATATCGACTTGAGCTTATCGTAGAAGTCGAACACCACCTCGCCCAAGGGGAGCTCGAAGGTGATCTCGATACGGTCGGTGGTGAGATAGGTCTGATTTTTCAATATACCACGCTTGTCCATACAAAGCTTGATCACAGGGCCTATGTAGTCGGCTTTGGTGATGATCTGCGCATGGATGTAGGGCTCAAAGACCTCGGCAATATTGTTGGGCTCGGGCATACCCGAAGGGTTGTACACATCGATCTCTGTGCCGTTGGTGAGCTGCACCTTGTACTGCACATTGGGCACAGTGGTGATCACGTCCATATTGAACTCGCGTTCCAGACGCTCCTGCACTATCTCCATGTGGAGCAGACCTAGGAAACCGCAGCGGAAACCAAAGCCGAGGGCCAACGAACTCTCGGGTTCGAAGGTAAGGGAGGCATCGTTGAGCTGGAGTTTTTCGAGCGAAGCACGGAGCTCTTCATAGTCGTCGGTATCTACAGGATACACACCCGCGAAGACCATGGGTTTCACACTCTCGAAGCCAGCCACAGCCTGGTCGCAGGGATTCTGCACATGGGTGATGGTATCGCCCACGCGAACCTCCTTGGAGGTCTTGATACCCGAAATGATATATCCCACGTCGCCAGCACGCAGCTCCTTGCGAGGCTCCATATTGAGACGCAACACACCGATCTCATCGGCGTGGTAGTCTTTGGCCGTGCTCACAAACTTCACCCAGTCGTTGGTGCGGATGGTACCGTTCATGATGCGGAAGTAGGAGATGATGCCGCGGAAGGGGTTGAACACGGAATCGAACACCAGCGCCTGCAGAGGGGCAGCAGGATCGCCCTCGGGGGCAGGCACCCGCTTCACGATGGCTTCGAGAATCTCGGGCACACCCATACCCGTCTTGGCACTACAAGAGAGGATATCCTCGCGGGGACAGCCCAGCAGGTCCATGATCTCATCGGCCACCTCTTCGGGCATAGCACTGTCGAGGTCGATCTTGTTCATCACGGGGATGATCTCCAAATCGTTCTCGAGGGCAAGATAGAGGTTGGAGATGGTTTGGGCCTGGATACCCTGAGTGGCATCGACCACGAGCAAAGCACCCTCGCAGGCAGCGATAGAGCGGCTCACCTCGTACGAGAAATCGACGTGGCCCGGGGTATCGATAAGGTTGAGAACATACTCATTGTAGTTCATCTGGATAGCATGGCTCTTGATGGTGATGCCACGCTCTTTTTCCAGATCCATGTCGTCGAGCACCTGGTCCTGCATCTCGCGTTGCGAGACGGTGTTGGTATATTCCAGCAGGCGGTCTGCCAGCGTGCTTTTGCCATGGTCGATATGGGCTATGATGCAGAAATTGCGGATATGCTTCATTAATTAGAGTTTGAGTATTGAAAAATGGTAATAGAAAGTAACTGCGTCGCCAACATAGGGAGACAAGTATAGGTGGTAGCCGTCGGTGAAAACGGCAGACGGTGCAGCATAGATTACTATAGAACGAAAGCAAGCACAACAAACACCAACGAGAAGAAAGTCACCTGGTTGCGGGCCAGATACCAGCGGAACATAAACCAGTCCACGCCGCCAGCCACGATGGCATCCCAATTTTCCATGTTGCCCATCCACGGCTTAGGCCTGAGGGCAGCACGTTCATCTTGTGGCTGATTTTTCTCGACATAGAACTGCTGCATAGACTTGAACAAAGCCACACCGATAGGCAATACAGCCAGCACCACCAACGTATACAGAGGCAGAAGGCCCATTGCGACACAGGCCACCACCACCACATAAGGCAGGAAATTGAATATCCATTCGGCCACCATTTGGCGCTTACGTGTGCCAAGCATCGTAGCCAGGGTGTGCTTATCTACCGAGAGGTCGGCATCGGCATCCATAATGGCGTGGGTATAAACAATGTTGGTCACCAGCAAACCTATAGCAAAAGACAAGGCTACGAAGCCCCAAGTGAGATGACCACAGGCTGCCACGAAGGTACCCGACATCAACAGAGGTCCAAACATAAGGCCTGTGTCGAGCTCGCCCAGTCCGCGATAGCACAATGCGATGGGCTTGGCCGAATAGAAATAGCCAAAGAAAACACCAAGACCCAGTATAACCAACACAGGCCATCCGCGATACAGACACACGATGGCACCCATCACTACGGCTATCAAGGCAAACACGGAAGCAGCCTGGAAGGTCTGTTTCAGCGTAGCTTTGCCTTCGGCCAGATAGGGAGCCTTGCCCATACGTGCACGCATACCAGCACGGTTGAGGCGTTCACGTTCTTCTATACCAGCATTCTTATAGTCGAAATAGTCGTCGAGGAGATTGGTGCAGAGGTGAGCACACACCACGCCAACCAAGGCGGCCAGCGAAAGCCAAAGCGAAAAATCTTCGCGCGCACCATTATGACGGCAGTAATTCCAAGCCATACTGATGCTAAGCACCGTAGGCATCACACTCTGGGGAAGCGCAGTAGTGCGAGCGTTGTTGAGCCAAAAGGAAATTTTCTTTTTCATTGTATATCAGTTGTCAGTGTTTTATGCCGAAGGAACAAGTGATCTTGTAAAGAAGCACAATGGGAAATTGTTATTTCTTGGCAGGAGTGGCATGGTGGGGGCAGTTGGCATGCTCGTCTTTGGGCTGAGCAGCGGGCTGCTGATGGTGAGAGCAGTTGTGGTTGCAGCCGCTATGGTTGGCCGACTGGGAGTGATTGCACTGGTGCTGAGGCTGAGCTGCAGACTGGGTGTTCTGGTGCTGGTGATTGCACTGATGATTGCACTGATGCTGAGCCTGGGGCTGAGCAGTAGGCTGAGCCTGCTGAGTATTGGCATTCTGCTGAGCACGGGCACAGCCGCCTTGGGTAGATTTGGCACAACCTTTCTGGGAATTGGGGCAGCCACTGCAGCCAGGATGCTGCTGCGCATTTACAGAGGTCTGAGCAGGTGCAGGTTTCTGATTGCTATTGCGAGTAGCAGTAGGATTGGATTGTGCGGAAGCCACACCGATCATAAGAACCATAGAGGCGATAAGGAAAGCAAGTTTCTTCATTTTAATTGATTTTTAAAGTTTTCGTTTTTTCAATAATAAAAATAATCTATATTAACGCGTATCTTTCAAAATTATTATCACACAATCTCGCCGAACACAACTTTTTTTTCACCGCCCACCTCAGCTACACACTTTCGTATGGTCACCGACCCAATCACCACGGGAAAGCATCAGGTACCGACACTCGGACAATCATTAATAACGTTTAACTTTGTTTAACACAAAACCCAAACCGAACTACAGCAATCCCGCCCTTTCGACATATCATCTCTGCAAACTCAACATCTCATCAACGAGGCTCCGACGAGGGCATGACGAAGGCATCTCGAAGGCATAACGCAGACACCCCGAGGGCATTCAATCCAAAACACAGAAACCCTGAGACCCTTTCGCCGATCGACAAGACCACCACCCCTTATTGATGAAAACTATCACATAAAACATCACAATCCCAAAGCAATCACATCGATATAATCACACAAAAGTAACAGTCTCCATCACCGACCCTACCCGAATCTGCAAACCCTTACAAAACCGCCCGCACCAATCAACAGCCCAGCAAAGCATCACCATTAATCCTAAAACAAGGATACCATTTAACACTGATTAACATGGAATATTTTTCATTCAAACATTTCAAGCACACACTGCCAAGAACCACAAGCACAAAAGAAAAAAGTTACCATTAATAAAAAAATAGTATCTTTGCTGAATATTAAAACGCTAAAAAACGAGTTTAATAACCTGAAACTAAAATTAATATAATTATGGCAAAAGAGAAAAAATTTATGACTTGCGACGGAAACTGCGCTGCTGCTACCATAGCATACATGTTCAGTGAAGTCGC
>JAZUDW010000025.1:0-31625 GCA_045639845.1 Bacteroidales bacterium
ACGTGCTTGTACGAAAGCAGTCTTTCTTGATGCATTTTCGTCGAAAAATGCCATGGGAAGATATGGTTTCAATCATTCATTATCTTTTGATTGTGGCAATAAGGAGCGCTTCACTTTCACCGGGAAAGAACGCGATACCGAGACGGGACTATCTTATTTCGGTGCAAGGTATTACGACTCGGATCTGCTGATGGGCTGGCTGAGCGTGGACCAAATGAGCGACAAGTACCCATCTATATCGCCGTACGCATATTGTGTTTGGAATCCGGTGAGACTGATGGACCCAGATGGAAATGATTGGTATCAAAACAAACTAACTGGTGCAATTTATTTTAATTCTGAATATAAAGGAGCCGGTGATGCAGGAAAAGGAAAAATGGAAGGGAAAGGTTGGATGCGTCTGGGTGGAGATGACATGTTTATGGATGGCAAATATGATTTTAATAACAGTGGTTTGAAATTAGCAATGAGGTATGGAAAGGTTAGCACAGTTCCCAACAATCCTTTTGATATCAGTGGAAAATCTGGCATACATCTGAGCGGGGAGTTGATGTTGTGTGGGGAGGACGCTGAGTCATTCATGAATTCTTATGGATACAAAAAAATGCCATTGTTAGCTATGGTTAACGTGAAGATTGTAACACAAAATATATCTGAGGGGGATGGAAGTGTGTATGTTCAAAGAGATGATCTGTCATATGTCAGTAAAGTTTATTCTACTACTTATGTGAAAAATCCTCCAAGAAATCCTGTCTATTTAGTTAATAATGCTACACCATGGACCGACGACATTAACATTGTGCGAAGTATCAGTTCAAGAAAAGAAATTCGTCAGTATGATTATTCTCGTGGTAATAATTGGGATATCATAGCAACTGGAATTTCTCTTATTGCGAGGTTTATGTCTAGTTTGTAAGAGATCCATCTGCATCATAAATCATTATGTTTTCAACTTGATAATTTTTTATATACAAACTAATTCTAAATTACTATGAAAGCAAAGTTGCTTATAATTGTGGGCTACACTTTGGTGCTCATGCTTTGTTCTTGTGGGCGATTACATGTTTCCCCACACCAATCAGATATGACAATCGACAATCTGTTGAAAAGAGATGGGTATATTATACCGGATTCATTGTTCTCTTTCTTTCCATCCGATTCAAATACACTAAAATTATTGGATTGCAAAATGATTTCGCAAAATGCAAGCAAACATTTGAATCTTCATGATGATGACTTCACACCCTTTGGTATTGTTGAATTGTATGAAACAAAGAATGTTTCTACTGTTCATAAAATAATAGACAGATATATGCCTAAAGCACTTTCTGTTGTTGATGCAGGTGATACTTCATACAATGCACTTATGGCTTATTATTTTGCTTACAGTAAATACCATGCGTTGTCCATTAGGGATTTATATAACCCAGATGCCCCAATAGTCCCTTACTTTGGTGTTGTTAAGGAAGGGTGTGGCATGGGATGTGAAGAAACGAAATGTGAATTAATACCTGGCACAATGATAATCACACTGATGAGTGGAAATGATTGTCTGTTGGATTCTTCGTATCGATACGAGGAACTCGAATTGCCACAAAACATGCGACACGGATACCGTAGTGGCATAGCTGCTCATCCAGACTCTTGTTATATCCTTTATTGGACAGTAATATGGTAGAAAACATCATAGCGGTCTTATGTCGAAAACAGTTAACTCGTCAATCTTGTGGTTGCCCTATAAATCCAGATAGTTGAAAAAACGTACTTTGCATCGTGAATCGGTTTGTCCACACATATCGCCCAGGTATCCTCAGTACCACTCTTAGCTGCCCTTTGGTGGGATTCGCTTTCACCGGGAAAGAACGGGATAGAGAAACTGGATATAGTTACTTTGGTGCCAGATACTTAGATCATGAGCTGACGACTATGTGGCTGAGCGTTGACCCAATGGCGGACAAGTATCCAAATATGAGTCCCTACAACTACTGCGCTTGGAATCCAGTAAGGCTGGTGGATCCAGATGGAAATGACTGGTATCAAAAAACACACGAGAATGGAAAAACCACAATAGAATATTGCAAGGATAAAGCATCTTGCCCTTCAGACGGGAAATACCTTGGCCTAACGTACCATGACAAAAAGAATTCGACGTACTATCCTTTGTATGAACAAAAGGGAATTAGTTATGACGCAAATAACCGCCACCAAGTTGATGCAGTGAATCAAATGGAACAGACGGACAATTCGATAATTCGTATTGTTAATGGTATTAAATGTGCTCACAATGGTTCTAGGAATTTTTGGGACAAGCACAACGATATGATAAATATGTGCTCCGACATTGTATCCGCTGGGGCAGACCTAACAAAGTACGCTCCTTTGAAAAAGATGCTAAAGCCCATTGGTTTATATGCTACTGCTAATTCTGTATTAGATTACGTGAAATCAATTAAGAATGGATCATGGAATACGTCAACAACTATATCTTTAGCAGCAGATGTATCTTCGTTGGTTGGCGGATTTTACGGTAACGTTATAAGTTTTTATCTCAACGGGATAAACTTTGCATCGAAAAAAGGAGCCGAAGCAGAATCCACCTTAAGGCATTATTTCTCACCGCTTACCCCTAATAATTATTATAGGAATTGCTTTGGTTATTAATTTTTGTCATTGATTATGATAGAGCCGGTCACATATTTGTATTACAGATGTTATAAACTTTACAGCAGATCGGGCAAGGGGAGTCCAGCTCTTGAACATGCTGTTTTGTTTGGGATAATGGTATATATTATCATCATTGCAATTGCTGCATTAATTAACGAGGCATTTCCATCAGATGTAGTGCTTGGTATATCGTTGTTCTTTTCAATGATACTTGTGGTTGTTATTCCTTTCTTCAAGCACAAGATAGTGAAAAAATATGATGATATGGGCAAACAGAAGAAAATAATAGGTAATATAGTCTTTACTGTCGAAATACTATTGGTTATTTCCTCAATAATAATATTGATAATGTATATCTAGAACAAACCTTATACGGCAGATTTACATCTGGTTGTAGAAAACTATCAGTGTTTGCAATCAACTAATCATATTTCGAATACGGAATAACATCTACACGTCTTGCACACTGCAAGCAACTCTAAACCACCCACGGCAAGAAAGAGAATTCTTGCCGTGGGTGGTTTAGAGTTATTTCTAGATGCAAGAGTGTGGGTGTCATTCGACATTGTTGCTGCACTTACGGCATCCACCAGTCAACCGACTATAAATATCCAGCTGACGGGAAAATAGAAAATCCCCTTGTCGTGTAATAACTTATTAACTCTTGCCGGTATTTCCGTTCATAGATGTATTTAATGGCAATGTCGTTTGGAGAAGGTAGCATTTCTGATGAATCGGACATGAAAGAAACACGCAGAACAATATAAAGAGTATCTGCCGTATCCTTATACAAGATTGATTCTTCGTGGAGTGTGAAAAAGTTATCTTGCTCTGTAATCATCCTCATTTTGGGCGACCTAGATAGCACCACGACATCACCATTTGTTTTCAAATACACTTTTTCAGTCAAACCGTTATTGCTTTTCACCGAGAATACCTTTCTTTCTTGGCCAGCATGTAATGCGTAACAAACAACGACACATGATGCTCCTATGAAAATTACAGCCAGACTCACAATTAATCTCACCAAGGCTTTTTTGCGATTATTCATTTATAACCTCCCCTCTCTAATTTTAACACCTAATTCGAATCCTTCTTTAATACGTCTGCCCGAATAAGGAATCTCTCCTTTATATTCGTTCTGTCTTGATGTTTTATTATTCTGCATGTGCAGTAATCCTGCCAATGATATGTAAGTGTCATATGATATGTGCTGACCAAACATACCGCGCGCAGTTGCACCATTTAATCCTGCTAAAAAATTTCCTGCACTTCGAGCCGATGTATAGTATCCTTCAAGTAGTTTTCCCGTCATAGCTCCATCGGGAGCTATATTTTTATGTGACTTAATGTCAAAAATGCCTTTGGGCAGAGAGCCGATAGCAGTTGCTTCTAACCCTAGTTTCATACTCAGCTCGTTATAGCTAACGACTACGGGCTCCCAAGACTCAGAATAATGTATTTTCCCAGCTGGTTTTGTGGCATTTCCCGTATTATTATCGTGGTTCATAAATTCATCCCAGTATTTGGTCTTCCCCATATATTCTCCTCTTGCAGAAGTATTTGAAGGACTATACTGGCTCTTTAGTTCTCTTTCGGTAAATTCCCTATCGCCATTATGTCGATAGACTCCATTATCTCCATCATTATATACCATAACCACATTGCCATCTTTATCAGTGTGCGTGGAGATTTCTTCACCATTCGGATCAACCAGTTTCACGGGATTATTCACTAGATTAGATTTGATTAAGCGGTGTTCATGACCTCCCGTTGGTCGGTTCCATGCGCAGTAAGCGTATGGGGAGATGCCGGGATACTTGTCTGCCATCGGGTCCACGCTCAGCCACATAGTCGTCAGCACATGATCTAAGTATCTGGCACCAAAGTAACTATATCCAGTTTCTCTATCGCGTTGCTCACTGCATATGATAGTATTCAAAGGTGTTCGCCACCCCTTACGGGGGTCATTGCCGGTGGAAGTGAAGTGACCCTTATTGCCACAATCACAAGATAATGAATGATTGAAACCATATCTTCCCATGGCATTTTTCGAAGAAAATGCATCAAGAAAGACTGCTTTCGTACAAGCATGTCCTATCATTGTCGGCAGGGTTGTCGAGGTTCGTTTCATGGTGCAAAAGTACATCATTTTCTCATTTCCTCAAAATAAAAAGTATTATTGCATAACAATTTACAAAATTATTATTATAAAATATTGTATATATGAAAATTAAGTAATGATTAAAATAAACAACTTGGGACACAATGATATGACAACTTGATACGTTTTTTATTCCGTTTTGCTTGCTCCGCTGCGCAATCCTTTCGGAACACTATCGAAGTCCACTGGACTTTTGTTCTCCGTTTTGCTTGCTCCGCTGCGCAATCCTTTCGGAACACTATCGAAGTCCACAGGACTTCTTCATATCATCTTCAAAATATCTCAACAGCCTAAAGCAAAATCGTACTAATTTATTTTTTTATCATCACTTATTTTTTTCATCATCACTATAAAACAATGACGATTACGTTTCAAAAAAAAACTTTTAGACGTCATAGGCGGCCCATGCTACCTCCAAAGCTTCAACTTTAGCAGCAATGGAATCGATGGCCCTAGATGAAAGATTCTTTTTACTACGATGCTTTGCCGCCTGCAGATGCAGCTCGTTGGACATTTCCTTGTGCCATTCAACCAGCGAAGGCACTGGGAAGGCATAGTCTATTACAGAATCGTAGTTACACGAGATAACCTTTTTGTGATTGGCTGTCAGTGGCATCATTGTGGCTGGCACAGAGCGTTGGACATAAGCACAAAAGGACTTCACTGTGCAGGATTCGGAAATCCAACCTTGGAAATAAAAAAATTGGTACAACGCTGCATACTGATATTTTTTATTGATAATGAGCGGTATATAGCACTTCATAAAGAGAAGTACCTTCTCTTCATCGACATCTTCATTGAAAATGGTGCCAAAGCTTACATCGGACTCGGTTGAAAACAGATTCCGCAGTCGATAGGTGATGTTCTGAAAAAAAAGAATCCAGTCTAGAGATAAAGCTCTTGCGAACCACAACATCGGCATGTATGTCGCTATCCGATGGTGTAAGAGGTATTTTTCTTGCATTCATAATAAATATTAATTAAATGTATATCAATTGGTTGTGTATCCTGGAAATTTGGCGAAAAACTTTGCAATTTTACCAATAAATTTCATCATCTCCAAATTTATTTTTAGCAGATACCATCACTCAGGAACCTAGTAAGTTTTACTGGGATGTATTGGATTTGGAGATCGATGGTGCATGCACCATCATAGATATTCTCATTTAATTCAACCACTCAAACAGGAGGTGTGACGAAATGAGAGCTCGCTCATTCTGGTGCTTTATAACTAGCCAACATGGATCAATAAGGCTTCGCATAACGTGAATAGTACATGAATCAAATATTGCTTCGATTAACACGAATATCTGTTAATTGAACGAGGATTGATCATTATGTCTTTTCCTCTTTTTATCAATTGCAGAATCTACCGGGATACGGGAATACGATTATAGGTAACCTCTAAAAATTCGACGTAATAAAGAATGATGAATAAAAATTACTTTTTCACGCTTTTCGATTCTAGACGGCATCTTTCACCTTTTCATTCGGTTACAATGCACCGCATTAGCTTCGCTGACACTGCCGCATCTCGGCAAAGCAAGCAAGCTTGCTCTGCTCTCGATTTTTGCAGTGTTGCGCCCTCGTTCAAAGGTGAAATCTTCTCGCCCATAATCAAAAATCGTTCGAAAACCAATTTTTAGAGGTTACCTATATATACAACAAGAGGGCCGCGGTTGAGACCGCGACCCTCTTGTTGCTGCTGCCGACCGCCTGGATGATGGCGGGGGATAGACATATAGACTTAGTGATTATACACGAAGGTACCGTGCTCGGTGCTTACAGTCACTTGCGGCCCCTCGTTGGCTTCGCAATGGCCGATGATCTGGGCATCGACATTGAACTGCTTGGAGATCTCGATGATGCCTTGGGCGGTAGCCTCGTCGGTGTATATCTCCATACGATGGCCCATGTTGAACACCTTGTACATCTCCATCCATTCGGTACCTGACTGCTCCTGGATCATGCGGAACAGCGGAGGAGTGGCGAAGAGGTTGTCTTTTACCACATGGAGGTTGTCGATAAAATGGAGCACCTTGGTCTGTGCACCACCGCTGCAGTGTATCATGCCGTCGATCTTGGGACGATACTCGTCGAGCACGCGGCGGATGATGGGTGCATAGGTACGGGTGGGCGACAGCACCATCTTGCCTGCATCGACACCGGCTACTTCGGTAGCATCGAGCAGACGCTTGCCACCACAATACACTACCTCGGAGGGCAGCTGATTGTTGTAGCTCTCGGGGTAGTGCTGGGCATAGTGCTGAGAGAACACGTCGTGGCGAGCCGAGGTGAGACCGTTGCTGCCCATGCCGCCGTTGTAGGCTGTCTCGTAGGTAGCCTGGCCATAGGATGCCAGACCTACGATGACGTTGCCGGCTTTGATACGGGCATTGTCGATCACATCGGAGCGACGCATACGTGCGGTGACGGTGGAATCGACGATGATGGTACGCACCAGGTCGCCCACATCGGCAGTCTCGCCTCCAGTGAGGTAGATACCGATACCGAGGTCGCGCATCTGGGCAAGGAACTCTTCGGTGCCATTGATCACGGCACTGATCACCTCGCCAGGTATGAGGTTCTTGTTGCGCCCTATGGTGGAGCTGAGCAGTATGTTATCAACAGCACCTACGCAGAGCAGGTCGTCGAGATTCATCACCACGGCATCGATGGCTATGCCTTTCCACACTGAGAGGTCGCCCGTCTCTTTCCAGTAGAGGTAGGCCAGGCTGGACTTTGTGCCAGCACCGTCGGCATGCATGATGTTGCAATAGTCGGCATCGCCGGCCAGTATATCGGGCAATATCTTGCAGAAAGCCTTGGGGAAAATACCTTTGTCGATGTTCTTGATGGCATTGTGCACATCCTCTTTGGATGCGGAGACACCGCGGAGATTGTATTTCAAAGTATCCATAATGCGATAGATATTTGCGTATTGAAAGGTCGGGAGCCTCTACGAGGGAGGGCTCCCGACACTATGATTGACATTGATTAACGACGACGATCGTCGGAGGAGCGACGGGGACCGCCGTTGCGGTTGCCGCCATCGCGACGGGGGCCATTGCCTCCACCGTTGCCGTCGCGGCGCGGACGATCGGTATGCGGACGGGGTGCTTCCTCTACATAGCCTTCGGGCTTGGGCAGGAGGGCCTTGCGGCTCAGCTTGAGCTTGCCTGTCTTCTCGTCGATGTTGATGATCTTGATCTGAAGCATGTCGCCTACACTGAGCTTGCCTTCGAGGGTCTCGGTGCGAGCCCAATCGTATTCGGAGATATGCATGAGGCCTTCTTTGCCGGGGAGGAACTCCAGGAAGGCTCCGAATTCTACGATGCTGACAACCTTGGCGTCGTAGATCTGGCCCACCTCGGGTGTGGTAGAAAGGTCGCGGATCCACTTGATGGCAGCGTCGATGGAGGCTTTGTCAACAGCCGATACATCCACCACGCCCACTTCGCCTTTCTCTTCGATGGTGATGACAGAGTTGGTCTGCTTCTGGATTTCCTGGATCACCTTGCCACCGGTGCCGATAACTGCACCGATAAACTCCTTAGGAATGGTGATCTGCTGGATGCGGGGAACGAAGGGTTTGTAGTCTTCGCGAGGCTGAGCGATGGTCTCTTCGATTTTGTCCATGATATGCAGACGGCCCTGACGTGCCTGCTCGAGTGCTTTGGCGAGCACTTCGTAGCTGAGGCCATCGACCTTGATATCCATCTGACAGGCGGTGATACCGTCGCGGGTACCAGTCACCTTGAAGTCCATGTCGCCGAGGTGATCCTCGTCGCCGAGAATATCGCTGAGCACAGCCCACTTGTCGCCTTTGGAGATGAGACCCATAGCAATACCGGCCACGGGTTTCTTGATCTGCACACCGGCATCCATCAGTGCCAAAGTGCCGGCACATACGGTGGCCATAGAGGAGGAGCCGTTGGACTCGAGAATGTCGCTGACCAAGCGGATGGTGTAGGGGCAGTCGGCTTCGGCAGGCAGCATGCCTTTGAGGGCACGCCATGCCAGATGGCCGTGGCCTATCTCGCGACGGCTGGTGCTGCGGCTGGCTTTCACCTCACCGGTAGCAAACGAGGGGAAGTTGTAGTGGAGCAGGAAACGACGGGTGCCGCTTACAACGGCGCCATCGATGGTCTGCTCGTCGAGCTTGGTACCGAGGGTACAGGTAGTGAGCGACTGGCTCTCGCCACGGGTGAAGATAGAGGAGCCGGGAGCCGAAGGCAGATAGCTGACTTCGCACCAGATGGGGCGGATCTCGTCGAGCTGACGGCCGTCGAGGCGGGTACGCTCGTTGAGCACCATGTCGCGCATGGCCTCTTTCTCGGTGTCGTGGTAGTAGCGGTCTATCATGAACTGAACGTCTTCGGTGAGCGTCTCTTCGGTATAGTTGGCATCGATAAACTCTTGCTTGATGGCGGCGAAGCCTTCTTCGCGCATATGCTTGTTGGCTATGCCCTGCTTGGCAAAGTCGTAGCATTTCTGATACACGGCATCGTGCAGACGGGTGCGGAGTTCCTCGTCGTTGACTTCGTGGCAGTATTCGCGTTTCTCGGTCTTGCCGGTCTCAACAGTGAGCTCGGCTATGGTGCGGCACTGTATCTTGATAGCCTCGTGGGCTGCCTTGAGTGCATTGAGCATCACCTCTTCCGATACTTCTTTCATCTCGCCTTCTACCATCATGATGTTTTCTTCGGTAGCAGCTACGATAAGGTCGAGGTCGGCATTGTCGATCTCGTCCATCGGTGTATTGATCACATATTCGCCGTTGAGGTACGACACACGTACTTCGGACACGGGACCGTTGAAGGGGATATCACTTACTGCGAGAGCCGAAGCAGCAGCGAGGGCTGCGAGCTGGTCGGGCATGGTCTTATTGTCGCCCGAGATGAGGGTGATGACAACCTGTACTTCTGCGTGGAAATTATCGGGGAAGAGGGGGCGAAGGGCACGGTCCACCAGACGGGCTATGAGGATCTCATGCTCGGAGGGACGGGCCTCACGCTTGAAGAAACCACCGGGGAAACGACCCACAGCGGCATATTTTTCTTGATATTCGACGGTGAGAGGCATGAAGTCCACGTTTTCGCCGGCTTCTTTCTTTGCACATACGGTAGCGAGGATCATGGTGTCGTTCATACGAACCACAGCAGCACCATCGGCTTGCTTGGCCAACTTGCCAGTCTCGATTTCAATAACATGGTTGCCCATGTTGATCTTTTTGGTGATAATGTTCATCTTGTTTACTTTTTTCTCTTTTTTCCAACATACAGCCTTAGGCAACGGCGCTTAAGGCCAAATTACGATTTTTTGGTTATGAATATATTATTTATATAATAGTTCCACGCAACTAATGCTATAAGTAAAAAAAGTAACCCAGACAAGCTGGGTTACTCAACCATAACCAAATAAATATGAAAAACTATTTTCTCAAATTCAGTTTCTTGATGATAGCACGGTATCTTTCGATGTCGTTCTTCTTCAAGTAGTCAAGCATCTTGCGACGTTTACCTACGAGGCCAACGAGAGCGCGTTCGGTTACTTGATCTTTTTTGTTTTGCTTCATGAGCTCGGTAAGGTGCTGGATGCGGTAGGTGTAGAGAGCTACTTGAGCTTCGGCAGAACCGGTATCCTGAGCGGACTTGCCATATTGTGCGAAGATTTCTTCTTTCTTTTCTTTCGTTAAGTACATAATATATTTCTTCTAATTTTTGTCTTTCAAAATCGATTGCAAAGATACGACCTTTTTATTGACTACCAAATTTTTTTTTACTTCAACAATATCAAAAAGCCACAATATTCTGTTTTTCAAACTCCTTAACTAGACAACTTTTTTTCTTCACACCGTACTCTATGGGGTTATTTTTACGTCGAACAATGGGCAAAAAACACTTTTTGACCCTCAAACATGGCCTTTTCAACGCACTTTCTTTCGTTTTATCACACAACTCAACGCCTCAATATTACCTTTTAACATTATTTTAACAAACATCCTGCAGTTCTGCATTAACCGCATCCCTACATACCTTTCCTACACCATCTGTCGTGCAAGGTCATCTATTTATACATATATAATGGATAAAGACATCGGCACTGAGAAAATTTGTAGTTTGCTGAATCGTTGATTTGTTGATTCGAAATATAGCAATTGGTGATGATGATTGTTGAATCGTTAGCTCTACTTTGGGGAAGTTATTTTATCTTTCGATAATGGCAGTTGATCACCTCCTGGCAGTCGTCGTGCCAGTTGTGCATACCATTGCCCAGACAGTCTTTGAACACCTTGCAACTCTTGCATTTTCCCCTGCGTGCCCATTCCCTGTTACGGTAGGGCTGGAACTTGTTTTTCCACACTTCGTAGAAGTTGTCTTGGTAGATATTGCCTTGACCAAAGACGTTGCGGTCGATATTGGGACAGGCACTTATAGTACCGTCTATCAGCACCGAGGCAATATTGATGCCTGCATGGCAGAAATAGGGATTCTGTCTCACCTTGCGTTCATATCGCCCCAGATAGCCCTCGCAACTATAGGTCACATTCATGGCCGACTCTTTCATCTCTCTTTTGTGCTTGACGAACTCCATCAATTCCACATACTGGCTGTCTGTCAGATGCAACTCAGGGTAGTGCTTGGCGCGACCTATGGGGATGATGGTGAATATCCTCCATTGTGGCACACCGAGACCGACCAACAGATCGTGCATCTCCTGCAGGTGGGGAAGATTGCGTTGGTTCACGCAGGTCACCACGTCAAAGTTGAGACACCGCTCCTTGGCGGCAATGCCGATGGCCTCTATCGTGCGGTTGAAGGTGTTTGCGCGGCCTCGCATCCAATCGTGGTCTTCGCCTATGCCGTCGAGACTGATGGTGAGAGTAGCCATACCGGATGCCATCAACCTGCTGTGCATCTCCTGGGTGTAGAGCTGTCCGTTGCTCACCATGCCCCAACCCACTCGACGTTTGTGTAGCTCGACTCCCAGGTCGCAGATGTCGCTCCGCATCAGGGGCTCGCCACCAGTCAGCACCACGGTGAACTTGTGTTGCAGCTCCTCCTTGGGTATCGTGTCGAAGGCGCGCAAGAAATCCTCCATGGGCATATCCTTGTTACCACTGTCTAGTGCGCAGTCGCTGCCGCAATGAATGCAATGGAGGTTGCACCGGGTGGTGCACTCCCAGAAGAGATAGTTCAGTTCATGCACATCGGTCTCCAGCTGGCGGAAACGACGGTGCAACCAAGATTCAATCTTGTTCATTAGCAGTCCTCTTCAGTAATATCTTCACAGTGTCCACCTCTGGCAATGAGGAGAAAGTGGTGTCTATCACCTCAAATCGCGACTGCTCGTCGGAGAACTGAAATGTTGTAAATGGAAACTCGCGGTCATATATTTGGGCTTGAACTACTCCATTGGACTCGCTGACGCCTTGAAGTTCCCAAGAGCCATGGCTATTGGGATGTTCCCAACGGGATTGGAGCTTGATTCCTTCGATTGCATTGTCATTCTCATCCACCAACTGGAATGAGAAGCGGACTAGTTCGCCCATATCGGGCTCGGTGCCATAGCAAGCTTGGAATACAAACATAGCTGCCGTAAGCGAGCATCCTTGCAAAATTTTTCTTACAACTTTTTTCATTGTCTTCTTTTTTTATTGATTATTAACAACTAAACGCTATAATATTACTCTTGGTTTATAGGCATCGGGGGAGCCCTGTTCTTATCTCTGCCTCACGCTATTGGGCTACGGGGTGGAATGGGCACTTGCCACCGATACACTGATTGTTTTTGCCCGACCGAGTGCAAACAATAGGGGCCGACGACATCTTGATGCCCAGCTCTGCATCGACAAAAGCTACGGCTGTCTGCAGGGCCAGATAGGAGTCGCGCTTGCAGCAGCGAGGACCTCCGTGCCGGCTTATGGCATCGAGGGCTCGCGAAGTGACCTGGTTGCTGAGCCGCCACGAATCGGTGGAGAGGGGTGTGTTGCGGGTGACGATGGACATGAACATGCCGGTGCTGAGAGCTGCACCACAGGCACCCCAGCTGCCACAGGCTCCGCCGGGCACCTCTTTGCCTCGACGTACCATCTCGGGCAATGCCTGTTCCAGATCGACCTCACCACCGGCGTTGTGATAGGCTGTGAGGAGCGCGGCACCTACCAGGATATGATGTTCGGGGCCGTGCATGTGGCAAAACGACATAGACATCATATGTTCCAATACCTCGACTGGAGAAGTGGAGGTTTCTTGGAGACAATAATGAATGATGGAATCGACGCCTGCGGTGTGGCATTCATCGCACACATAATGGCCTTTGACACACTGTACATTGGATACATAGTGCCGCTTACAGAACACACATTCCATAGTGTCGGCATGATCGAGATACTGCAGCGGTGAACCACAGATGAGGCATTCTTCGTTGTTTTCCATAGGGAGTGTATTATTGTTGGTGTTTTTTTGGCAAGCTGCCACACACAGCATGGCAATGAGGAGAAGGCGGATATGCTTGTTCATATATTTATTCTATTACAATTTCGTCGGCAAAGAGATAGGAGGGTTGGCCATGGGCTCCGTGGAACTCGGGCAAGGGACCGGGATTGTGGACCACCACACGCAGATAGCGCGTGGCGAGCGACAGCTGCTGAAGGCTGTAGGTCTCGACATGGGGCGTGGTGTGACGGAAGTCGGGGTTGAAGTCCTGACTGCGCACCATGGTCCAATTGACACCATCGGCCGAGCTATAGACATCGATTTTGGAAGGCACGAGGATCCAGTCGAAGGTGTGCTGGAAGAAGCGCATGGTGACGGTGCTGACCGAGGTTTTCTTTCCCAGGTCGATCACTGCATCGATGTCGCTACCCCAGTAGCCTTGCCAGTGACCATCGGCATAGGTGTTGTCGCCGCCCAGCTGACCGTCGAGCAAAGCATTGCGGCCACCGCCGCTATAGGCATCACGATAGGTGGAATATTCGGTGCGAAGCTCTTTGAGGGCACCGATACCTTTGTGGCACAGGGTATATTGACTGGTGTAGGATGGTTCGTCCCACTGGTTGAAACACACAGCTTTGACCTCGCAAGAACGGTCGATGGCAAAGGGACCGTCGTAGCGGTAGGTGGCTTGGGAGGGCTGACGGCCATCGGTGGTGTAGTAGATAGGCATGTTGCCGAAGAGCGAGGAGAGCGACACGAGGGTCTGACCGTTGTGGGTGGTGCTGTTGATAAACACGTGGCGGTCGGCAGTAAGAATCTCGGCGGCGATATCGTCGAAATGCTGACACACCAGATTGCGGCTGTAGGATCCGTTTTCGGCATCCCAGAGCGAGAGATACTCGCGTTTGAGTGAGTGGAGTATATCTACCATAAACTGTATCTCGGCTTGGCAATCGCGAATATTGTCAGGCGTAGGATGGGTGTAGGCCTCATAGAGATGACAGCGCAAACGAGCCTTGAAGGCTGTGGCCTGCAGACGATGGAGCGCATAGAGGGAGGTGGCGGGAAACTCCATAGAAGCCAGAATAAGTTTGGGCTGGGGATAGGTGATCTCGTTGAGGGAGGGGAGGTCGTAGCGGCGGCATATTTGGCTCACCAGCTCTATCACACTGTCGGCACGGAAGAGGGCGGTGCTATCTACCAGCGAAGGGAAAAAGTCGAGCAGCGGCTGCTGGAGTGCGGCGGTGCGATACCAGTCGGCCACCAGCGGATGGGAATAGAGGTGAGACACAGCATAGATAAGATCGGTGAGGGGATGCCTATAGGGATTAGCGTAGCGTTGGAGGTACTGCTGGGTTTGCGAGAGCACAATATTGCTGTCGAAGATCTGGCTTTGATCGAGCACCGCAAAACGGGCGTGGGCGTTGAGGGCATTGTAGTTGGCATTGAAGTCGGCCTCGCGCTGCTGCAACTCGGCCATCGCCTTATCGGGTTGAGTTTCCCGCAGAGGGTTCCACGACATCTCGGCAGCCCAAGCCAAAGCATGAGGACTGTCGAGCAAGAGATCCAGACCGCTGTCGTCCCAAGTGGTGGTGAGTATGCCGGAGGCTCCGTAGCGGTAGCCGTCGCGGGCAAAGAAGGCGATATTGTTGATATAGTTTTCGGTGCTGGCCTGTATGGAGCTATAGTGGCAGGTGCTGGGAGCCACCCAGAAGGGGTTTCCGTAGCGGGCTTTGGCCTCGACAAAAGGTCGCAGGGGTTCGGAGAAATCGGTGGAGGGCGAATAGTTCCAGCAAATGAAGTTCATATCGCTGGGCAGCTTGCTTATCATATCGGGGCTCTTGGCCACGATGTCGCCCCACATAAGCACCTCGTTGGCGGAGTCTTTCACCATACGATACACGTTGTTGATATGGTAGCAATAGGCTTCGTTGGCCCCCAGGGAATCCACCCAGGCCCGGGCTCGGCCGCTGCCCAAAGCCTCGGTCTCGTCGCAGTTGATATTGAAATAATGGCAGCGGGGAAACTGGAGCTTGGTGTTGGCTATCTGGCTTTGCACCAGGGCAAGGGCATCGTGGCTGGTGGGGTCGATGTTGTATTGCGAGTCTTTCATCTTCCAATAGAAGGGCACTCGCAGTGTTTTTTCGAAATGGCCAAAGCACTGCAGATTGGCTATGATATCCACATAGGGCGGGAGGGCCGTGTAGCTGTTATTGCCCTGGGGGTGGCACAGATCGTTGTAGAACTGGTTGAAGAGGGTGTGCTCGGTGTAGGGGCTGGCGGTGTAGAGCTTGTAGCGGCCAAGGAAGGTGGTGAAGAAAAGGGCACAGTCGGCATTGGTGACGGGGCCTCGGCTGATATCGTCCTGCCAGGCACGGTTGGCATAGGCGGGGTAGTCGGTGATGGACATGCAGGGTACCTCGTCCCAGCGTTCGGTTAAGGCACGGAGGGTGCCGACGGCATTGTGGAGGCCTTTGGGCTGAACGTAATATACAATGAGCGAATCTTGCTTTATCACTATCTTATAGGCTTCGGCCTGATTGGTGGCGCCATCTATCTTATCCAATAGGCACACATAATAGGCAGGGAGCGGTTTGCTTAGCTTCTTTTTGGACGGCTTGTCGGTTGGGGAGATGCGGTACAGTTGGCCTTTCTGTACGTAGGAAGGCACGGGACTATGGCCATCGTTGGTAGCACAGATCAGCACAACCTGATCGCAAAACGAGCCTATGTGGCTCTGTGTGGCCACGCTGCCTGGCAGATATTGCACCTGCTGGGGGGTGGGAATAATACCGATATTATTTCCCGAAGGGTTTAAAACGCGTTGGGCTTCTACCTGCAACGAAGAAACGGCCACAAACAAAAGAGCTAAAACAAAATTTATTATTCTCATATTCTTACTATTAACTGCCACAATAGGGCGATACGATTCGCCGATAATTATTTTGCAAAGGTAATAAAAAAAAGAAAAAAACAGGGTATTGGGAAAAAAGATGTACTTTTGCAAATTGATTTCAATGCAGAAAAGGAGTGCATAGTGGTGCACTACGGTTCGGTTGGATTCAACACAAAAAGTAAGAAATCAAACACTTCTACCATGAAAAGAAATATTTTGCTTATACTCTTTCTGATGGTTGCTTTGGCAACATCGGCAAAGCGTATCGACGAACAGACCGCCCTTACGGTGGCCCGAAACTTTTGGAACATACAGACGGGGAGCTCTGAGAGTCCCAGCCTGGCGAATGTGTCGTCGCGCACCGGATTGTCCAACCTGTATCTTTTCGAGGCTGCAAGCAGCAACGGCTTCGTGGTTGTGGCAGCCGACGATGTGGCTATGCCTATACTGGGCTATTCGCTACGCAACAGTCTCGGCGAACAGATCAATGCCGAAGCGCTCTACTGGCTGCAATGCCTCGACGGTGAGATCGCCTATGCTCAGGCCAATGGCCTCACGGCTTCGCAGGCCGTGGCCGAACAATGGGACGAGATTGTGGGCAACCAATGGCCTACACACTACGACTATGCTGTAGCTCCGCTGGTATCAACCACCTGGGACCAAGGATCGTACTACAACCAGCTGTGCCCCTCCGATCCGGCCGCTTATTCGGGCGGGCACTGCTACACAGGCTGCGCTGCCACTGCTATGGCTCAGATTATGAAGAAATGGGACCATCCTGCTACTGGCACAGGATCGCACTCCTACTATCACAGCCAATACGGCACTCAGAGTGCCAACTTTGGCAACACCACCTACCAATGGTCGTCGATGCCTACGATACTCAACTCGTCGAGTTCTGCCACGCAGAAGAGTGCAGTGGCTACGCTGATGTATCATTGCGGCGTGTCGATAGAGATGAACTACGGCCCTGACGGTAGCGGTGCACAGACGCGCAACTACGGCAACCCTTCGTCGGCTTGTGTGGAGAATGCGCTGATGTATTATTTCGGCTACAAGAACACGGTTCGTTCTATTGGCCGCGACGGCACCTCGGTGAGCGAATGGTGTGGCTATCTGATGGACGACATAGACAACGGACGACCTGTGCTTTACACTGGTTACGATATAACGGGTGCCGGACATGCTTTTATATGCGACGGCTACGACAACAACGGATACTTCCACTTCAACTGGGGATGGAACGGTGGCTGCGACGGCTACTACCCTATCAGCGCACTCAACCCCTCGTGGAGCGGTTCGGGCGGCACGCCTACCGGCACGTACAATGTGAACCAGTCGGCCCTGTTTGGCATTCAACCTCAGACCTCCACCCCCTCCACTTGCCTGCTCACCCTCACAAGTAGTACCGGTTCGGGCTCGCTGTCGGGCAGCGGCAGCTACTACTACGGCGACACCGCCACGCTGATGGCCAACGCTGCATCCGGCTATCGTTTTGCCCATTGGAACGACGGCAGCCGATACAATCCTCGCTATCTTTTCATGAATGCCAACGCTACACTGTCGCCTGTATGCCAGAGCATCCATGGCGACACCCTCTTCTACGATGCAGGCGAACATCTCACCTCGTTTGGCGGCACCTCCAGCGAATGGGCAGTGAAGTTCGAACCGGCCGACTTTAGCGGCTACACCCAGCTGCGCAAGGTGATGATCTACGACGCATCGGCTGGCAGCTATACCATCAATGTGTATCAAGGCGGCACCTCCTCGCCCTCTACGCTGGTAGCCACCCAGAGCATCACACTCACCGGCTCCAACGACTGGGTGACGACGACGCTCGCCACACCCGTTACCCTCAACACTTCGCAGACATTATGGATCACCGTATCGAGCAGTGCCTCCTATCCTGCAGCCCTCTCCTACTATGCCGGCACCCAGAACAGCTGCCTGTGGAAGAGCGGAAGCTCGTGGGTTTCGGTCACCAGCTGGGGTTACTACTATTCGTTTATGCTGCGTGCTGTGCTCAACACCAACACTTCTACACAATACACCATCAATGCCGTACCGCAGTCGGCCACCATGGGCTCTGTGACAGGCGGTGGCAGCTACGATGCCGGTGACAATGCAGTGCTGATGGCCACGGCCAACAATGGCTACCGCTTCACCCAATGGGGCGACGGCGAGACTGAGAACCCCCGTGCCATCACCGTGAGCGGCAACGCTACCTATACAGCCTACTTCAGTTCGGTGGGCAACGACACCCTGCGCTACGACAATGGTACATACGTCACCTCGCTCGGTGCCGGTGGCGATATCTATTGGGCTGTGAAATTCAACGGTGCCGACCTGGGTTCGCACACCACACTGTCGGCTATCAAAATATTCGACGTGCAGCCTGGCACCTACACCGTCTCCATTCACCAAGGCGGTGCCAACACTCCCGGCACTCAGATCCATACGCAAAACTTCACTCTCCAAGGCAGTGGCAGCTGGGCAGTAATTCCCACCCAGAGCGCTGTGGCAATATCCAACAGCCAGCCTCTATGGATCGTGGTACACAATACAGGTGTATCCTATCCAGCCGCCTGTGCTTCATACGCAGGCACCTACAACAGCTGTTATGTGTCAACCGACGGTAGCTCATGGGATGCACTGCCTGCCATAGACATGTACTACTCCTGGATGCTGCGTGCCGTTTTGGGCAACGGCTCTGCAACCACCTATACCATCAACGCCGTACCGCAGTCGAATGCCATGGGCTCTGTGGATGGCGGTGGCTCCTACCCTGCCGGTGCCAACGTGGTTCTGTCGGCCACGGCCAACAACGGCTATCGTTTCACACAGTGGAACGACGGTGTGCTCGACAATCCTCGCACCATCAGCGTCACGGGCAATGCCACCTATACAGCTCAATACAGCACGTTGGGCAACGACATTCTTCAATACGACAACGACACCTATGAGATGTCGCTCGGTGCCGGTGGCGATATCTACTGGGCTGTGAAGTTCAATGCATCAGACTTGGGTTCCCACACACACCTCTCGGCCATCAAGATCTACGATGTGCTGCAGGGCAACTACACCCTCACCATTCATCAAGGCGGCAACAACACACCTGGCTCTCAAGTAACTTCGCAGACTTTCAGCCTCGGCGGAAGCAACGACTGGACCACCGTAAACCTCGCCTCACCCTTGCAGATCAATACAAACCAGGCACTCTGGATCGTGATACACAACGTTGGCGGAGAATATCCTGCCGCAGCTGCAGCCTATGCAGGCACTGTCAACAGCAACTATGTATCGTTGGATGGTATGTCGTGGGCTTCTCTCTTGGAATACGACATGGCCTATACATGGATGCTCCGTGCAGTACTCTCCACCCAACAGCCTCCTGCCAACTACACGATCTACGCATCGTCGGCCGATGCCAGCATGGGTTCGGTGACCGGCGGCGGCGTGTATGAAGCAGGCGCCACCGTCACCCTCACGGCTATAGCCAACAGCGGATACCACTTTGTACGTTGGAGCAACAACGAGACCAGCAACCCCTACGTGTTTACCGCCACACAGAATATGAGTTTCACAGCCTTCTTTGAACGCGATGTGGATATCGACCATGTGGATGCTACCACTGTCTCTGTGACACCCAACCCCACCACCGGCCGCATCACCGTTGCAGCCGACAATCTGGAGAAAGTGGAGCTGGTTGATGCGCTAGGTCGCACCTTGCTCACCACTCAGCACGCCACCATCGACCTCGGCTCCTACCCTGCCGCATGCTATATGCTTCGCATCACATCGGGCGGCAACGTAGAGACCCTCAGAGTGATCAAGCACTAAGCTCATCCTTCCCTATATGGGAACCGAGAGTCTCGGCCCCCATACACACCGGACGAAGATGCCGGCCTTACAAAGGTCAACATCTTCGTCCTTTTTTTTCCACAAACCATGTATTGCACGATATATTATCATTTTAGGCCAATTATTACACTGTTGTAACAAAAACTTAACACCACCAAATATTACAACAATGTATCTTTGTAACCAACTCCCAAAGAATAAAAACAAATTTAATACACTGATAACAATAATTTAAAGAGTTATGAACATTACCGACATACTCCTCATTATTCTGAATTTTGCCGGTGCTTTGGCCGTTTTTCTTTTCGGCATGAAGCTCATGAGCGAAGGTCTTCAGAAGGTAGCCGGCAACGGTATGCGCAACGTGCTGGGCAAAATCACCAACAGTCCTTGGAGCGGCGTAGCTACGGGTGCACTGGTCACCACAGCTATCCAATCCTCGTCGGCCACCACTGTGATGGTAGTAAGCTTTGTCAACGCCGGACTCCTCACCCTCTCTGGTGCCATCGCTGTGATCATGGGTGCCAACATCGGTACCACCATCACGGCATGGATCATCACCTTGTTCGGTTTGGGCGAGTCGGGCGGACTCTTCAGTCTGCCACTATTCCTGGCCGCATTGTCTATGACGGTGATGTTCAGCAAACGCGACAAACTCAAATCCATAGGTGAGTTCGTGATTGGTTTGGCACTCCTACTGATAGGTCTCGACCTGCTGCAAGGTGCCATGCCCGACCTCCAGCAATACCCCCGATTCCTCGAAGCACTGGGCACACTCTCAGGCTATGGTTTTGGATCTATCATCCTCTTTATCCTCATCGGAGCCATACTCACCTGTCTGGTTCAGGCCAGTGCCGCCATGATGGCTATCACCCTGGTGATGTGCTACAAAGGATGGATAGGTTTCGATGTGGCAGTAGCATTGGTGATGGGACAAAACATCGGTACCACCATCACCGCCAACCTGGCCGCCATGGTAGCCAACTCCACTGCCCGCAAAGCTGCACGTGCGCACTTTGTGTTTAATGTGGTAGGCGTTATCATCACCCTCATTGCCTTCCGTCCTCTCATGAACGGCATCTCTATGATCACCCAAACAACCACCGGTTTCTCGCCCTATAGCACCAATGTGCAGGAAGCCAGCATGGCCATACCACTGGCACTATCGTTCTTCCACACGGTATTCAACGTGGTCAACACCTGCATCCTGGTATGGTTCATACCTATCATCATCAAGATCGTCAATAAGATGGTGAAACCCGATCCCAACGAGAAAGAAGACGAATTCCGTCTCGTATATATCGGTGGCGGCTACATGAACACTGCCGAGCTCAACATGCAGGCAGCCCAGAAAGAGATCGAGAATTTCTCCAAACGTGTGCTCCGCATGTTCACCTTCCTGCCCGGACTGCGTACCGCCAAAGATGAAAAAGAATTTGACGACATCTTTAAACGTATAGAGAAATACGAGGCCATCACCGACCACATGGAGCTCGAGATAGCCAAATACCTCACCAAGATATCAGAAGGAGAACTCTCCAAAGAAGGCTCGCAGCGTATCAGCGCCATGCTCCGCATCATCGACAACCTCGAGAGCATAGGCGATGCTATCTACCAGATGGCCATGCTCCGCAAAACCAAACGTGAGACAGCCGTACACTTCGACCAAGGCCTCAACGACAACCTGGCCCACATGAACGACCTCGTGCAGCTCTCTCTCAATGTGATGGACAAGAACCTCCACAGCGACTACAGCGCCTCCAACATCGACATCAACCAAGCCTACAAGGCCGAGACAGAGATCAACAAATACCGCGACACGTTGCGTTCGCGTCATCTCGATGCGCTCAAACTCGGTGTCTATGACTATGCTATCGGTTCGGCCTACAGTAGCATCTTTGCCCTCTACGAGAAGATTGGCGACTATGTGATCAATGTATCGGAAGCCATAGACAACAGCAAGAAGATAGCCGACAACGAGTCGGAACTCAAAAGCCAAGACAACGACAACGAGATAGATACTATATAGGTTGCCTCAAATACAGAAAAAAAAAGTTTTCCCTAAGGCAATAATAAAGATAAAGCTTCGTTATTGTTTTCGATCTTTCAAGGCTTGAAAGCCTTATCGATCATCCAAGCGATAGTAGCTCAGTTGGCAGAGCGGCGGCTTCCCAAGCCGCAGGTCGCGGGTTCGAACCCCGTCTATCGCTCCACAAAACAACATTCATCCCACTATACAGCTATTTCAAAATAAAGAAATAACTACATATTAATCATAACTTCTTTTTTATAAATATAAAAACACAACACCATGAAAAAAGTATTTCTATCATTAATCATGTTGGCTACTGTGGCATTGTGCTCTTGCACCGACAAATCCAAAGAGTCGCTCGACCAAGCCATCCTCGGTCACTGGATCGGCTATAGCACCTACCATGTGGACGAAGGCATCGTAAATCCCTACGACAACAACCTCGAACAGTGCTTTGTATATCTCACCTTCAACAGCGACAACACATTCAGTATGTATATGCCTCACTGGTGGGAAATACGTCGTGGCACCTACACCATTCAGGACGGCAACAAGCTCAACATCGTCATCACCGGCATCGGCTGCCTTTCCAACGATATCACAGGGCCAGCCTTCCACGAGCATCCCGAGGGCGACCAGGGCCATCTTGAGACCTACGGTGTATCCACCTTCGAAGAATTTGCACAACAACACCCCGACGAGGTCAACATCAGCGTCGATGCCAGCATAGCTGACGACCACCTCATTCTTGGCGAAGGCTTCTTGGGCACTCCACTCACCTGCTATGCCGACAACAACAATGCTTTTGGCATCAACTAAGCCTCTGCCCAGCAACCCATCGGTGCTTTGGCACTAATACATAAATAAAAAAAGTAAACGTCTCAGTCATTCCGGCCGAGACGTTTCTTTCTTTTTATTAAAGAAACATACTAAACGTGTATTGAACCCTGGTTGCTATTCAAAACCCAAACGGTGGTAGTGGCAGAATCGCAACTCCTGATTGTCGTCATAGAGATGGAGGCCCGATCCCTCGCAATAGCGATACACCTTGCAGTCGGCACACTGCCCCTTCTTGGTCCACGCCCTATCACGGTACTGCCGGAATCCCTTTTGCCACACCTCCCAAAACGAATCGGTATAGATATTGCCTTGATGCAGGTTGGACCGTATGCTGGTACAGCCCGAGATAGACCCGTCGCAGAGTATTGAAGCCACTTCCACACCCGCCTTACAATAAAACCAGTTGTTGCGTACCTCCTGTTCGTAAGGCCCCAAGAATCCTTCGCATCCGTAATCCACACGGATACGTCCTTCGCGACGCGTCTGTTTCACAAACTCAAACACACGGCGAAACTGCTCGTCGCTCAGCTGCAGTTCCGGATCGGTAGCCGCACGCCCCATGGGCACGATAGTAAACACACGCCACCGTGTAGCCCCCAGACCGATAATATAATCCTTGAAACGTTCCAGAGAATCAATATTGCGCGGATTCACACACGTCACTATATCCCACAGCAGATCCTTCTCCTTGGCCAGAAGCTCTATGGCATGAGAGGCTCTGGCAAAACTCTGAGGCACGCCACGCATCCAGTTATGGTCGTCCTCAAAACCATCGAGCGACACCGTGATAGAGTGCATACCGCTACGCATCAGCGAATCCAGTCGCGCCTCGTCGAGCAGATAGCCGTTGGTGACCACCCCCCATGGGAACTCCCTGCGATACAGTTCCAAGCCCACCTGCTCCAGATCATTGCGAAGCAGCGCCTCGCCACCCGTGAAGATAACGAACGTAGTGTGGGGATCCACATGCGGCAACACCTCACGATCTATCACACGCAAGAAGTCCTCGGCAGGCATATCAGGTTGCGATGCCATCACCTTGCAGTCGCTACCGCAATGACGGCAACGAGCATTGCACCGCAGCGTACACTCCCAAAAGAGCGTATGAAGCGTATGCAGCTTGGCATTGTTATGGCGGTAACTGCGAAACAGTTCCAAGCCCACCTTTTGGCGAAGCGACAGACTCGAATCCATGATACTACTGTATTTATTATTTGCGTTTCACTCTCACCGTCAGCTCCTGCTCGGCAGTGCCCATATCAAAGCCATTGCCCTTGCCCTGAGGCTCGGGAAACGACACAGAGAGCACCTGCTCCTGGTAACTGCCGTTGGCTTCGCCGTCCACGTCGAGCACCATCAGCTGCTGTTTCTCCCACGGACGGTCGGTAGTGGTGCAGTCAAACGAGCCAGCCGCATCGGTAGTATCCGAAGCACGCTGCACATAGCCACGATAGAATTCATTCTGAGGGTTGCGCACACCATCGGCATCCACATCGCTGCTCATCAGCGTCACCCTCACACCTTTCACCGGACGGCCCTGCTCATCTACCACGCGGCCCTTCACCTTGAAGCGAGCCGTAGGCACACCATACATAGCCATCACCTGGCCCACCTCCTCTTGCACCGAAGGTTTCTCCGGCTGTTCCTCCACCTTGGCTTTCTCCTCATAGTCCGAAGGCGGCACACCATAGAGGAGCATCACCCCGTGGTTGGCATCACGATGGCGCGGACGCAGCGGACGCTCGTCGGCTATCTCTTTCTGCGAGTGGCAACTCGAAAGGCCCAGCACACCCAGCAGCGTAGCCAGAAGCCAGTTCTTAAATTTCAGATATTTGATTTTCATTGATTACCATAATTTATTAGTACCAACAATTAATATCAAAACGGACTAAAGCCTTATTTATTGCGAAAGCAACAGAAAAAGAACTTCCACACAATCACAATCTTTTTTTTGGGCAACGCCGCCTTTTTTAGTACTTTTGTGTTCCCAACAAGCCACACACGACCTATGGACAACATATTCTACACCAACGGGAAACCCCTCATCATAGCAGGTCCTTGCAGCATCGAAAACCGAGATCAGCTGCACAGAACCATCGTCCCACTGCTCGACGACTCCAGAATCCAGCTGATACGAGGTGGCGTTTGGAAGCCACGGTCGCGTCCCGGTGGCTTCGAAGGCATGGGCGAGCCAGCACTCCAGTGGGTGGCCGAACTCAAAGACCAGCATCCCCACATGCGTTTCTGCTGCGAAGTAGCCCATCCCGCCCATGTAGAATTATGCCTGCGCTATCAGGTCGATGCACTATGGATAGGCGCACGCACCTCGGGCGACCCCTTCTCCATGGGCGAGCTCTGTGCCGCATTGCAAGGCACACATATCCCCGTGCTGGTCAAGAATCCCACCACACCCGACATACAGCTGTGGATAGGAGCCATCGAACGTGTGATGGCAGCAGGCATCACCCAAGTAGCCGCTGTGCACCGCGGATTCTTCACCTACAACAGCATAGGCTATCGCAACAATCCCCTCTGGGAGGTTCCCATCGAACTGAAACGCCGCCTCCCCCACCTGCCGCTCCTATGCGACCCCAGCCATATAGCCGGCCAGCGAGAGCCGCTATCGCAGCTCATGCAGACAGCCCTCGACCTCCACTTCGACGGCCTCATGGTAGAGGTGCACCATCAGCCCGACACCGCCCTCACCGACCAGCAGCAGCAGATCACCCCCCGTCTTTTTCTCGACATGCTCGACAGCCTCGTACTGCGGTCGCAGGAAGAGCTTTCCTCCGAAGAGCTCACCCTACTGCGTCAGCAGATCGACCAGATAGACCAGCAGATACTCCAGTGTCTCCACACCCGCTGCCAGCTCAGCCGTTCCATAGCCCAAGTCAAGAAAAACAACAACACCACTATACTCCAACCCAAACGATGGGAGAGTGTACTCGAAAACAAGCTAGCCGCAGCACAACAATTAGGCCTCAGCACCTCCTTCATCAAAGACCTCTACGAGAAGATACACGCCGAAAGCGTCCGCATACAAGAGGAAGAAGTGTGACACACAGAGCTCTGCTCCAACCTACGCAGAGCTACTGAATCACTTTAGAAGAGCTTCTTCTCTAGCCCAAGCAGAACTCTGCTTCATCGACCTTTCCACGATAACCTTATAGTGATGATGAAATAATAAGTTCGCTCCATATCAGTCGCCGACCTGCGGTGGAACGATTTTGCTTTAACAACGCAGCCATTTGATGACTAGCACGGCTATTGTTTGAATATTACCTTCACAGAACGGACAATTCTGCCATAGCACTGCCACAATGTCCACAACAAGCGAGGAAATCTCATCCGGGGTCAAACCCCGACAAATGAAACCACACTCTGCATGTATGCCATATTTCAACACAACATAGAGGTTTCTCATTGTCGGCAACACATATAGGCACTACGACCCCATCGGGAGAGAAAAGAATGCCTTGCCACATCAACAAACACAGTGTTGGACCACCAAATATGATGGGGATTGCAAAAAAGATTGTATCTTTGCATTTTGTTACAATAGGGGTTCACACTCGTTGTAATGTGATTACAAAGAAAATAAATAACATTAATATGCAAAAAACGAATCTAAAAAAAGAAATCTATGCCTACTTCTTGGTTCTCGTAGGCAGTCTGCTGTTCGCAGTAGGCGACGTAATGTTCGTCAATCCCTACCTGTTGGCTCCCGGCGGCACATACGGTCTCTCCAATGTGCTCAACACGGTGTGGCCTTGGCGTATCTCCCTCTATGCCATCTGCATGGATGTGCCCCTGCTTATCATCGGCACCATCATCCTCGGACCCAAGTTCGGCGTGAAGACCATCGTCTCTACAGCCCTGATATTCGGCTTCACCTATCTGCTTGAGGCCACCTGGGGCTACAACCCTGTGATCCACGAAGGCGAGATCATCAGCGATCTGGAGAGTGCCGGTGTGTCGATGACCCAGCTGGTACAGGTGCCCCACGATGGCGGCTGGTTCATCCCCGACTATTTCCTCAACACCGTAGTGGCCGGCCTCATCTATGGTATCGCCATCGGTCTGATATTCAAATCGGGTGCCACCTCGGGCGGCAGCGACATCATCTCCATGATACTGCACAAATACACCAAGATCTCGCTAGGCACCCTGGTGATGATCGTGGATGGCTGCATCACCCTCACCACCCTCATTGCCTTCAAGCAAGTGCGTCTGCCCATCTATTCTATCATCGTGATCGCTATCGAAAGCTATGTAATCGACCTCGTGGTGGACGGCTTCAAGAGCTACAAGACGGCCTATATCGTTACCGACCGTGTGGATGAGGTACGCAACTACATCATCAACGACCTGAAACGCGGTGGTACCGCATTCGTGGGCAAAGGTCTCTATCAGAACAGCGAGCGCACGATGATCTACGTAACCATGAACCGTGCCGACTTCGTACGCCTGAAGAGCGAACTGCACCTTATCGACCCCGACTGCTTCATGAACGTGATCAACTCCAACGAGATCATAGGCAAGGGCTTCAAAGCACTGCCCACAGAATAGCAGACAGGGCACAGAGAGATCAATCATCCCTTTTTGTTTTGAACTTCAACCCAGGATTGGCGCGGCTGCCAATCCTGGGTTGATTCTTTTTTCCCCACACGGCAATGTGCTTCATAGCATTCGCCACGGAGGCACCACATGCTAATGAGACCAGTGATCTTTGAACAGTGAAGCCAACGTGGTTGAACTGATTGTCGAGCATCCTCAAATAAACCAATAGTTCATCCCAACACCCTCACCGAGTACCGATCACCAAACATGCAGGGCTTTGTTGTATGCCATCGGCGAAACACGATCCGATACATGTAATGCCCCCCAAAAACAACATTGCGAACCGTTGCACCGAAGAAAAAACAGCAAAAAATACAAAAAATATCAACCTGAATATCAAGCAACAATACGTTACATGTAATTTTTTTCCCATTTTTCGTGTTACTTTTTTTCTATTTTTGCAACTAATATATATAGAGGGCCTTCCTTTTTTTGAAGAGCCGCCAAGTCCTGCAGGTTAACGCGGTATTGACGAAAGGAAGAGTCTTCAAACCGGATATAATAGTTCTATTACGTGACAAAGTTGCAACTGCCAATAAAAAAACAACAAAGAAAGAGGAAAGGACGAGCTCGCCGGATTGACGAGTTTAGGGATATGCTACACCAATGCGAGCAATTATTGATACACACCTGTGTCTATTGCACCAACCGTAGCGGTGGCGAGATCTCCGATCTTTACCAAGAGATCGTATGCAACCTTTGGGAAGCATGGCCCGACTTTGAGCATCGGTGCGATGTCAGGACATGGGCCTACAAGATAGCTCTCAATGTGATACAGCAGGAGAAGAGGCGTAGCCGCAACAAGATCTATTTCGAGCCACTCGACAAGTCGCTCTGCGATACCCTTGCCGATGAAGCCACAGACCTTCGCTACCGCCCACTGTACAGCCTCATCGACAAACTCGACGACAAAGACCGCAAGCTGATCTTCCTCTATCTAGACCACGTGTCGCTAAGTGATATCGCCGAGATATACGGCACCACCGAGGCGGCCATCAAACAGAAAATATATCGTATCAAACAAAATCTAAAAGAAATCAAAAAGCACCATGACGAATAAGCACAATCATCAAAACCACTCTCTGCCTATCGAGCCCAACGACTTCGACATGGATGCCACGTTCTGTGAGTTGCAAACTCTATGGGATGAGCAATGTCGTAACATCGACCGTCATCTGTCACAACACGACCGCCCCCTACCCAGCCGTCACACCCCAAGGCAACGATGGTCCTATCGCAGAGTCCTTATTTCAGAATATCTTGCACTGGCCATACTCCATATCGCCACTGCCCTCTATGCCCTTGTGGTATTCGTGGCCGACGGTTATCCGCTCTACCTGATTACCGGACTTGCCGTTACAAGCATCAGTGCGTGCGTGGCTGGCTACAGCCTATGGACAATGTTCGCCTTATGTAGTCACAAACCAGACCGGACGAGCGTCGCCGAGATGTCGGATTTCATCGGTCGTATGCGATTGAGACCATTTCACACCCCTAGTCGCATCCCCGAGAGGCCCAAGCCCCGGCTTGACCTGCCCACCACCATACGTCGTCCATTGGTGGCCGCCAGTGTAGCTGCCGTGCTGATAATAGTGGTGACTGTGGCCCCTGTTGGTGACAGTTACACCATGTCGGTATCGAGACACAGCAGCCGCGTAGAAGCCATCGATAATGTCAACCAAATACTGCACCGTATATGAAACGTTCTCTCGAAATACCATTGTTCCTATGCCTACTGATGGTCGAGGCTGCCGTGTGCTTCATCGTAAGTCCGCGGGTCGCCACTTTCCATAGATGCAGTGAAGTCTATAAGAAGTACGCACACTCCGACCACATCAAAGCCGTCTATATCAAAGACTACAACGTCAGCGACAGCACCACCATCGCAGTGACCATGCTGGTGGCACAAGACTCCTTGGGATGGGCCGTCATGAGCAAGGATTTTAATATTCCTCCGTTGTCAGAGCTGGAAAATGGGGCCACAAGACCAGATGAGGACCTGAGCTTTCTACGACAAGTAAACAAGCATGACTATTCTCAGAGAATAGCAGGATTCACCGAAAACACGGAGGCCATGATTGTCGCACCTCAGGACAAAAAACTCTGTATCTTTCACACCCAGTCAAAATCAGAAAACCTTGAAGTTTCCCATTATTATTTCCGAATAATGACCGAATGATATCATTATGAAAAAAACATTAATCACCCTAGCACTACTATCGCTATTTGGAACCATGGCAGTGAGCTGCCAAAAACAAGAAGATTTCATCGACCTGTCAATGTCCGACATGAATGCAGAGGTTCGGATTGTCCATTATGTTGTGGACAGCCGTGAATCTACCGTCTCTATTGCAGGACGACAGGCGTGGACAGATTTTTTACATTACCTGACAACTTTGGCCGAACAAGGGCATCAGGTAGGTATTCAAGGCACGGAGGCTCCATCCCGTTTGGCTTCATCCAAAGAAAGAGTCACTTATTCCACTACCAACAAAGATGAAGCCATGGCCTGGATCGACAAGATGCACAGTCTGGGATATGATGTTCACCTTAGCTTTGACAAAGCAACCGGAACATATATCTGTACGGCCACACGTTAGTGACCTTTCAGCCCATCAATATCCTTGCCGATTCTCCCCACAGAGCATCCTCGCCGTATGTATATTCAGCCAGTCGAAATCATGATCCTTACACCTGCTCCTTTTTAGAGACAGAGTCGATGTATCAGAGACGTAACGCAGGCTTTATAACCGTAAGGCTGTTCTATCCGAAATTATGGGAGACCTCCCCATACTTCTAGCAATGGCCAAAGTAAAATCACAGGTTGGAATACTACGAATCCGTTTGGTCCAAGCATTGCCCGAATGCCGAGAGGGTAGCCTTATTACTATTATCATTACAATATAGCGTATCAACAATACCTTAGGAGGTAAAAAACGCCCTCTGAAAACTGTCACGATAAAAATAGAACCAGATGTCGAACAAAAAGGAAAACAATATGACATAGTAAAAAAAACAAAGAAGTCCCCATCACGCAAGTGCCGAGGATGGAGACTATAAACAAAGGGGGAAAAGGCAGAGCAAGCCTAACACACATAACAAAGAAACGACGGCTCCTCTGCCCGAGTAACCCTTCGAGGCACAAAGACCTTCCATGTTAACGGAAGGCAGAGAAATTTATTATTAACAACCCACTATGAATTAAAAAAAATAAACAATGAGAATTAATGATCTAGCATTGAAGAAACCGTTTGTTATAATTGGTCTATTCTTGTTGTTCTCCTGTTATATGCAGGCGCAAGACAGCGCAGTACTGATCCGCAAGGGATCACACATTGCGATGGAAACAGGAAGCATCCTGACGAAGCAAGACCTATCAATGATGATCGACCAAGATCAGATGGAACAATATCAGAGTGGACGATGGAAAATGATATCTTCCATCCCGCTATATGCCGTATCGGCAGCTTCGCTGACAGGTTTCGGTGTATTAGGTGCTGCCACTATTCGATACAATAATGAGAGGAACCATTATCGGAATGAGGTGTATGATCCCAACGACGAAACCACGTGGCACCAATACGGCATTCCTCCATTGTTATATGTCTATGCCTGCGTTCCTCCATTGCTGGTGGCAGCAGCCACAGGTTGGTGGGCTGTCAACAGAACAATGAACGGAAAGAAGTTGATCGACGGAGTATGCCGTAGTTGGAACAGCAACCGCGGCACCGAGGTATCTCTGTCACTTGTTTCAAGTCCAAGCAGTGTAGGTTTGATGTTAAAATTTTAATTATGAAAAAAAATAGGGATGGAAACTATAAACAAAGGGGGAAAGGCAGAGCGAGCCTACACACATAACAAGGAAAAGACGGCTCCTCTGCCCAAGTAACCCTTCGAGGCACAAAGACCTTCCATGTTAACGGAAGGCAAAGAAAATAGTATTTATGATTTATTAAAAAAAGTATTAACAAGTTCTGTTCATACCTGTCAACGTTACACTAATTAATTAAAAACAACATCTATGAAGAAGATATTTTTCGTCCTTCTTGGGATTATACTAGCGTCAAGTGTGTTTGCGCAAGAGAAACAAACGAGTTTTGAAGTAGG
>JAZUDW010000026.1:0-8042 GCA_045639845.1 Bacteroidales bacterium
AGGTACAACAGGCCTGAGGGAATCTGTGCATTCACCTAAGGGATATTGTTTGGTTGTATAACAGCACTATCCAGCACTTGACAAAAGTTTGCCCTGTTCCTTCCCCTATCATTTCCGGGGCAGACTGTTATATTTGTGAAAAGGGATCGTTATTTAACGATACGCTTCCGCTTGTCCTGAGCAAGTCGAAGGGCTACTATGACTTTTTTTTGAAGTACATACCAGAACGGGCTGCCTGAGTCAGTCGTGATCGTTCTGGGTATGTACTTGGATTGAAAATGCTGATTGAATGTAATTGTGCAAGCTTTGATTATTGACTACAAGTATTATCATCCATTACTTTTGTTCCACACTATGTCCTGCGCAAAGTTGGCATCGAGTGTCGGGTTGGATTTGACAATCCAATATTTGAATCCAAGGGCGGGTTTTGTTATTGAAAGGCTTGATCGAACGGCTGCTTCTGTTGTTGGTGTCGGGTTGTCAAGATAAGCCTTGGCAAGTTGCATGAAATCGTTGACAGAGGATAGGATGTCTTCGAAGAACCGCTCTTCCTTGATCTTTCGGCAGAAGGATTGTCCATTATGAATCTTCTGGAGAAGTTGGATTGTCCGGTCAATCTCTGCGGAATCAATGAGGGGTGTAAAGACTGCCTTTTTTGTGGAGAAATCTATTTCTTGTTTTATCCCTGACTCTATGTTTGTTTGAGAGGGATCGGCTATATCATCATAATTCGCGAGTTTCTTGACATTGCAGTAGCTACACGAGAGAAACAGGTTGTTCCAATTCTGACGATCAACGTCATTGTGCTGCTGACTCCGAAGATGTTCTATCTGAAAATCAGTAGAAAGTATTCTTTCGCAAAGATAGCATTTGGCGTGCTGGTCCTGGAGGAGTTGCTGCTTGACATCCTCGCCATCGTACGCTCGGGTTGTAGTGAGCGATTCTGGGGCGTGTTCGGACTTATTGACTCTTATCATTTCAGCAAGTCTCCTTTATTTATAATAAGCTGGCGGTATTCTCCTACATAACGCGGTGAGATAAGTTCTGGAAGTGTATCGAACTCATGAGCGATTTGCTGTGCCGTGGCTTTTTCGTCTGGCTGAAGGGTGTCTTTGGAGAGGAGCGTCTTTAGTTTCTCGAGTTTCTGACCAATATAGCTGGATTCAGTATGAACTCCAAAGTAGCCCTCTGTGAGTGCCTCGTAGGAATAGTCTGTGAGATCTTCGATAGTCTCTTGATATTCGAGGTCGAAGACGGTGGCATTCTTCAGAGAATTGAGGACAAATGGTGAATGGCTGGTTACGATAAACTGCACCTTTGGGAAAAGGCTGGTGAGTATAGGCAGAATCTGCTTCTGCAGCTGGAGATGGAGATGGGTCTCAATCTCATCAATGAGTACTATTCCCGGCATGTCATAGACGCGACGGAGGGTGTTGACCTGCTGCATCTTGAGCATGAGATCTACAACAATGTCCAAAGCGGCAGCATAACCGGCTGAGAGCTGTGTAAACTTAAACTCCTTGCCTTTGTTGCTGATTAGGAATGAATAATCCTTGTAGTTGAACTTAAGTTGCAGTGAAGGATCGTTGAAGATTTGCTTGAGTATAGACTCAAAGGAGATGAACCAATCCTCGATTTGAGCGGCATCAGTAGTGAGACCTTCGTTCTTTGCCAATGCTTGCTGAATCTTGAGATCTGCCATGAAGCGAAGGAACTGATCGACCTTTGAATCGCTGATATTTGTGTGTGAGAGATTTGGTTTCTCGGGATTCTTGATTTCGACAAAATTGGGCTGACGGAAGTCTGTATAACTGGCAAGAATGAAGTTGCCTTGGCGAACGTCATTCCAGAGTTTGGCATAGTCAGGACCTTCGAGAACGACTTGGCCATAGAGTTGGTCGTAGAGAGATTGTTGGTGTTTGAGGTTATTGCCGTCCTGAGACAACAGTTTATCATTATTTTGCTCCTCCCATTGTTTAATTCTTTTCTTTGTCTCTTCTATTGTTTTCTCTAGACCAACGAACTGCATCTGAGTATCTTTGGCCATAGCATCCCATGAAGACAAAATTGCCTTCAAAAGGGAGGTCTTACCAGAGCCATTGGCTCCGGTAATGATCAGATGACGGGGGGCATCATCTGCGGTAACACGAATGGTGAGATTCTGAAATCTCAATAGTCGCTTTATATTGATGGATTTAATGTGATAGCTCATATCTGATGCATTTAAATATCGTAATTTCTTGCTTTGATTGTAGATTTATTTTTGAAGTACATACCCGAACGGGCTGCCTGAGTCAGTCGTGTTCGTTCTGGGTATGTCCACCAAGGGATGTATTGTGTTCACCTCAAAAGAGAAAAATCATCCTTCGGAATGGAACAAGGGGCTTTTCTCCATAGCATGGATTACATCGAGCTCTCGCTCGTTGATGGTTGAGATTACGATGTCAAGTATCAAGCTACGAACTTGTTTTGCTTTTTCGCTTTCCGAGAGCAGCATGCCGAGATTCAGGAACGAGCGGAAATCAAAGAGGCCGATTACGGTTGTTTTGGTCGCCTCATTAATAAGGTGACCAAATTGTAACTTAAACTCTTTCGGTGATTTACCTTTGCATAAAATATATCCATTATGTTTAAGTTCATCAACATTCTGATCAAGGTAACGATCTACTGTAGAAATGGAGATATCGTAAAAATCTGCCACCATCTGCTCGGTGAGGTATAGCCTTCCCTCGAACTCCATTGCCTGCACACCCAATGCCTCACAGATGCGAGGTAGTGCTAGATTGTTGTTCAGAACATTCTGGCGCTCTATTTGCGATGTGGTAAGATCCATTGTCATATCTGTATTGTTAAATTGTTGAAATCATATATATGGTGGTTGGGATTCATCCGAATGATATGTTACACATCCTTGTGATGAGGTTTTCAACGCGTTATCAAACGTAACGGCAGTTAGTTCCAAAATGGAATAGTCAGGTTAGCCGTTATTATTTATGCTACATATTTGATTGCCTGTTCTGATCCTGTCGAAGGAAGGAGCTTTCGCCAATAGCCTCCACCGCCGAGCTGCTTCAGGCGTTCGTCATAGAGTGCAAAGCCCTTGTAGAGGTATTCCTTGAGGATGGTGGTTGCCCAACGGCGAAATTCGGTAGCTCTACGGCTGTTGGCACGATATCCTACGGCAAGGACTACATCGAGGGAGTAGAAGTTGACGGGTTTGTCGGAAAAAGGAATGTGCATTTTTTGCACATTGCTTTCTTGGTCGAGTTCTTCTTCCTCGAAGATTTTGTTTATGTGGCGTCCGACCGTGGTTCGGTCTTTAGCGAATAATTCTGCAATCTGCTCCTGTCGAAGCCATACGGTCTCGCCTTCCTTCTTTATCTCGAGATGGATTTGGCCATCCTGACTGTGGAAGAGAACGAGGGAATTGTCGTCTGCGGGTTGTATGTTTGTATTTTCGTTTGCCATATTGCGAAGGATTGTATTGATATAAATTCGGGATTTCCGAATTTGTGGTGTAAACGAGTGGTTGTTCGGGAAAACCGAACTACCACTTTAAACATAGTGGGATAGGCCCTTGCTATTCAAATTTTCTCAAATCCGCCATATCGGTGGTGAGCTGGCGGGTTATCCTTCGCTTCTCGTCATCAGTCAAGTGGTACTTGGTGAGGGAGAGGAGGGCATCAGTAGCCTTGCGATATTTGTTGGTGCGGACGGGTTATGGGGTATGTACTTTTTCGAGAAACTCGGAGAGGTCAGGGGTGGATGACCAATTGACGATGGTACCATCGGGATGGATGGCGAGTTCGAGGTAGTCACACCAGCCCTGTTCGTGGGGAGAAAGAAGGCGATTGGGGACGTGACCGGTGATTTGCGTTATCGGTGTGTGGGCAGCATCGAGAAGTGTATAGGTGCCTTCATCGCGTATCTTACCTCAAATATGAAGAAATTCATTACGTTGCCAATCAAGAACTTTACCACTCGCAAGTTCGATGGTGAAGTTCAAGAGGCGGTTGCGGATAAGGTTATTCGCAAAAGCTTTCACATATTTCCTGGGCGAAGTCGGTGTCGAATTCTTCGGGATCGAAATCTTTGTCCAAACCGAACCATTCAAGTCGTTCTTTTTCCTCTGCATCCAATCGTTTGCGACTCTTTTTCTTAGCATAGATGTCAAGGAGTTCTTGATATCCCCAGATGCCTCCGCAGTCTTCGGGTGGACATGCGCGTTCTCCTTTGACGAAGGAGATAATGGGCTCGTCTTGGTCATATTCGCCTATGGAGGATAGTTTCACTTCGTGGCACCATGAGTCACCGAAGTCGTATTCCCATTCTATGGATTTGCCTTTTTCGGACAGGAGGTCGGACAGGGTATATTCCTCTTGGTTGAAGTTCTGAGCAGCTCCAAACATAATGGGCATCTCATCTTCTCTTTGATAGGCGGGAGCATAGTAGTTGTTGCCATTGCGGAACTGGTTGAGGTGTTCGTCCTCCCAACCCATGAGTTCCAGAAGAAGTTCGGAAAGATGTCGGAGTGTGATGTTGGAGGGAACGATGAACTTGCGGTAAATAGGGGGCTTTATTCCCTTGAGGGTGACTCGAAGTGTGTATTTTTTAAAGGTTGTACGAGGCAGGAAATGTTGATAGTTTGTTTCGTCATCGTCTTCATAATAATAGTCATTTCCTGATTCACCGTCGTACTCCATCTCTTCGTCTTGAAGATCATCGTCGTTACCAAAAATATTGCCAAAGATGAAGTTGCTTAGTGATTGCTCTCTAATATCATCAGGCATGGATTCTATTGATTCTATCATATCCAATAGTATCTTTTGATCTTTTTTTGGGAGGCTGATGACATAACGAATCAGATCGGATAGTTGCGGAATAGAGGATGATATTTGGTCTATGCTCTTCTTCTTTGCCATAATTATGTTTTTTTATTTGTATTGTTTACTAAAAATTTGTGAACGGTAGGGGAGTAGTGCACTTGAAGGGGTGCCGGCTACGATCTACGGATATGTAACGGAATGGCTTCGGTGTGGTTTCGACAAAAGTTCGTTGCATCTTCGACCACAAGGGCCAGATAGCCACCACCGCCGGCACCGGGAAACTTGAGTGCTAGCACTCCTTCTTGTGATAGCCATTGATCGATGAGTGGTCTGATGTTGTCGGCCGGTGACTTTACACCGTTGATGACGGGGTGTACCATTCCGGGAAACATTGCTATCTGTGCTTCGAATGAAGCGCGGTAGGCGTGGGCGAATGCCGAGAGGTCTCGATGGTTGATGGCTGCCCAGCAATCATCGGCTGCATCTACCAATGCTTTTACCTTGGTGGGGTTTATGTCTTTGTCTTCTACCACAGAGCAATGGGGTTTGCGAGGATCGATGGGGATGAGCACCAGATGCTGTTCCAAGAATCGAAGGGTCATCTCATCGTTTGTATGTTCTATTTTCTTGGGCCAGAAATTGCCGTCGTAGTAATGACGAGCTAAACCAGGGACACAGATACCTATTGAATCCTGCGCTCCCGAGATATGGCCGGCTTCTCGTTCGGGTGAGTTCTCAAAACAGAAGACGAGTCGTGCGAGAATCTCGGGATCCATGTTCGGCAGTTTCACGGGCCAGATCTTCCTTATCATGTTGCGGGTAGATGTGGAGAGTCCGCAGCGTTCGCGTATCTCGAAGGTGGGCTCCAACGAGATGGTGATAGCCCAACCGGGATGGTGTATGGATACGTATGGCTGATCGATCCAAGTACCGGCCAAATCCAACCTTGTTGGAATGGCAGACGATACTTTATCACTACGATTCGCTTCGCTACTAAAACTATCCTGACTCAAAGACTGCTTGAGACCGGACGAAGAACGGGCTTGAAGCCCTTGAGCAGGCGTGCGTTGAAGCACCACGTATTCAATACCGCGCGACTCGCAGAGTTGTCGTTTCTCATCGCTACCACCTTCGGCATTGACTACGAAGATATCGGGACGAACCATGTCGAGGGTGTCGAGAAAGTCAATCACACCGCTACCTTTATTTATATATGCTTCCTTCACATAGCGCACTGCCTTCACCATAAAGAGGCGCTCTTCTTCGGGGAACATGGGCTTATGGTGCTTATATTCGAGAATAGTGGCATCGGAGCCAATCCCCACATAAAGGTCGCCATATTGAGATGCTTGTTTGAAAAACTCAACATGACCGGAATGGAGAAGGTCGTAACAACCGCTAACGAAGACCTTTCTGGTCTTCGTGGCTTTGTCTATAGGCGTTTGGCCATTGGCTGTTTCGTTGAAACCGTTATTATCTACCATTTTTGTTGTTTTCAGTTCTAAGTTTCGAAATTATAAAGAAGTCAAGCACGAATCTCATCAATGACCATGACAAAGTGCCGAATGATTCGGCCATTGCCAAGAGCCACTGCCCAAAGGCTAACGTTTCGTTGATACCGCATATGTGGTTACTACCGCAAAGCAGATGGTAGGTATGATGTACGATGTGTATATGTTTGTGGCATCGGAAAGCACTCCTTGGATTGGGGTGATGATGGCACCACCGAGGATGGCCATTATCTGTCCGCAGGCTCCAATCTTGGTGTCTTCTGGATGATCGCTGGTAGTGATGGTATTTAAAGAGACACCATAGATGGTGGGGAACATCAGACTCATAAACACGCTGATGAGTATTAGTGCTGTTACCATAATCCAGCCTGTGCCGGCCGAGAACACTACTACCAGTGCCATTATCGTGGAAAGCACACCGCCCATGGCAAGGAGCTTGGTTGGAGCTATCCATTTCATGAGCCAGGTGTAGATGAATCGAGAGAGACAGAACCCGATAATGGTAAAGAGATATATGGTGCTGGCCTCGGCTTCGAGGATGTTGAGCTCCTGCATCACGATGCGGATGGTGAACGACCAAACGCCAATCTGAGCACCAACATAGAAGAACTGTGCAACAACGCCACCACGGTATTGTTTGTTGCGGAATAGTCGTCCCAATGTGGCTTTCAGCGTATCTTGATGCTCATTGTCTTTTCCCAACGGCATCTTGGCAAAGAGCATCACTACGAGGATGGCCAGCAGCACACAGCCCAAGGTGGCATAAGTGCCGCTAACAGAGTAGAGGCTGATATTATCGAGGATGAAATATTTGCTGAGGAGTATTCCAATAATGCTGCCCATGGGATTGAACGACTGAGCGATGTTGAGTCTTCGTGTAGCCGTTTCGGGTTCACCCATGCTTAGGATGTAGGGATTGGCCGTGGTCTCCAGCACGCTACATCCGCCCGCCATGATATAGATGGCTATGAGGTAGAATGCATAGCTTGCTGCTTTGGCTGCGGGGAAGAACAGGATGGCTCCGGTGGCATAGAGCAATAAGCCCAATATAATACCCGATTTGTAACTCCTTTTTCGAATGAAAAGAGCCGCAGGTAACGCAAAGCAGAAGTAGCTGCCGTAGAAAGCAAACTGGATAAGCGAGGTCTGAGTGTCGCTCATATCCATGATATGTTTGAATGCCGCCAAGAGTGTGTCCGTCATATTGTTGGCCAGTCCCCATAGTAGAAACAGGCTGGTGACGAGCACAAATGGGAGTGCATATCTCTTTGAGATGGTATGTGTTTTCTCTTTTGTATTCATGTTATTTTCGGGATCTGTGGTCTGTAATGTTTCTTTAGGTATATGATTTTGACTATTTTTTCTCTGAATCGAATATCATATCCATCAGCTGCCATTTCTCAGCCGAGGTGGCGTTGGGGTCGCATCCTTGAAACTGACTCACGTAGGCTTCCCATTCGGACTGACGGGGTAGGGTAGCCAACCGTGCCATATCGCGGTCCCAATCAAACGAGTCGTCGGTATCTACTATCATAAATAGCACATTCCCTTGGGCATAGATCTGCATGGAGCGGATGCCTACTCGGTGTTGCCCATCAATGATTTCGGGCCACACATGAGAGTGAACCTCAATATAGTCGTGCACCAGTTGCGGATCGTTTTTCAGCGTGAGGGTTTGGCAATAACGTTTCATATGTAGCAAGTA
>JAZUDW010000027.1:0-50383 GCA_045639845.1 Bacteroidales bacterium
AGTTGTATGCAATACCAGTAGTAATGATACCAAGTTTATGATCAGCACCTTCAATGTACTGATTGAAACCAGACTCTTCACTACTCTTGGTGAAAGCAGGCTGTTTATCAATAAGATCACGATAGAGACGCTTAGCGTTTACGGGAAGGAGCACGAAACTTGCAGGATTGGAAGGACTGCTCAGAGGATTCTGAGGCAAAGCCTCACGACGCTCTACACCAGCACGGCTGTGAGCCAAACGGGTAGGAATACGATAAAGGATTGGGGTTCCGAGTTTTTCGGAAAGCTCATAACCGAAGAACACCATATCATAAGCCTCTTGCTGATTAGAGGGCTCGAGCATGGGTATCATAGCCCAATGACCGTAGTAACGGCTATCTTGTTCGTCTTGAGAAGAGAACATACTGGGGTCGTCAGCAACAACCACAATCACGCCTTTGGTACCGATGATGGCAGCATTCATAAAGGGGTCGCCACACACATTGAGACCAACATGTTTCATACAAGTCATAGCACGCTTGCCAGCATAAGCCACACCAATGGAGGCTTCGAGAGCCGTTTTCTCATTTGCGCACCAGTTGGCAACAATACCTTTTTCTTTTGCCTCTTTCGATTTGATCACATATTCAGTAATCTGGGTGGAGGGAGTACCCGGGTAGCTATTGATAGCGCTACCACCTGCATCGATAAATGCTTGAGCGATTGCTTCGTCGCCCAGAAGAAGGGTTTTGGACATATCTATCTATATTTGTATTATTTAATTTTAAAACTAATGATATAATATCTTTGCAAAGATAGGAATACTTTTTGAATTGGCAATATTTTTTTCAATTCCTACACCCTCAGCAATATTATACAATTCCATCAATACTACGATCAGAAACAACTGATACAGATCAAATCGTCAGCAAATCCTTCAATGTTTGGAAATATTACCCAGCATGGCTTTAATGTTATTGAGGATCCCACTTAAGTCAACATTACTGGACTTACCACCCAACAAACTTTGCAAGGCACTAATATCCACACCATTGAGTTTAGACAACAGCGATTTAACCAAGCCCTCTGAATCTTTTGCACTTCCAAGAGCCGCTGCGAGCGACTGTGCCAGATTACCATTAATAAGCCCGCTTATACTATTTGCATCCACCTTCTTCCCATCCATAGCTGCTCCCAAAACACTCTTAATGATACCAGCCATATTGTCTTGCACACCTTTGGTGTATTCGGATGCAACTCCGTGTTGCTTAAACAGAACACCAATAATATCCGAAGCTTTACCTACAGCAGACCGCGTTGCTGCTTCTTTTCCCATGTCACCGAGCATTTTCTTGCCCACATTCATTAGATTGCCAAAGTCCATGATTCATGTTGTTTATGTTAATAATTCACCAATTCGAAACGAGCGCCATTCCAATATAAACTCCACAACAAGAATAGTTCACCCGATGGACACGCACATCGTTTCTGACTGCAAAGATACACCTTTTTCTTCAGATAACAAAACAACCTAGGGCATAAACGACCTACTTATTCACCACCAAAGTTTGTACAGACAACAACAAGGCATCATGTAGTGGGTTACTCTACCATTGTATCAAGTTGCGAAAGACGTCGAGCCCCACCGATTGGGAGATAACGACGGTAAAAAGATATGCTTTTTGTATATATAAACGATAGATTGTCTACAAATTAACAAAAATGTTTATAGTCTAACGTAATAGAAAAAAAATCGTTCACGGCACTGCCATCAGCGACACTCATCAAGCAAGGGGGGGGGATTTGAGAAAACACTAGCATAATAGTTCTTTAAAAAGAATAGAACCAGTTTGAAACATACCCTTCGCACGATAATGGTTGCATATTTAGTCCTCTCATGCCATTATTATTTCATATCCCCCAAAATTCAGAATGGAAAAAGAAAAGATGCAACACAGCTACAGATTAAAGACATTAGACGTTGTATATCTATCGTTTGCAAAAATAGCCAAACAACAATCAAACACACACATTCAAATGAATATCATACAATTAAGCATATCAAAACAAAACCAAAGGAATCATCAAGGATGATTTTAGGCATAAAACACAAAAATAGCCAGCAACATGCACGCAAAAATGGCATGCTCAAGGTTACAATCATAAAAAAAATTACATCATTAAAAAGCTATATACCAGTAATTAAAGCACAACTCGAAACAAAAAGATACAAAAAAAATTTGGTAGTATAAAAAAATACCGTATCTTTGCAATCGCTTTTCGGGAGAGACAATCCGAAATAAGCCCAGGTGGTGAAATTGGTAGACACGCTACTTTGAGGGGGTAGTGCCGATTAAGGCGTGCAAGTTCAAGTCTTGTCCTGGGCACCAATCTAAACAAAAGATATCCGATACAAGCCCGGGTGGCGGAATTGGTAGACGCGTACGTTTCAGGTGCGTATTTCGCAAGGAGTGCAGGTTCAAGTCCTGTTCCGGGCACCAACAAGGAATTGCAAGTATTGTTAAAACAAATACTTGCGATTTTTCTTTTTGTCTCTATTCCCCAATTTTGGCCATATTTGGCCATAATTTCTAATTATTATATTCTTTACAATTGCAATGAAATTTGCCTGGAATGAGGATTACCTATCTGATCTAACACAATAATTAGGCAAAAAAATGTGTAATCCGTTTTACTTGGTCCGCTGCGCAATCCTTACAGGAACATTATCGAAGTCCACTGGACTTCTTCACACTGTTGGCTATATCGACCATTGGGCTACTCTGCAAGTAGGAACTTGAAGGCGACATACTCAAAGGGCGCCGAACCTTTTTCGTCCTTCTTTTGTTCTCCGCTAGGCCTCCTTAGAGTGTTGGCTTTGTCCTCGGCATCGCTATCGGCATTGACCGAACTTCTTTTCATAGACCGCTATGCACCTTCGTCTCAACTCCAAAATATCTCAACAATCTAAAGCAAAATAGTGCTACCCTAAGTTCTGCGACTGCAATGAAGCAAACTTATTATTGCATCATCACTTTGTAAATACTCCAACTTGACAAAAAATGCGGTTGGGTGGCTTGGGTGCTCTATTTTATATATTACTTTTATAGAAAAAGATTTATTATTAGAAAATCGTTTTACTTTTTTAATAATAAATAAATTCCTATAAATGTATATAGGAAATGGGCCACCCAGAGCACCCAAGGTGCCCTGAAGGAACAATAAAAATAGATTCGCGCACGCGCGAAGGCGAAAATACAGAGCTCTGATTTTTGAAATAAGACACTCTTCTCATCCATGTACAGAACTCTGCTAAAGGCATAGCAGACACTCTTCTCGGCAGCAGAATGGAGGTGCTGTCTTCTGGTAGGTGGATATAAAGAGTCATCTTCGTCATAAAAGTTCAACTTGGAATACTTTTGCAAAAGTATGAATAATTTTGAAATTACAGCAGCGAATTTGTCTTTTTTACGCGAAAAACATTTCATCCCACCCATGAAAATCTTCCATTGGAGGAATTTTGCCTTTCTTGTATCTGTATGGCCAATAAATATGGGGAAAATGAATAATATTTCATCAAAATAAAACTTCCAATGGAGGAATTTGTTTTTCGTCCCAAAATATTTTACGTGAAAATTGATCAATTCGGACAAAGACATCCTTTCTCCTTGCCTCACTACAGCCTCAAAAAACAAAAATGAAAACGGGTGGATCTTTCCAAAATGCATGTAAAAAGGCGTCGATACCAAGCATATTAATAGGTGAACAGTGATCAGTAAACCGTAATCAGTGACAGTGATCCGACATATGTATTCACAGGGAGGTATTGTCCGATTACTGATCACAATAGCTCAAATCACCAATCACTGATTTCCGATCACTAATCAAAATTATTTATTGAAATAAATATCCAATTCATGGCAATTAATCTTTGCCTGAAACATGCAAATCTTTATTTATGCCTTCGAAAAGCAAAATAAATGGCGAATTATTCCATGAATTAATCCGTATGCAGGATTTATCCTATTCTCTGTAGCAGGAGACAGAAGTTTAGGCTTTTTTTTTGTAATAATATCGCGAGGAGGAGTTGAAAACATCGATGCACTATTCACAAATATGTCTGCTTATAAATAGTTGGGAATCTGGTCTCTGCCTTTTGTTTCCCGTATATGAATATTTACCTAGTGCTGTTGCAGTGTCTCCCGAATAAGTCAACTATCATTTCAGTTGCTGTTTTTACCTCTTAAAAAGCGGTAGTCTGGACTTTCAATAATCGCTCATTATTTCTTGTTTGTTGTCAATGTTGTTTATAATCAGTTGTTTTTGTATGGATGGCTCTTTTTTTGTATTGTTTGTTACTGATGGGACAGTGCGACAAGTGCCGTTTATTTTCCTAAAATTACTTCGCGAAGGGGGGTATTGATCACTTCGATGATCTACTCAATAAGTCAATCCACGCGTAAAGTTTGTGTATAGACCGTCACTTGTGGAACTGTAACCCATGGCGAAAACCGATTCGACCATAATATAATGTACGCTTGCGCATGAACTATTATATATGCGTTGGTGCGTAGATGCGTCCACAGGTTGCTGCTGGGTATGTAGCAGCCTGCTGCAGGCAATGACACAACGGGCTGCAAGCTACAGAGCAGCCTACTGTGGGCGATGGGGGGAGTGAGTGTGTTGGTTCTCTATTTATAGAGAAAATAATTTTTCATTGTATTGGTCTTGTTACCTCCTTGCAGAAGGGGCTTTGTCGGTGTCTGGACTATGATGGTCGGGCACCGATGTCAGCAATCTCGAAGAATGACTTTGCAAAAATACAACTTTTTTCTTTACAGACAATAAAAATATTGGTAATCGGATTCCCCAAACGAATCCTTTTTACGATTTCGGTCACGCTATTTGGGGAAATGGCCGTTTCTCCAAATGGATCTCTGGTGAGAATTTTACGTAAAATTATATATCATACAAATTTGGCTGGCTAAGCTCGCCACCAAAGGTGCCGTAGGGGTGTGAAAAATGAATTTTTCTACTTTGTTGTATATTCGGAATACAAAGCACACACTATCCATTGATGGAGAATATGGGTTCGACAACGGTGTGTCGCATAAAAGAAACAACTCACGTGTCGAGTGCTCGATACGTGAGTTGCCTTCGTTGGATCGTTAGTTCTTGTTAATGTACCGTTGTTTTTTCTTTTCGTTTAGTTATTCTGGTTCAGATTATCTGATTTGCCAAAAGAGCAAGGCTTGTTGTGTGGCCTTCGCATCGTAGGAAGGTAGAGCCTAGGCGAGAGGACTATAGGATGTTGCCTAATTGCTCTTTGATTTTTTCTAACTCGTCTTTCATCTCTACCACGAGGCGCTGAATCTGCACGTGGTTGGCTTTGGATCCTGTGGTGTTGATCTCTCGGCCCATCTCTTGGGCTATGAAAGAGAGTTTCTTTCCGGAGCTCTCTTCGTGGTCCATGGTGGTGCGGAAGTAGTCGATGTGTTTCTGCAGACGTACTTTTTCTTCGGTGATGTCGAGCTTCTCGAGATAGTAGATGAGCTCTTGCTCGAAGCGGTTCTCGTCGACGTTGGTGATGGCTGCATCGCTGAGGAATTTGCGTATGCGGTCTTTGGCGGTCTGGATGCGCTCGGCTTCGTAGGTGGGTATCTCACGTAGTTTCTGCTCGATGAGATCAACGTGCTTGTGGAAGTCGTTCTGGAGTATGGTGCCTTCGTGTTGGCGGAAATGATCGACGGTGTCGATGGCTTGTTCGATGTGGGGGAGGAGATCCTGCCACTCGGTGTCGGTGAGCTCGTCGTCGTGGGTGGCATCCCAGATGTCGGGTTGGCTGATGATGCTTTGGAGGAGTATGTGGCCTGGGGTGGCAACGTTGAGGTGCTGGGCGAGGGCGCTGAGCTGGGCGTAGCGGGCCTGGGCCAACTCGCTGTTGAGGGTGCTCTGACTATCGGCAGTGGCCTCTTCGCTGAGGATGAAGTCGATTTTGCCGCGTTCGAGACGGTTGAGGAGGGTGCGTATGTGGAGCTCGTGGCTGCGGTAGCGCGAGGGGATCTTTACGTTGGCATCCATCTGTTTGCTATTGAGGGTCTTAATCTCTATGATGATGTTTTTTCCGTTGATGATGCATTGTTGTTTGGCGTAGCCTGTCATGGATTTCATAGCGGGTGTACTTTCTTGTTGTGGTGGTTATTGGTGTTGCTGGTCGGTGAGGTATTGCTCAAACTGGCTGGTGGCAAAGGTGCGGTATTCGCCGTCTTGGTTGTAGATAAAGAATACGGCTTGTACCATGGGGTCGTCGGGGTGGTCGTCGATGAAGCGTAGCGACTGCTCGAGGCCCATGACCATGAACATGGTGCAGAGGGCGTCGGCACGCCAGGCGTAGCGGTCGATGACGGTGACGCTGAGCAGGGAGTGCTCTACAGGCCGACCGGTGGCGGGATTGATGGTATGGGAATATTTCACTCCGTTGTTCTCGTAGTACTTACGGTAGTTGCCTGAGGTGACTACGGACATGTCGGTGAGTGCTATGGAGGTCTCTACTTCGGGGGCACTGTACTTGTTGTCGGCAGGCCGTTCGATGCCTACCACCCAGGGCTTTCCGTCGGGCTTTGTGCCACTGGAGCGCACTTCGCCGCCAACGTCGATGAGGTAGCGGTGTATGCCTTGACGGTCGAAATACTGTGCGATGAGATCGACGACGTAGCCTTGGGCTATGGCGTTGAAGTCGAGCTGGGTCTCAGGATGCTGCTTGACGATGGTGGGACGGCCGAGGCTGTCGGCACTGAGCTGGAGGGTGGAGAAGCCTGTGTATTGCCGCAGACTGTCGATAACGGCATCGGTCATTTCGGCACGGTGTTCGAAGCCGAAGCCCCAGGCGTTGACGAGTTTGCCTACGGTGATGTCGAAAGCTCCGTAGGAGTAGTCGTAGATGCTACGCGACATCTGGTAGAGGTTGAGGAGGATGCTGTCGAGCTGCTGGGTCTCGTTGGCGTTGATGCGTCGCAGAAGCGACTGCTCTACCCACAGGGATGCGGAGCTGTCGAAGTGTAGGAAGATGGAGTCCATCTGTGGCTGGAAGTCGCGTCCGAGGCTGTCGTAGTATATTATGGAATAGTAGGAGCCTTGGGCTGTGCCGCTGAGACGTACGGGTTCGCGCATGGGATTGCGGCATGCGCTGAGCAGTATCACTGCTAGGGCTAGGAGTAGGGGGATGCGTTGTTTCATAGGATAAGAAAAAAAAGCGCCCGATGGGTATCGGACGCCTTTTGCTATGTTGTGGCAGCCGTGTGTTATTTAGCTACTACGAAGTTGCGGGTGATGACTTTGCCATCTACGAGGGTGATACGCATAGCGTAGTTGCCTGCATTGAGACGGTTGATGTCGATGCTGTTCTGCTGACCATCGGCGCTGAGTACGCGCTGGCCAAGGGTGTTGTAGATAGCAATGTTGGCAATAGCGTTGCTGGTCTCTACGTTGATGGCGCTGGTAGCAGGGTTGGGATAGAGTTTCACGAGGTTGTTCTCAACATCGTCGATGCCTTCGTTGGCGAGAATGGTTACATAGTTGGAACCTTTGCAGCCGGTGGTTTTGTTTGTGGCTTCTACGCTAACGTCGGTGTTGTTGTTGATGTTGTTGATTACGATGCTCTCTTCGGTGGAACCGGTGCTCCAGAGAAGATTTACGTTGCTCTGGTTGCAAGTAGCGGTGAGGTTGGCGCTGCTGCCAGGGGTCACGCTGAGGTCGCCAGAGATGGTAACGATGGGTGATTTGTTGATCACAACGTTGAGCACTACAGAGCTATCGCAAGAGAATACGTTGCTACCTACATGGATGGTATCGTTCTGTTTGCTGTAGTTGTAGATATGATCGTCGTCGAAGGTGTACTGATCGCAAGCTACCTGTGAGAGGGTGCTGTACGAGGGGAGGTTGATGGTGATGGTAGCGATGCGTACGCTGTCGAAGCAACGCTCGGTGGTGCGACCGTGGAAAGCGTTGTAGTATGCAGAGGAAGGAGTGCCGGCATAAGTCTCGGTGGAGATGGTGCTGGTGCTAGTTACTCTGATAGAACGCGAGGGGAAACCAGTGGAGAACTGGAAGTAAACCTGGCTGCATCCGGTAACAGCGGTATCGGTGTTGATCTGTACGGGCTGAAGGATGGTGAGGTCGAGGGTGAGGGTGGAGTCGCATATGCCAACGGTGTCGGTGATGGTGAGGTTGGTGTCGGAGGTAAAGGTGTAACCGTGCCAAGTGTAGGAGGCGCAAGCGGTCTTGGTGTAGGATGCAGTGGCGCTGGTAGCTACGGTGAGGTTCACACATGCTACGCTGTCGCAACCGGCCACGGTTTGGAGTGTACGGGTGTAGATGCCGTTGTTTGCAAGTACGGTGTCGCCGAAGGTGTAGGTGCAACCACCGTTAACGGCGGTTGTGCATGCGGGTGCATCGTAAACGGGGTTTACGATAACATGGAGCATGTAGAGGGTGTCGCCCGACTGTACGGAGGCGTCGGTAGTGGTGGTATAGGTCTCACCGTTGACAGACCAGGTGTAGGAACCACAGGCGGTGGTGTTGGTAATTACTACATTCTGATTCTGTGCTTTCATCACAAAAGGCATGAGCAGTGCCACCATTAACGTAAGGAATAATCTTCTTTTCATCTTTTCCAATGAATTTAATTAGTCTTATATTTTCTTTATTTTTATTCTATATTAATATGTTTATTAGATACATATATGATATTCACTACCATGTGGTAATCGTAATATCAACATGCAAAGATAGTAATATTTTTTAAATCGGTATGTTTTTTTTACTTTTTATTGCTTTTTTAAGTGTAACTCAACTACGTTTTCTACGTGTTGTGTGTGGGGGAACATATCGACGGGCTGGATGTTGGCTACCTCGTATTTGGGTGCGAGCATTTGTAGGTCGCGGGCTTGTGTGGCGGGGTTGCAACTCACATATACGATCTTGGGTGCTTCGGTGGCTAGCAGCTGCTCGATGACTTTTTCGTGCATGCCGGCACGAGGGGGGTCGGTGATGACTACGTCGGGACGGCCATGCTGGGCTATGAACTCGGATGTGAGCACTTTGGCCATGTCGCCTGCGAAAAACTCGGTGTTCTGGTAGCCGTTGTACTGGGCGTTGAGCTTGGCGTCGGCTATGGCTTCTTCGACGTATTCGATGCCTACTACTTTCTTGCAGCGGCCGGCCAGGAAGAGGGCGATGGTGCCGGTGCCGGTGTAGAGGTCATAGACGTTTTCGGTGCCTTGCAGGTTGGCAAATTCGGCTACGAAGCTGTAGAGACGTTGGGCTTGGGCCGAGTTGGTCTGGAAGAACGACTTGGGGTTGATCTTGAATTGGAGGTCTTGGCTGCCCTGGTAGCCTTTCATCACCTCTACGATATGGTCTTTGCCGTAGTAGGTTACTACGTCGAGGTCGGTGTAGGAGTCGTTGAGTTTGGTGTTGATGATGTATTGCAGCGAGGTGATCTGGGGGAAGAGGTTGTGCAGATGGTCGAGCATGGGTGCTATCCATTCCATCTTTTCTTCGGCGAAGATCACTACGACCATCCATTCGCCGATGCTGCTATTGCGTATCACGATGTTGCGCAGGAATCCGGTGTGGTTGCGTATATCGTAGAAGGGCAGCTGGTGCTGCAGGGCATAGTCGCGGGCTGCCAGACGGATGGCGTTGGAGGGGTCGGCCTGTAGGGCACAGTGGTCGATGCTGATCACCTTGTCGAAAAGTGAGGGGATATGGAATCCGAGGGCTCCTGGATCGGCCATGCGCTCTTCGGGAGTGGTGCTTTGCATCTCCTCGTCGGTGCGCCAGCGTTTGGTGGAGAAGGTGTATTCGAGTTTGTTTCGGTAGTAGTAGATGTTTTCCGATCCACAGATGGGACGCATGGTGCTGGTATCTACATTGCCTAGGCGCTGTAGGTTGTCGTTGACTTGCTGCTGCTTGTAAACCAACTGGTCTTGGTAGTTCATGTTTTGCCATTTGCAACCGCCACAGATGCCGAAATGGGGACACTGCAGTTCTACGCGCTTGGGCGAGGGACGCTTGATGGCGATGGCACGACCTTCGGCATAGCTTTTTTTCTTTTTGAATACTTTGATATCAACGATGTCGCCGGGTACGACAAAGGGTACGAAGATGACCATCCCGTCCACTTTGGCTATCGACATGCCTTCGGCTGCTGCATCGATTATTTCTACGTCGTTGTATATGATCTCTTGTTTGGTTTTGCGAAGCTTCATGGTTCTTGATGTCCTGGTGCTTACTACTACCGTTGGGTAGTGTGGTTAAACTAAAAAAGAAGTATTGCGGCACAATACTTCTTTTATCTTTAAGCTGTTCTTTATCGGTGATAAAGAATCAAACACTAGCGTTCGTCGGAAACGGTGAGTTTCTTTCTGCCTTTTCTGCGGCGTGCAGCCAAAACTTTACGACCGTTAGCGGTGCTCATTCTCTGACGGAACCCGTGCTTGTTAGCTCTTTTTCTACGGGAAGGTTGAAACGTTCTCTTCATTTTTTACTCATTTTTTGGAATTGCAAAAATAGTCAAATTATTTTATATGACAAGAAAAAATCTATCCTTTTTTATTGTGTAGTTTGTATTTTGCTGAAAATAAATGCTATGTATTTTTGCTTTTCTGGTAATGTTTATCAACAAATGCTTGTTATTTCTATTTAAATGAACCGTTTTTGAGTAATTTGGGCTTGTTTTTGTGCGTTGCTGTCTAGGTTTTAAAATATTGTATTGTGCAGCAGTCTATTATGATATTTTTTTGCTTTGCTAAAGGGTGTCGGAGAGACGATGATGTTTTGTGCGCATTGGTATCATTAGCTTAGTGTTTGATCTGTGTATGTAGGAGCGGCTTGTTTTTTATAAACTACGTTATGCTCCTAGCTGTTGGGGTGTAATTCTGTGGTTGGACTGAAAGGCTCTCGGGGGAGGCTGTGTGCTGAGACCTCGACTCGATGTTGATGGGATGTCTGCTCCATATGGTGTCGATAAGAAAAAAGACCTCGGCTGTGTGTCGAGGTCTTTTCTTTTTCATGAAGCAGCTGGGGCATTATTCGATATTGCCGAGCTGACTGCCGACTTTGAATTTTACCACTTTGCGTGCGGGTACATTGATGGTCTCGCCGGTGCGGGGATTCTTGGCGATGCGAGCCTCGCGTTGGGCTACTTCAAAGGTGCCAAAGCCTACGATGGAGATTTTCTCGCCTTTGGCGAGGCCTTCCTGAATGGCATCCATGAAAGAATCAAGGGCTTTCTTTGCATCGTTTTTGGAGAAACCGGCTTTTTCGGCCATTGCGTTAATGATATCGGTCTTGTTCATAGGTATTGTTGTTTAAAGATTGGACTTTTATCTTCTTGTGAAATACTTTGCAAATATAGTAACTTTTTCTAATACAGCATGAAAAAAATATTGTTTTTTTTTAGAGTGTATTGCTGCTATATGTATTATAGTGTTATTTCCCAATCTGTTACATTGTAACCTCTGAGAAACTCGTCAACGTGGTTTCTTCGTTTTCCGTTCATTTGCAGGTCTAAAATTTTGATAAATCCGTCGTTAACCTGTATTTTTAGTTCTTTTTTCTGGTCGGTAACGATGGTGCCTATTGGGTTTTGAACGGAGGTGTGGGCTTCGAAGGCTACTTGAAATACTTTGATGGATTGAGTGGCGTTTTTGCTATCGATCATTTGCATGGTGGCTGCCGGATAGGGCGACAGACCTCGTACAAAGTTAACGATGTCCTCACCTGGTTTCTGCCAGTTGATGGCGCAGTCGGCTTTGAATATTTTGGGTGCAGGCTTGCTGTCGCATTCGGGCTGGGGCGTGGGAATGATGCTGCCGTCGGCCAATCCTTCGATGGTGCGTGTGACGAGGCTGCGACCCATGTGGGCGAGACGGTCGTGTACTGTCTCGCAGGTGTCGTCGGGGGTGATAGGAGTACGCTCTTGAAGCAGTATCTTACCCTCGTCGATGTGCTCGTTTAGGAGGAACGTGGTGGCTCCTGTTTCTTTCTCACCGTTGATGATAGCCCAGTTGATGGGGGCGGCACCTCGGTAGTTGGGCAGCAGAGAGGCATGGAGGTTGAAGGTGCCTAAACGGGGCATGGACCATACTACTTGGGGCAACATGCGGAATGCTACGACCACAAAAAGGTCGGCTTGCAGGGCATGAAGATCGGCGAGAAAGTTCTCGTCGCGCAGCTTCTCGGGCTGTAGCACATGGAGGTTGTGTGCCAGGGCGTATTCTTTAACGGCTGAAAAGGTGACTTTGAGTCCACGGCCTGTCTGGCGGTCGGGAACGGTGACTACTCCTACTACGTCGTGTCCGGCTTGGAGGATGGCGTCGAGCGACTCCACTGCAAAGTCGGGGGTTCCCATAAATACTATCTTCAAGGGTTTCATGACGATGCGTGTTTGTTGGCTTATTTGAACTGTTGTGCGTTGTGGCACATCTTAAGTGCGGTAATGGCTCCTTCGATGCCTTTGTTGCCGTGTTTCCCGCCAGCGCGGTCGAGGGCTTGTTCCATGGTGTTGGTGGTGAGCACGCTGAAGATGACAGGGCGGTTGCGCTGGAGCGAGAGGTTGGTGATGCCGTTGGCTACGGCTTCGCAGATGAAGTCAAAGTGGCGGGTCTCGCCTTGGATGACGCATCCGATGCAGATGACAGCGTCGCAGTGTTTGCTGTCGAGAAGCAGTTGGGCTCCGTAGGTGAGCTCATAGCTGCCGGGGACATGCATCACGGGGATGTTGTCTTCTTTCACACCGTGTTCGATCAAGGTGTTGAAGGCTCCTTGCTGCATGGCGTCGGTGACGGCAGGATTCCATTCGGCCGAGACAATGCCGATGGTGAAGTCTTGTCCGTTGGGAACGGTATTGGGATCGTAGTCGGAGAGGTTTACTTTCTTTGTTGTCATAATGTTTCTATTTTTTTTTTTCTATTTTTTTTCTTACTGAGGTGGTGGGGCCGATTAGGGCCGTACGATGAGTTTGATGCCGGGCTTGAGCTTCTTTGGCGCTTCGGGGTTGTACTGACGCAGTTGGTCGGGGGTGGTGTTGTATCGTTGGGCGAGAATTTCGTAAGTGTCGCCGTATTGCGAGGTGTAGTAGGTGGGACCAGTACGTTGGCGTTTGGGTTTCTCTTGAACGAAGCTTTTGTCGGCTTTGTATTCAGGGTCGGTGCGGCCTCGGGGTGCGTGCACACCGAAATATGTCTTGTCGAGGTGGAGTGTTCGTGTGCGTAGGGTTTTCTTCTCTATGTCGATAACCCATTCGGGATCGAACGATTCGTAGAGAAATCGGGTTTCGAAATGCAGGTGAGGCCCTGTGGAGTGGCCTGTGCTGCCGCCGAGGCCTATGCAAGTACCTGCCTCGACTACCTGCCGGGGTTGGACTTTGATCTTCGAGAGGTGGGCATAGACTGTCTCTAATCCGTTGTAGTGGCGTATCACTACGCAGTTGCCGTAGCCTCCCATGGTGGTGGCTACGCGTACTACGCCAGGAAACACGGCATAGACAGGTTCGCCTGTCTTGAGGGCTATGTCAACACCGCGGTGTGCTCTGTTCCACCGCCAACCGTACTGCGACGAGCGTGTGCCTTCGGTGGGAAAGCAGAACTCCTTCTCGTCGCGTATCAGTCGCAGACTGATCTCGTCGGGCAGTGAGTCGAGTGGGAGCGACTTCACTCTTACTCTCGAGGTGACGAAACTGTTGCCGTACCATAATACGGAGGGGTAGGGTACACCCTCTTTGATGAAGGCTGTGGCTCCGCTGTTGGCGTTTCGTATCAGCGAGTCGCGCGTGGCACGGGCATTGGCTTTGATGGTGTTGCTGGTTTCAGGGGCGGCTTTGGCTTCTGGCTGGCCTACTTTGGCCTTTCGAGGCGTGGGTGGTGTGGTGGAGGGCTGTGGCGTGTGTCGGTTCATCTGGCTCTCTATGATAGAGTCGTAGTATGAATTGGCTTTCTTCACCTGTGCCTGTGCGGGGATTGCCAGTAGTACGAATGCTATCAAAATAAAGTAGATGGACTTCATTGGTTGTTCTGTTGGAGGTGGATTGGAGGCGTATCTTGTGGTTGTTATTTCTTGATTTCTTTTCTCAGACGGCTGGAGGGTATGTTGAGCATCTGGCGGTATTTCTCTACAGTGCGGCGTGCAGCCTTGTATCCATGCTGGCTCAGTAGTGCGGCGAGGGCTTCGTCGGTGTAGGGTTTGCTTTTATCTTCGGCGTCAACAAGCTGCTGAAGGTAGTCTTTGATGGCGGTGGAGGCCACCTCGATGCCTTCGTTGTTGGTGAGTCCATGAGAGAAGAAGGCGTCGAGTTTCACCAACCCGAAATCTGTTTGGACGTATTTAGAGTTCACAATGCGCGAGATGGTGGAGTTGTCGAAGCCTGTTTCTTCGGCTACGTCTTTCTGTAGCAGAGGCTTCATGTCGGAGGTGTCTCCGGAGAGGAAATATTTGCGCTGGTGCTTCATGATAGCCTTCATGGTGGCAGTCATGGCGTTGCCCCGCAGCTTCAAAGCTTCGATAAAGAGTTGGGCATCCTCGGTATGATCTTTGATAAAGTTGATGGCTTCCAAGGTGCTGGCATCTTTGCGTTTCTGCTTCATCAGGTCGTTGAGGGTCTCTGTGTAGAGGTGGCTGATGTGCAGCTTGGGCATGTGTTCGTTGTTGATGGTGAGCTCTAGGTTGTTGTTGTTGCGTGTCACCATGAAGTCGGGGATGATGGCATCGTGTTCTAGTTCGGAATAGGCTATGGCAGGTGATAGTGACAGGTGCTTGATTACCGACAGGGCTTCGTCGAGTTGCTCGCTATTGATGCTCAATGCGTGTTGAATCTCATTGTAATGTTTCTTGGTCAGTTCACCGTAATATTTGTCGATAATAAGGGTCGCGTTGTTGTTGGCATCGGTGCGAGGACGCAGGCGGTGCAACTGTAGCGAAAGACACTCCCTCTCGTCGCGTGCACCCACGCCAGCTGGCTCGAACATTTGAAGTATTTTCAATATACGCTCCACTTCGGCGTCGGTAGTCTCTATACGACGTTTAAAAGCCATGTCGTTGGCTATGATGGAGATGTCTCTGCTCAGAAATCCGCGTTCGTCGATGCTGCCTATGAGCTCCTGGGCTATGGCCCGTTCTACAGTGTCGAGATCTTGCAGTGTGAGCTGGTCTATTAAGTCGTCGTAGAGCGAACGGGACGATGATACGAAGAGTTCTTTGGTGTCGTTGCTGTTTTTGTCGAATTCCTGGCGTTCGCGATAGTTGTAGTCGTCGTCGTAGCTGTCTTGCTCACTTTCGTCACCAAACTCTCTGCCGTCAGTCTCTTCTTTCTCCAACTCCTGATCGATGTCGTCGATAGTTTTGTCGAAATCATCCTCGTCGGAAACGTCGGTGTCCGTCAGGGTGTTGTCTATTGGCGACTCCTCGCTTTCGAGGGTGTCTTCTTCCAATAGAGGATTCTTCTCTAACTCATCTTGTACGGCTTTCTCCAATTCTACTATAGGCACAAGCAGCTTATTCAGCATGATCTGCAGAGGGGTCTGCTTGTTTTTGGTTTTTAGCTCCTGCTTTATTTTCGACATAATATTATATGTATATATCTTATTATAACTATAAAAGCTCTAAAAAAGTATGTGGATGCTCATTTTTGGTGATGGCAGCTGGGTTTGCAAGGTGACTTAGAAAAATGAAACATTGTCTCAGGTTATTTTTTATCATCACTAAAAAAGCATTTGTCTCATCACGGGAGCCCCTTTACCTGTCGTCCAATGATGTATTAGTCGGTATGTAGCACTTCTGTATGAAACTCAGTGGCAAAATAGTGTTTGCGTATGGTCCATTCGTAGGTTATCCAAGCGATGAAGTATCCGTTGCTTATCACCTTGTATATGATAGACCAAGGGTGGGGTAGAGGAACTATCCAAACTACGATAGATGCCACAATATCGATCATGAATAGGATGTCCCACCACCGTTCTCGGTCGCCAAAAGTCATTACGTTCATCACCCCTTCGTTGATCGTAGCCTGCTGTATGGCATAGAAATAGGGAAGCATACTCTGTATGCGTATCTCGTAGCGGCCCGGAGGCATCTGAATCTTAATGCTGGGCTGCTGCATGATACCTACCATCTGATTGTTGATGATAATCTTGTGAGGTATATTGAGTTCCATCTGCTTTCTCGGCAGCTTGATCATGGGGAGGCTTCTACGTTGAGAAATAGTGAGTATGGCCATAATATAGACAAGGAAGTGAAGAAAAAGTCGATAGGTGGGTGAAAAAAAGAAGCCCTCCAGTGAGGGCTTCCTTTTCTATAGAATGATGCGAACAACGGAGTATTAGTCTTCGTCGGTCTGCTGTTCTTCGTAAGCTTTGAGCAGAGCCTGCTGAACATCGGTGGGAACCTGCTGGTATTCAGCATAAGTCATGGTGTAGGTGCCACGGCCACTGGTGAGCGAGCTCAGAGAGGTGCTGTAACGGTTCATTTCAGCGAGAGGTGCTTTGGCGCGAAGGGTGGTGTATTTACCCTCGGCATCCATGCCCATCACGATAGCGCGACGACCTTGGAGGTCGGTCATAACGCCACCCATAGCCTCGGTAGGAACGGTAACGGCTACATCATAGATAGGCTCCATGATCTTGGGAGCAGCGAGTTTGAAGGCCTCTTTGAAAGCGGTACGGCCGGCAATCTTGAAGGCGGTCTCGTTGGAGCCAACGGGGTGCATTTTACCATCGTAGATGTTCACCACGATGTCGCGAGCGTAGGAACCGGGGAGGGGACCTTGCTCCATCTTCTCCATGATACCTCTCAAAATAGGAGGCATGAAGCGAGCGTCGATGGAACCACCAACGATACAGTTGTTGAAGATGAGCTTTCCGCCCCAGTCCAACTCGTAAACATCGGTACCGCGGATGGGGTACTTGGTCTGGTTGGTCATACCTTCGAAGTAAGGCTCTACGAGCATGTGAACCTCGCCGAACTGGCCGCTACCACCCGACTGTTTCTTGTGACGGTAGTTGGCTTCTGCCGATTTGGTGATAGTTTCGCGATAAGGAACCTTGGGTGCGAAGAAGTTTACTTCCAGTTTATATACGTTCTCGAAATACCATTTCAAGGTGTTAAGGTGCAGTTCGCCCTGGCAGCCGAGGATGGTCTGACGGAGTTCGCGGCTGTTGGTGAGGGTGAGCGAACGGTCGGTAGCTACGAGGTCGTTCATAGCAGCACCTACTTTCTCGTCGTCGTTGCTGTTTACAGCCTTGAAGGCTACAGTGTAGATAGGAGTGGGGAATTCGATAGCGGGTACCTGATCGTCGGTATTCTTGGGACTGGTGAGAGTGTGGCAAGTCTTCACATCTTTCAGCTTGATGGTGCATATGATATCACCAGCACAAGCTTTCTCCACGCGCTGACGGTTCTTGCCGGCGCAAACGAGGATCTGAGAGAGACGCTCTTTGCTCTGGTTGCAGCTGTTCACTACATCCTGTGCTTCTGCCAATTCGCCATCATAGATACGAACATAGCTGATCTCGCCCAAGTGTTGGTCTTTGGCGGCCTTGAATACGAATGCAACGGTAGCGTTGGCGTTGTCGTTTTTCAGCTCTTTGCCTTCGGTGGTCTTCTTGCATTCTGCTACTTCGTTAGGAGCGGGAACGTTGTCGTTGATGAATTCGAGCAGACGAGCTACGCCCATGTTCTCTTTGGCAGAGGTGCAGAGGATAGGATAGAGGTCACGTTTGTCGAGGGCCAGCTTGAGGGCTTTGGTGAGGTCTTCATGGCTGAGGTCGCCATCCTCGAAATATTTCTCCATCAGAGCATCGTCGGCAGCAGCAGCCTCTTCTACGAGGGCCATGCGGAGCTCTTCTGCCTTGTCTGCAAATTCAGCGGGGATATCGCTCATCTCGCATTTGCCATCCTTGAAGGTAAGCTGTTTGTTGAGCACAATATCGATCACGCTGTTGAAGCCCAGACCCTGGTTTACGGGGAACTGGAGCACGGTGCATTTGCTTCCGAAGTAGTCTTTCAATTGGTTTACAACATCATCAAAGTTAGCCTTCTCGGCATCGAGATGGTTAACGTCGAAGATCATAGGAGTGTTGAGTTTCTGGCTGTAGCGGTAGGCGATTTCGGTACCAACCTCGATACCAGACTGAGCGTTAACCACAACAACTGCTGCCTCAACCACGTTGTAGGCTGCTACCAGTTCGCCCTGGAAGTCTGCGAAACCAGGAACATCAAGAATGTTTATCTTCTTGCCACCGAATTCAGTGTAGAGCAGCGTAGTGCTTACAGAGTTGCGGCGGTCGATTTCGATGTCGCGATAGTCGGAAATGGTGTTTTTGTCCTCAATGGAACCGCGGCGATTGATAACGCCACCATTGAAGGCCATGGCTTCAGCCATAGTGGTCTTGCCCGATTTGGCACCACCCACGAGGGCGATGTTACGGATGTCGGAAGTTTGATAAATTTTCATTTTTATTTATATATTATATTTTTTCGATTCAAAAAACTATCAACAATCGTAGCCCAAAATCTACACATCGCACCTTTTTTCCTTCTATGGCGTTCGGCGAATGTCGTTCTTCGTGGCTACATTTCAGTTGGTTAGAATTGGGCCTTTGCCCAAAAATCCAAACCAATTGAATGGCAAATATACGACTTTTTTTCAATTCTCAACATTCAAGATGTTTTTTTACTCTTTTCGTCAAGAATCCAATATGATGCCTTGTATTGTCTGCTTGGGTCGCCTGCGCTTTGTTTTATGAATAAAATATAGGCATGGAGAAAAAGGCGAGGTTTGTGTTCTTTGATTATTGTACACCAAATTTTTTATATAAGACTGTATCTTTGCGGTTCCGCACAAGGGACTGGTAGGTTCCTTTGGCCAAAGAACTGATCTCAAGGGTGGAGACAGTCTCGTTGGATTCCTCCTTCATCACGCACTGAACCATAGTGTTGAATACCTCTATCATCGCCTGAACCATAGAAGGATGATTCATCATCAGCGGATACTGGGCTTTGAATCATGGTTCGGATTGATATGTCGGGTTATTGAACCACGAGTTTCTTGGTGGCGATGCCGGCTTCGCAATGGATGGCTACCACATATACACCCTTGGGCCATAGGCTGACGTCGAAGGAGGCAGCCAGACCTTCGGAGTCCATCTGCAGCATTCTTTTACCGCCTAGGTCGAACACCTCTATGCCCGAGAGCGGGAAGCTGGAAATAACCTGTACGTTGTTGGAGGCCGGGTTTGGCACGATGTGAGTGAACTGTTCGAGGATGCCAGGGCGAGGAACACCTGCGTTGCTGTGCGAAGTATCGCATACGAAGATCTCCACGGGGTCGCTCCAGTCGCTGTAGTAGGTGTGTCCGTTGTTGTCGCATATGGCTCGGACGTAGGCCACGTAGTGAGTGCAGCTGTCGAGGTGGTTTATGCCGCCGAAGAGGGTGAATCCGTCGGTGCTGTCGCACTGGCACTGTTCGGGCGAGGAGCCCTCGGGTCCCCAGCATAGCTGGTACCGGGAATGTTCCGAACGGCTGTTCCATGTGAGGACGGCCTGCTGCTGCGAGAACTCGATCATCCTCACATCTTCAACGGGAGGGCAGTGGAACTGGGGTACGATGTTGGTGTCATGGTAAGCAAAGGAGGTGTCGTCCAGGCCTATGATGGGCCAGATGCACAAGTGGTAGGGGTGGTCGTAGTGTATCCAGTGCGACTGGTTAGCGGGCATAAGTCTGTAGTGGGCGTAGGGCGATTCGGCACAGACGTCGGGGCAGGTGCCGTAGTGCCAGTCCCAATAGCTGGAGCCAATAGCCCAGTAGTTGCAATAGTAAGTCACCGTATCCAAACCGGAGGCGTGGAATACATCGCCCCAATCGGTAGTATCGCTGAAAGTGGTGCCGCCAACATAGAAAGAGTCGGTGACAGTGAAAGGTTTGCCTTCGAAGTAGTACTCGTAGATCCTGCAGTTTACATGCACGGTGGTCAGCATGTCGGGACAACAATCGGTGGCAAAGTACTTGTCTTCGCCGCCAAGAGCGTAGTAACGGAAGGGGTCTCGAATGCTCCAAGGTATCTGCGCCAACAAATGGAGAGAGTCGGGCCAGGCATCGTAAAGGAGAAAGTACTCCTGCAGGTTGGTGGTGTCGACGGAATAACGGTTGACAAGAGTGTTTCCATCAAATCCATTCCATGCGAAAGGAAGACCTGCAATACCTACAATTTTGAGTGGTTCATGTGTGTAGCATTTGCGCAATAATGTCCCACTGCCATAGCCTTGAAGCGTCCCGCCAGAATAATCATCGAGAAATGAATGGCAGATTATCGCGTTCATTCTTCTCATGTTATAGTGGTTGCCTTCGTTGGCCCAAGCAGCCCAGTCCCAGTCGTAGAAGTATATGGTGTCGCGGCCCACAAGCGTGTCGCCGACATTGTGATATACATGTTTCTTGGTCTGAGCATTAGCGTTGCCAAGAGCAGAAAGACAGAAGAGCCCGAGCAGAAATATCTTAAAACTTTTCATGGAATATTATTTTTTTTTGTAATTGAAATTAGAAAAAGTAACGATGTTAGTTCTCGCATTCAGTGTGAAGGTCTAAATCCGTCATGTTGTAGGCTATTGGATAGTATCGTGTGTTAATGAAAGCGATGTCTTCGTTCGAAAAGATTAGAGAGAGAGCCACATTGTTGAGAACAGAGAAGCTGTAAGGAGCCCCCTCGGTGCATACGGACCCCACTCCGCAATGTTTGCGGAAAAGTAAAAAAGAGGAACTGTTGTATTCGCCAACGGAATAATAGTTGTCGTCAATGAATTTGTCAACGGATAGGATCGTGGCGTTTTGTATCCAAGAGGCCATGCTGGTATGCGAGGCAATATTGTTCATGTCGAATTCGCAGACGACATCGTGATAGGACGAGGATACGGGATGGCTCATTGTTTGGAGGACGAGGATGTGCCGATTGAAGGGGTTGTACCTCATCTCTTTGAGGGTCCAAGCGGCGGAAATGCTCATGCCCGAGGACAGCGGTGCGTGCAAAGCCGTCGATAGTGCTATCGAAGGGGTAGAGGGTGTGATATGGAAAGTCTTGACGGCCAGGCCGGCTCCGCCGGGATGGGTGCTGTAGTTGGCAATAGCGAATATGTCGTTTTCCATTTTCTGAGCCCAGGTGGCACCATTTACGATGCCGCCACCAATCTGTACGAGGTACTGAAAGTTGACGGGCGTGGCGAGGGTGTTGGTACTTTTGTTGAATATCCTTAAAAAGCAGCCTGAACCGCTGACTTTACCGGCAGTGGCCACCAGGTAGTTGTCGGTAGCCGCCACGTCGTAGTAGTATTCGCTGCTGTCCTTGTTGTAGTACATGAAGCCATCCCATATGGTTCCATTGAACCTTGCGTCGAGTATCGATGTGCGGGGGTGAACAATGCCATTGTTGAAAGATACGCTCTCGCCGGCCAGTGCGATATGTAGGTCTCCGTTGTGCCTATAAACGTCAAGTTTCAGGGGCTTGGTCATTACGCAGTAGTCGTTAATGAGTGGGGAGTAGCCTTGCCAAAGGGACCACGAGTGAATGGATCCATGGCTGTAGAAAAGGTCTTCAATGCCGAAGAACCCGAAGATACCATCGGTGGAACCGTTGATGGTCCGATGTCCGCAGAAGAAGACCGTGTCGTTGAGAATCTCGAAGTCGTTGATCTCTATATAGTCGGGGAGTACTGCAAGAAAGACATGGTTGTCGCCATCCTGGCAAAGGGCGAAGCCTCTTCCGTTGTTGGCGCTGATGTAGTGGACAGACTGTTTGTGGTCCCAATACCGAACAATGAGACCCGTGTCAGCCATGTTGGTGTTTGTTCGGATGGTGGCAACCTGGGCAAATGCGAAAGCGGCAGAGGCAACGATGGCCAGTAAACAGATAATCCTTTTCATGGTTATTAGAATTGATGTTTAATCTTTTGATGTTTGTTTACAATTATTTATATGGTGCGGCTTTGTGTCAAAGCAGTTTGTCGGTGATGTTTTCCTTGCAATGAATGCAGTCTTATTCGCAATGCAGTTTTTTTTAACAGATGTGTATAATGTTTTGTTATTTGATTGATTGTGTGTGGTATTTCAATGTGTTGTATTCATATTAGTATGTAAATTTACTCTGCAAAAATACACCTTTTTTTGATTTGACGGCGGAATACACTCCTTTTTTAGTTTTTTTTTCAATAATTTATGTGGTTCTAAAATTCGATAAGCTTGATAACTCCTTTTTTCAATATTAGTCGCAAAAAAAATGATTTTGTGACATGAAGTAGGGTATTTAATATTATTTTACTTGTTTTAGTGTTATTGTTGGCTGTGCATATTTTTTTTGTAAGTGATTGTATTTTGGCTGCTTGAGATGCGAATATGTGAGTTGTTGTTTGTTGTTTTTTTTGTCCTACGTTGTGGATGTTTCTTAGATGTGGGGCAACTGTTACTTTTTTTTTCGTTTGAGTCGGTGGGGTATTGTATCTTTCATATGATAGGTTTTGTTAAGGTTGTTTTCTCTTTCAAAAATCATAGTGGCAAAAAAATGCCCCTTTAATATATTAGTTGCAAAACCGGGGAAAAAGTAACACTAGAAACTAATTTTTTTTTAAAATTATTGGAAATGAGTAGAATAGTGAAGTAAAAAATGTGTGGTGTAGGGACGTCTGTATTTTTTTGGGGAGGGCTAAGAAGACTCAAAATGTCAATTCGCAAATATTGTTTGTGGATGACTTTTGATAGTTTTTGCTGTACGATTTTGAACTAATGCCTTCGTCGTGCCTTCGTCGTGCCTCCGATATGCCTCCGATATGATGTCGGATTTTCATCCTAAGTGTAACAAGTGAGTATGGGAGGTTCCAAGTATATATTGTTTTGAGATTTTTTCAAATTGCTTTTTGTAGGAATTAGAGTCTGCTTTTTCACTACATGCAGGCTGAAGGATACTTTTTTTTGTGAGATGATTCGGGAAATAAAAAAAAACAAACTGCGTTATTGTACTAATTAATGCAGATTGGTAAAGAAAAAGATTATTTTTATGGGTGTAATAGCAAAGCAGAGTATCAGAGGCGCTTTGGCCAACTATCTGGGTATTATTATTGGGGCCGTTACCACCTTTTTTGTGCTTACCGATTGCCTTACTCAGCAGGAAATAGGCCTTACAAGGGTTATGGTGGATGCAGCTTTGCTGTTTTCGGGATTGGCCCAGTTGGGTACAAATGCCAGCATTATACGCTATTATCCCTATTTTAAGGATCCAGAGAGCGGCGATCACGGCTTTTTTGGATGGACCATACTGCTGCCCTTTGTGGGTTTTTCACTATTTGCAGTGCTGTTTTTCGTATTCAAAGAGCCTATAGTGGAGGTCTATTCCCGCCAGTCGGCGTTGATGGTAGATTATATCTATCTGTTGTTGCCGCTCACCTTTTTTGCCTTGTTCCTCACGGTGTTCGAGACCAATTCCAATGTGCTGCTCCATATCACAGTGCCCAAGGTGGTGCGCGAGGTGGGCATAAGGCTGCTCAATCTTGTGGCCTATCTGCTTTACGGCCATGGGCTGATAGGGTTCGACCTTTTTGTGGTGCTTTTCTGTTCGTCGTATGCGGTGGCAGCGCTGGTGGATTTTGTGTATCTGCTGTCGTTGGGGAAGATCTCGTTTCGTATCGATTTCCATTTCCTTACCAAGCCGATGCTTCGTCAGATGGGGCTATACACTCTCTTTATGACGGCTACGGTGCTGGCCGCCAACATACCGCTCATCAACTCGCTTTTCCTCGGGGCCAAGTCGGGTCTGCAGGTGGCAGGTGTGTATGCCATAGCCTCCTATATTGCCAACATAGTGGAGGTGCCATATAGATCACTAGGTGCTATCTCGCAGCCGTTGATTTCGCAGGCGGTAAAAGAGGGTCAGTGGGGCGAGGTGAACCGTTTGGGGCGTCAGGTATCGTTGCATCAGCTGCTGGTATCGTCGTTGCTTTTTTTCTTTATATGGATCAATCTCGATGCGCTCTTTGCACTGATACCTCATGGAGAGGAGTATGCGGCAGGAATAGGTGTGATTTTCTTTTTGGGATTGGCCAAGATAGTCAATTCGTCGATGTCGATAGGTACCAATATACTTAATTTCTCGAATCGTTATCCGGCATCGCTGGTATTCATACTATTGCTCACTGTGTCGGCCATTTGGCTGAATCAGGTGCTTATACAGGCTTGGGGTATCGACGGATCGGCAATAGCTACGTTGCTATCCTATGTGCTTTATTTCGGCTGTCTGCATGGCTATCTGGCCTACAGAACCAAGGTTGTTATTTTCTCGACCAAGCAGCTCTGGGTGCTGGCTATGGTGGTAGCGCTTTTTGCTGTGGATTGGCTTTGGCGAAGCGGAATCACTCCTTTGTTTCAAGGACTCTCGTTCCGCTGGGGTGTGCTTCTCGAAGCTGTGTGTCGCAGTCTCTGTTTCGTGGCTGTGGTGCCTTTGGTGGTGTATAAGCTCCGTATATCGGAACCTATCAATGAAATGATCCACAAACTGTTGAAACGGCGTTAAAAGACTTTGTCGGATTACTGATCACTGAACAATATAAATATAATTTCCCCATTAGTTCCCTCTACCTACGGTCTGTTCAATTCACTCTCCACTCTTCACCATTCACTAAACAAACTACATTTGTTGGATTGCTAATCACTGAAAAAGACAATATGAAAGAACTCTTGTTTCGCTCAATACTCGTTGGCCGTCTGTGGCGGGGGTTCTTTATTACCGACCACCAGCACCCCCCCATTCGGAGGCTGTTGGACTTGCTTTCGCGATGGCTCTGGCAGTTGCCTCAGACCTTGGGTGGTCTTCTTACGGGCATGGTGTATATCGTATGCGGTCTGCAGGGAGGAGTGAGCAAGGTGGCCTACTCGCGCGGTGCCACGGTGGTGGTGACTCGCAGGAGTGGATGGGGTGCTGTGTCGCAAGGTTTCGTCATCGTTGGCTGCAGTGAGATAGATGCCTCCTGTTGGCTTTTTCGTCATGAATACGGCCATTGCCTTCAAAGCAAGGCTATGGGGTGGGCCTACTATCCGCGCGTTGGGATCCCCAGTATTGTGGGGCGGGAATATCACAGCAAGAAACCGGTGGAACAAGATGCCAACCGGAGGTCAATGCTCTTTTTCGATACTCCGCATCGTCAGTGGATGCGGGTGGCTCCGTCGTGGTACGATTATGCCTCATGGTTTATACCTGTGGTCGGTGTGATATGTGCAGGACTGCTTCATATCCGTGCAGACCGGATGGCTCTGGCTGCGATAGAGGCGCACGGCAACCATGGAGGGACCTCCAATTCGGACGGCCCCATACGCCGTAGGTTGATGGCCGGCGTGTGTGGAATAGCGATGATAGGTGCTACGCTTTTCATGGCGGGGTGCAGCTCCGATGGCGGTACCACCGATTATTTGTTAAGAGCCCGTGTGGACGGGCAGAACAAGGATGCTTTCCTTTACCGTTACCGTGATCCTGTTGCGGGACTTATGCATGCCGATAGCGCTATAGCCATCATCATAGACAGTCTGCCAGACTATGCCGACGGCTATCTCCGCGCTTGCAACAATATGGCATACAACTGCTATATGCTTTCCGACTATGCCAACGTGGATTCCTGCCTGGCTCCTTGTTTTGACAGTGTGATGAGCATTCTTAATCCCGAAAACTTGGAGATGGAACAGCTTTTGGCTCAGTTGCTGAAGGCTCGCGTGCTGCAGCGACAGTGCTATACGGCCGACTCTTACCAGATACTTTACGACATAGACCATAATCGCCGCCTATGGGTGCGCAATAAAGATAACGACCTCCACGATTTTGCCCTCATGGAGTACTATATTACTTCGCTCACTCTCAATTATTTCTTCCGAAAAGGGGCTTTGGACAATGTGTGGCACCTGTTGCAAGAGATAGAAGAAGTGCGACCTGGGCTGCGTTGCGATTTTGCTCAAGACGTGTCGCTCAATTATGCTATGGCTCACAGCTATATAAAGCTTTGTTCCACCATGGACGATGCTTCCTATATGCTGAAACGGGCGTTGGAGCTGTGTGGCGAGAACCTTAACATTATTAGCAACCGAAATGCTTTTGACCCCTACCATCTGGCCAATGTGTATCAATTGGTGGGGCTTATGCTCTCCGATACTCTTGTTCCGTCTAAGGCTTGGGCCGACAACGAGGCACTCTTCCGCTCATTGTGCGAGCTTATGGAATATCGGTTCGGACTTCCACCTTATCATGATGGTGAGGATTTTGTGCTTCTGCTTTTCGAGGAGAGCACATCCCTTTTCCTTCAGCAAGCCGACCCCTACCAACGTATCGGTGCCACCGTCACCGTGGGCGACTATGCACTTTCGGTGGGCGACACTGCACTGGCTCAATACTACTATCGGCTGGCTTTGAACGATGAGACCCTTGCCGACTTCATGGCTCCGAAGTTCGAACAGCGTCTGTATGTAGGACTTATCAATAGCGGGGCCGCCTCTTCGATCAACGAGCTGGACGAGTGGATAGACAAAGAACGGCAGATTAACCAACTCATTACTCGCAACGAGAGTACCGACTTTTTGCTTCAACATGAACTGCAGGAGGCTCGCAACACAAATAAGATGTATGCTGTGCTTTTCTCCTGCATAGGTGTTCTTATCTTGGTGCTCGTGGTGGTGCTGTGGCTCTTGGTTCGCAAAACCAAAGAACTCAAGCACGAAACACTCCGCCTTCAAGAAGCCAAGCGTCGGGATGTGGAACGTATAGCCAACGTGGAGACTTGTCTCTCGGTGTTGCGCCACGATATCAATCCCTTTATGTCCTATCTGCAAAACAAGAGTCTGCCACCCGATCTGAAGCAAGAGGTGCTCTCCCGTATGTCGCGCACTTTCGACAACATAAAAGCTTGGACCAATATCAGTCTGCCTTCGGGGCTCCAGTTTCGGGCTTCCTGTTTCGACCTCTATGATGTGTTCTCCTCGCTCAGTGCCCATGTGCTCAACCCTGCACCTCAACATCTTGCTATCACTTTCCATTCCACATCCATCCGTGTGTGGGCCGATCGCGATCTGCTCGTTATGTTGCTCCGCAACTTGGTGGGCAATGCTGTACAGCATACACCCCAAGGCTCCATCGATATCAGGGCAGAACTCTGGGATGACGATCCTCGATTTGTCCATATCACTGTGGCTGATACGGGCTGCGGTATGTCTCCTCAACAGGTGGACGAGCTGTTTCGTACCGACAAAAAGATAGTGCAACGTACCGATACGCTGGTTTCGGGGGCTTCGGGCAATGGCTTTGGTTTGATACTTTGTAGGTATATCATCAAGCAGCACGACGATCACACTATTCGAGGCTGTCGCATTTGGGCTGAGAGCGTTGAAGGGAAGGGCTCTACTATGCACTTTATCATAGCTATTGATCCTCAGCAAGTATCGGCAACCAATCTGTGTTAAATCTTTTGAAATTATCAAAACAAAAAACTTTTAGCGTCCCATGTCTCAAGATAAACTGAAAATAATGATAGTCGATGATGAGCCTATTATCCGGAAGGCCATCAAATATGAACTCAACGAGAGCCACGCTAGTATTCAGTGCCAGTTGAACGACGATGGCGAGGTGGTGACCAAAGAGGTGGAGGTGCTCGACACTTTCGCTAATGGTCCGCAGCTTTTTGCGGCTCTCAATAATGCTCCCGACGAACGTCCCGACTATATTCTTGTGGATATGGAGATTCAAGGAGAACCTACAGGTGGTATCTTTATTGCCGAAAAGGTGCGGAAAATGTATAAGACTTCGCGTCAAACCGATATCGGCATCATCATCCTCAGTGGAAGGTTCGACAACCCCATGGAGCAACAGTCTAATCGTCAGCAGCGCATACAGGAGATAGGGAAAGTGATTTTTGAGGCGCTACACCGTGGCGCCAATGCCTTTGTGAGCAAAAATGCGGTGGGGGGATTTAGTATTGATAATATTTTGCAGGCTGTCTCAAGTTTGGAGCGAGGAGAAAAATATTATTTTAACTATCCAGTGATGGTAACTCTCAAAGAGGCTGCCGAACAGTATTTTGCAGGCACCGTGGCCGGAACCGAAAGCGGCGATTTCAGCGACCGGGAAAAAGTGTTGCTGCGTTGGGAGGCGGCAGGCTGTACGGCTATGGAGATAGCACAGCGTATGAGCCCTCGCTATGCGGAAACGGAAAAAACGGTGCAAGATCTTCAAAAAGAAATCTCCAACCGCATGGATATCGTCAACAAGTCAGGTGCTCGTATCGCCAAAGCGGTTGCATTGGGTCTTCTCAACCCCGTCGAAGTGCAGTTCCTTAAACGAAAATAACCTTTGGATGAAAAGATCTTTCGGTGACTTTGAATAATTCGACTAGCTTGTCGTGTTTTGTTATCAGATAGATTCATCGCAGTGTTTATTTTTCATGGATATTGGCTTTTAGGTGCTGTGGCAATTGACTTTAGTGTAGGTGCGAGGTGCTGACAATACATATTCTTTGATATTTTTTTTGCAAATTACAATAATAAAAGGGCCTTTTTTGCGATATATTCTACATAAAATATTAATCTCAGCATAGACTATGCGTTACGAAGTAGATTTCTTGATAATAGGTTCCGGCGTTGCCGGCCTCAGTTATGCCCTCAAAGTAGCCCCCTATGGTAAGGTGTGCATCCTTACCAAGGCCAACGCCGACGAGGGTTCAACTAAATATGCTCAAGGCGGTATAGCCGCTGTTATGTACGACTCGGATAGTTTCGACAACCATATCCACGATACTCTTGTGGCAGGCGATGGTATTTGCGATCGCGAGGTAGTAGAGATGACTATCCGCGAAGCCCCCGATCGTATTCGCGAACTGGTTCAGTATGGTGTCAATTTCGACCGTGAAGGCGATAAGTTCGACCTTCACCGTGAAGGCGGACACTCCGAGTTCCGTATCCTTCACCACAAAGACAATACTGGCGAAGAGGTGGAACGCGGACTTCTCGAAGCCGTGCGCAACCATCCAGGCATCGAGCTTAAAGAAAATCAGTTTGCTGTCGATATCATCACACAGCACCACTTGGGTCAGCGTGTTACTAAACAAACCCCCGATATACAGTGCTATGGTGCCTATGTGCTCAACGGCAGCACTCACGAGGTCGATACTTATCTGGCAAAAGTCACCCTCTTGGCTACTGGTGGCGTAGGCAACGTATATACCACCACTACCAACCCCATCACCGCCACGGGCGACGGTGTGGCCATGGTGCATCGTGCACGTGGTGTGATCCGTGACATGGAGTTTGCTCAGTTCCATCCTACTAGTCTCTACAACCCCACCGAGCGCCCCGCTTTCCTTATCACCGAGGCTATGCGTGGTGCCGGAGCCGTACTCAAAGATCTCGATGGCAACGAGTTTATGCAGCGCTACGACGAACGTCTTTCACTGGCACCTCGCGATATTGTGGCTCGCGCTATCGACAAGGAGATGAAGATGAGCGGTGCCGATCATCTCTATCTCGACGCTCGCCATATTGGCAGGAAAGCCCTCATGAATGGATTCCCTACTATCTATGCTAAATGTCTGGAGATAGGCGTCAATATTGCCAAAGATATGATCCCCATACGTCCCGCTATGCACTACCACTGCGGTGGTATCGCCGTTGATATGCATGGTGAGTCGAGCATCCACAACCTCTTTGCCGCAGGCGAATGTTCGCGTACTGGCCTCCACGGTGGCAACCGTTTGGCCAGCAACTCGCTCCTCGAAGCTGTGGTATATGCTCACAATGCAGCCCAGGAAGCTATAGCTCGTGTGTCGAATCTCTCTTACTGCACTGCTGTGCCCGACTGGAATTCCAACGGCATGGTGCTCAACGAAGAGATGGTTCTCATCACTCAGACCAAGAAGGAGCTCCAGGAGATCATGTCCAACTATGTGGGCATTGTTCGTTCCGATCTTCGCATGCAGCGTGCTATGGACCGTCTCAATCTCATATTCCGTGAGACCGAAGATCTCTACAACCGTAGTATTCTTAGCGAAGAACTAAGCGAGCTCCGTAACCTCATCGCCTGTGCCTACCTCATCACCAAGCAGGCTAAGGCCCGTCGCGAGAACCGTGGTCTCCACTATTCTATTGACTTGATCGATAATCAATAAGCATCATGCTTTGATGCTCTTTCATTATCTATGGCGCTCCGCACTATGATGCTTGGAGCGCCATTTCCTCTTTAAGGTAAAGCTATAATTTACGAAAACATACGCTCAAGCGAATTGTCCGTTCGGAGATGGATCATTAATCGTCATGAATAAACCTATAAAATCGACCTATACGCCATAAAAGATCATTTAGTTTGAACATTAATTATCATTGAGTCTTGTCGTTAGGTTGGTGATAAGAATAATGTTGACTGTGAGTTGTCGTTGTGCACTATCGGTTGGCGACATTTGGGGATGTAGCAGCCTGCTGTGAGGCATGATGCGGCGGGCTGCATAATTGGTAGTATGAAGTGATCGTGATAGATCGAAATATGGGGTGGACGATGAAGAGAATCAAAGCTTTGTCTTTGTGCAATACGAGTGATTGTTTCTCGTTGGGGAAAAAAGAAAAACAAGGGATAGAAATCGGCAACTACTATTACTGAGGTGGGAGAGGTGGTGTCCTTTTTCGAAAATTCTACACATGCGTGGTTGCTTGAAGATGTTTCATCTGTCGCAGTGCCCCATTTGCACGAAAGGTTTAGTTTTTACCCCCTACACCTCATACCCCGTAGATGTTGAATGGAGAGGTGAATGATAAAAGGATGGTGAGAAGTTGTTATCTAAAATTATTATATTTTATTAGGTTGATAGTCATGCTGTTTTGTGACTGTAAAAGTTAAAAGTGAGGCGAGGCGGCTGCCAATTGAAAAAAAAGTAGTAATTTAGCACCCAGAAAGAAAATGAAAGAGAAACGTTGGATATTACGCGAAGATACTGATGTAGAAACTGTTGAGAAATTGGCAGAAGCGTTAGGTGTGGATAAAATTATCGCCACATTGCTTGTAGAGCGTGGGGTGACAACCTTCAAGGAGGCTAAGCAGTTCTTTCGTCCTAGTCTGGACCAGCTGCACGACCCCTTCTTGATGAAGGATATGGACAAAGCCATAGATCGCATCAACAAGGCTATCCGAAAGAAAGAACGGATCTTGGTGTATGGCGACTATGATGTGGATGGCACATCAGCCGTGGCGTTGGTTTATTCCTACTTTAGAACGCTGCACAATAATATCGACTTCTACATCCCCGATCGCGATAGAGAAGGCTCGGGCCTGTCGTATCAAGGCATCGAGTATGCACACAAGACAGGTGTGTCGCTTATTATTACGCTCGACTGCGGTATCAAGGCAGTGGAGCAGACACGTTATGCCAAGACGCTGGGCATCGACATCATTGTGGGTGATCACCATTTGGAAGGCGATGAACTGCCCGATGCGGTGGCTATCCTAGATCCCAAGCGTCGTGACTGCCCTTATCCTTTCAAGGAGTTGGCGGGCTGCGGTATTGGCTTCAAGATAGTGGAGGCTTATCTGGAACAGAAGATGGGTGTGCGACTGTGCGACCATTTCGAGGCTTCGGATGTTCTGAAACGCAAGGCTCAGGAAACCCTGAAGCTGAAACTGTTGCGCTATCTGGATTTAGTAGTGATAAGCATAGCCAGCGATATTGTGCCCATTGTGGGCGAAAACAGAGTGCTGGCATCGTATGGCCTGAAAGTCATCAACACATGCCCTCGTCCAGGTATCGAGGCTATATTGTATTACGGCCATATAGAGCGCCGAAGCGAAGCCGATAGAAACAAAAACCCCGACAATGACAATTATTTCTCACGCGATTTGAATATCAGTGACTTGGTATTCTTGTTGGGACCACGTATCAATGCCGCAGGCCGCATACGCAGTGCCTTCGACTCGGTGCGCATCCTCATAAGCGACAATACGGTGGAGGCTCGTGCGCTGGCCGAAGAGATCAACACCTACAACATTCAGCGCAAGGATCTGGATACAGCAGCCACAGAGGCTGCCAAACAGAGGCTACACGACGATGTTTCGATGAAAGATCGCAAGACGATAGTGCTGGTTGATGAGTCGTGGCATCGAGGCGTAGTGGGTATCGTAGCATCGCGTTTGGTGGAGGCTTTTTTCAAGCCCACCATTATCTTCACCCGTTCGGCCGACAATATTTATGTGGGATCGGCTCGCTCGTTTAAGGATTTTGACATACATGCGGCTTTGGAGCAGTGCTCGGACCTACTGGAGAATTTCGGCGGTCACAAGTATGCGGCAGGTGTATCGGTGAAACCTGAAAACTACGAGGCATTTGTGGCTCGTTTCGAAGAGGTAGTGAGAGCCACCAACGTCGAGGCGGTGCAACAACCCGAGATAGTGATAGATGCCGAGATCAGCTTCTCGCAGCATATCACTCCCAAGTTTCTCCGTATCTTGAAGCAGTTTGCTCCCTTTGGCCCCGAAAACAACATGCCGGTATTCTTGAGCCGCAGGTTGGTAGATACGGGATTCCCTCGCATAGTGGGCAACAACCACTTGAAGTTTTCGGCTATCCAGCTGGATGCTCGCAGCCGTTCCTATCCAGCTATAGGCTTCGGCTTGGGTGAATACTATCCAGGTGTGAAAGCCGGAGAAGCTTTCGATATATGCTACAATCTGGAAGAGAACTATTGGAACGGCAAATCGGAGATGCAACTCAATGTCAAGGATATCCGTTTCTATGACTAGATGGGCAGTTAAAGACGTGGAGAATGCGCTGTGATTCAATATGTTGTTGAGATATTGAATTTTAAGTTCCAATGTGGTTGCTGACCTTCTTTTGATTTAAAAGTTGCAAACGTTCCCGGTTCAACAAATAAACTATAACAGCTAAAGCATCAGCTTTAGCCTCACTGATCACCAAAAAAGAAACAAATAAACATAAATCAAATGGCCGACGATAAAAAAATAATCTTCTCTATGGTGGGTGTGGGCAAAATGATCCCCCCCTCACGTCAAATACTCAAAGACATCTATCTCTCGTTTTTCTATGGTGCCAAGATTGGTATTATTGGCTTGAACGGCTCTGGTAAGTCGTCGCTGCTTAAGATTATAGCAGGAGTGGATAAAGACTATCAGGGTGAGGTGGTGTTCTCGCCTGGCTATTCGGTAGGTTATCTCGAACAGGAACCCAAACTTGACGATGAGAAGACTGTGAAAGAGGTGGTGCAGGAAGCTGTGCAGAATGTGGTGGACATGATGAAGGAATACGAGGAGGTGAACAACAAGTTTGCTGAGCCGATGAGCGACGAAGAGATGAATCGTCTGATAGAACGTCAGGGTGAGCTGACTGAGCTGCTGGACCAGTACGACGCATGGACTCTGGATAGCCGTCTGGAACGTGCTATGGATGCGCTCCGTTGTCCGGAGGAAGACCAGCTGGTGAAAAACCTCTCGGGTGGTGAGCGTCGCAGGGTGGCTCTGTGCCGACTGCTGCTGCAGGAACCTGATATCTTGCTACTTGACGAGCCTACCAACCATTTGGATGCCGAGAGCATCGATTGGTTGGAGCAGCATCTGCAGCAGTATCAAGGTACGGTGATCGCTGTGACTCACGACCGTTATTTCTTGGACAATGTGGCTGGTTGGATTTTGGAGCTCGACCGTGGCGAGGGTATCCCTTGGCAGGGTAACTATTCGTCGTGGTTGGATCAAAAGACGCAACGTCTGGCCATGGAAGAGAAACAGGAAAGCAAACGTAGAAAGACATTGCAGCGTGAGTTGGAGTGGGTGCGTATGGCTCCCAAAGCCCGTCATGCTAAGGGTAAGGCCCGTCTGGCTGCTTACGACCGCATGATGAACGAAGATGTGAAAGAGAAAGAGGCCAACCTAGAGATCTTTATCCCCAATGGACCTCGACTTGGCAACAAGGTGCTGGAGGTTGAGGGCGTTAGCAAAGCGTTCGGCGACAAGCTGCTGTATGAGAATCTCACCTTCAGTCTTCCTCCAGCTGGCATAGTGGGTGTGATAGGTCCCAATGGTTGCGGCAAGACCACGCTGTTCAGACTTATTATGGGTTTGGACAAGCCCGACACGGGTGTGTTTACGGTGGGTGAGACGGTGAAAATAGGCTATGTAGATCAGCAGCATGTGGATATCGATCCCGAGAAATCCGTATGGGAAGTAGTGTCGGAAGGCAACGAGCAGATCGCCATGGGTGGCCGTTTGGTGAACTCGAGAGCTTATATCTCGCGTTTCAACTTCTCAGGCAACGACCAAAGTAAAAAAGCTGGTGTGCTCTCGGGTGGTGAACGCAACCGACTTCACTTGGCTTTGACGCTGAAGAGCGAAGCCAATGTACTATTGCTTGATGAGCCTACCAATGATATCGACGTGAATACGATGCGTGCATTGGAAGAGGGTCTTGAGAATTTTGCCGGTTGTGCTGTTGTGATCAGCCACGACCGTTGGTTCTTGGATCGTATCTGTACGCATATACTAGCCTTTGAGGGTGACTCTCAGGTGTATTTCTTCGAAGGCTCTTATTCGGAATACGAAGAGAACCGCAAGAAGCGTTTGGGTGATGATACGCCACATCGTATTCATTACAAGAAGCTCAAGGCTGATTGATAGTGAGACGTAGTCAGTGATTTAAGATATTGTTGAGTTGTTGAATCGTTAGCTCTACTGCAGTTACCGACCAATGTTTGGTTGATTTGTTGAATTTGGAGATTCAACAATCAGTTCAACAAATAAACAGTTGAATCGTCAGCTTTTTGCTTCATCGATCACAAAAGGCTACCTCTAAAAACTCAACGTTTATAAAATCGTAATAAATAAATATTTCAATGCTTTTGGCTATCTCTACTCGTGAGATTGTATTTGATTCAATGGCGCTTGTGACCTCCCGATGGTCTGTTTCGCATCTTTCGGTTTCGTTACAGGATGTTGTTTGGGTTCGGAAAAGACTGCTGGCAGTCTCTTCGCTCAATTTGCGCAACGATACAGTGCGCCGCACTGGTTTCACTGACGATGTCGCATCTTGGCAATGCAAACAGGCTTGATCTGCTCCCGTTTTTTGCAGTGATCCCTCTCCTTCCGTACAGAAATCTGCTCGAAACAAGATTCAAAATCATGAGCGATCAATTTCTAGAGGTTGCCAAAACAAATAAATAATATATCTCATCACCAATCTATATGAAATTTTGCATATTTATACTATTGATGGTGCTGTGCTGGCCTCTTGCAGCCCAGGATGTGGCTGTGAGTAAAGGCTCCTGCCATGTGCAGAGGGTGGAGGAGACGGTTCGTTTTGAGTCGGGCAACGATATGAACGGCTATAATGTCTATTTTTACAACAATGGAGTCTTTGTGCGAATGGAGTCGCAGGGTGGTGCTCGTGGTCGTGTGGTGTCAACGACGGAAGGTCGTCCGCAAGTCGGCGTTACTATGAAAGATGGCATGCGTCATGTTTTCGACGGAACGGTAGATAGCATTTTCGACGGAAGTATGTTGCAACGGGTGTCGCTCTACGATGCCGACGGCGACGAGGTGGAACAGCACAGCTATGTAGCAGAGACGAACCCTGATGGCAGCAAACGGGCTGTCATATCGTTTTCTGTATTCAACGTCTATCGTCGGCCTGGAGTGCTCCTCTATAGAGAAGAGTATGTGTTTTCTAGTGGCAGAATGACGAGAAAGAGCGAGACAACATATGATAGAAAGGGGCTCCCGAAGATGATGTCGCAATACGCGATGTCGGAAAACTGTCTGCTTTCGTTGCAGGAGCGTTACAGCTATGATAATCATGGCCAGCGAGTGAAACGTGTGCAGCAATTCTTTGATGTCGATGGCAAAGCGTCTCGTACTAGAATGGAGCGGTACAGATATACTTACGACAAACATGGCAACTGGGTGGAAAAACGCTACTACTACGGCGACCAGTTGTTAAGTACCACCATTAGGGTAATTACCTACGCTATGGCAGAATAATGATTGATAATCAGTAATATTATATATATTTTCTTTATGGCTTTCACTCACCTCCATGTTCACAGTCACTTCTCTATTCTCGACGGCATGTCGAAAGTGCCTGATTTGATTAAGAAATGTAAAAAGACAGGCATGTATGCTATGGCACTGACCGACCATGGTAATATGTACGGAATCAAGGAATTGGTGGATAATGTGAAGAAGGAGAATGGCAAGGTGAAGGATGCTATTAAGGATCAAGAGTCTATTCTCAAGAACGATGGTGCTACACCTGAGGAGAAACAGGAGGCAGAAGCCAAGATTGAAGAACTGAAAGGTACGATATTTAAACCCATTATCGGCATAGAGGCCTATTGTGCCCATCAGCACCGTACCATCAAGGACGAACGTGGCTGGCACCTCATACTTTTGGCAAAAAACAAGCAGGGCTATTTGAATCTCTGTAAGATCAGTAGTTTGGCATTCATAGAGGGCTATTACTACCAGCCTCGTATGGATCACGAGCTGTTGGAGAAATATCATGAGGGTGTAATCTGTTGTTCGGCTTGTCTGGGTGGTGAGGTGCCTCAAAAGATCATGAAAGGTGATCTGGCTGGTGCCGAAGAGACGGTGCTGTGGTTTAAAAACCTCTTTGGTGAAGATTATTATCTGGAGCTGCAGCGTCATCAGACCGACAAACCTAATGCGGCTTACGATACCTATGAGCGTCAGGAAGAGGTAAATAAGGTGCTGATAGAGTTGGCTCGCAAGCATAATATCAAGCTCGTGGCTACCAATGATGTGCATTTTGTAGAAGAGGAGCATGGCGAAGCCCACGACCGATTGATATGTATCAGCACGGGTCGCGATTTCAACGACCCCAATCGTATGCACTACACTAAGCAGGAATGGTTGAAGAGCCCTGCCGAGATGGAAGCTATATTTAGCGACATACCTGAGGCTATCACCAACACGCAGGAGATAGTTGATAAGGTAGAGGTTTATGGCATCGACTCCGATCCTATCATGCCGGTATTCCCTATTCCTGAGTCATTTGGTTCGGAGGAAGAATATCGTTCCCGCATCACTGAACAGGAACTCTTCGATGAGTTCACCCGCAATGAGAAAGGGGAGGTGGTGTTGAGCCAAGAGAAAGCCGAAGATAAAATCAAGCGTCTGGGTGGCTATAGCAAACTCTATCGTATCAAGTTCGAGGCCGACTACCTGGCCGATCTTACCTGGAAAGGTGCTCATAAACGCTATGGCGAAACGCTGACGGAAGAACAAACGGAACGTATCATCTTCGAACTACATACCATCAAGACGATGGGCTTCCCTGGATACTTCCTTATTGTGCAGGATTATATCCGAGGTGCCCGAGAAGAACTGGGTGTGAGTGTGGGCCCTGGTCGTGGTTCTGCTGCTGGATCGGTGGTGGCCTACTGTCTGTGGATCACCGATATCGACCCGTTGAAATATGACTTGCTGTTCGAACGTTTCTTGAATCCCGACCGTATCTCGTTGCCTGATATCGATGTCGATTTCGATGATGCAGGCCGTGGTAAGGTGCTGGATTGGATCACGGAGAAATATGGTAAAGAGAAGGTGGCGCATATTATCACCTATGGTACTATGGCTACCAAATCATCTATTGCCGACGTGGGACGTGTGCAAGGTGTGCCGCTTTCGGTGGTAAACCAGATCAAGGCGTTGATACCCGAGAAATCTTTTCCTGACAATATTAAAGATGAGAAGGGTAAGTCGCCCAAGGTGAACCTGAAGAACTGCTATAAATACGTGCCGGAACTAAAGATGATGCTTGAGGAAGGTGATGATAATATAAAGAATCTTCTTGTCTATGCTCAGGAACTTGAAGATACAAACCGTCAGATAGGTATTCATGCTTGTGGCGTCATTATTGGTGCGGCCGACCTTACGAATTTTGCTCCCGTATGTACGGTAATAGATAAGGAAACGAAGCAGGATGTAGTGGTGACGCAATACGACGGCCATGTAGTAGAGTCGGTAGGCTTGATCAAGATGGACTTCCTGGGGCTGAAGAACCTCACCATCATCAAGGATGCGCTGCGTAGCATTAAGAAGCGTCACGATGTAGATGTGGATATAGACCATCTGCCTATCGACGATGAGTTGACCTACCAGCTCTTCAGTGAAGGCAACACGATTGGCACCTTCCAGTTCGAGTCGCCAGGAATGCAAAAGTATCTGCGTGAGCTCAAACCGCATGTGTTTGAGGACCTCATCGCTATGAATGCGCTCTACCGTCCGGGTCCTATGGACTATATTCCTACCTTCATCAACCGCAAACTCGGCAAGGAACCCATCGAATATCCCATCCCAGAGATGGAGAAATACCTGAAGGATACCTATGGCGTCACGGTGTATCAAGAGCAGGTGATGCTTCTGTCTCGTCAGTTGGCCAACTTCACCCGTGGCGAGAGTGATACCCTACGAAAGGCTATGGGTAAGAAGCAGATTGAGAAGATGATGGAGTTGAAGGATAAGTTCATGACGCAGGGACAACAGAACGGTCATCCTGCCGATATCCTTGAACATATCTGGAAGGATTGGGAGAAGTTCGCCAGCTACGCTTTCAATAAATCTCATGCCACTTGTTATTCGTGGGTGGCTTATCAGACGGCCTACCTGAAAGCCCACTATCCGGCAGAATATATGGCTGCTGTGATGACCAGTGCTCTCAGCGACAACAAGCGCGTCACTTTCTTCATGGAAGAGTGCCGCAGAATGAAGATCCCTGTGCTCCCGCCTAGCATCAACGAATCTGAGATCAAGTTCTCGGTCAATGCAAAGGGCGAGATACGTTTCGGTATGGGTGCTATCATAGGTATGGGCGAAGCCGCTTCCACGGCTATCATCAACGAGCGCAATGCCAACGGGCAGTTCAAGAGTGTGTTCGATCTTCTGGAACGCATTGATATCAAGACCATCAACCGTAAGAATATGGAGGTTTTGGCCAAATCGGGAGCCTTCGACGAGTTCCCCGAGATGCACCGTGCTCAGTTTTTCTACAAAGAAAACGACAACGACGCTACACCAACCTACTTGGAACGACTGTTGCGCTGGGCTTCGAGAAAACAGGATAGTGCCAATTCCAATCAAATGTCGTTGTTCGATCTCAGCGAGGAGATACAGCAGGAAGACCATCCTCCTATCCCCCATTGTGATCGTTGGAATCGTATAGAACAATGTGGTTTCGAGAAAGAGGTGATCGGCTTCTATCTGAACGGGCACCCCCTGGATGAGTTCAAACTCACGATCGACAATTTTGTTTTCAACCGATTGGAACAACTGAAAGATCTGCAGCTGCTGGCCCGCAACTCACGTCTCTCTTTCGCAGGTGTGGTGACGGCTGCCGCCACAGGCGACACTCGTCGCGGTGGCACTTTTGGCAATTATACCATCGAGGATTATACCGACAGCTTCCTTATTCGCCTGTACGACGAGGAAAACCAGAAATACAAGCCTCTGCTCGAGGTGGGAAAGTTTGTCTTTATCGTAGCTCATGTGGAGATCAATAAATATCGTCAGCCCGACGGTTCGTACCAACAGTCGGCTCCCCGTCTGAGAATTGACGATGTGCGAATGCTCAATACAGTGCTTGATAGTCTGGCCAAGCAGATTTTGGTGACTATTCCTCTGTCGGAGATCACTGCCCAGTTGGCAGCCGACTTGCAACAGATAGGTAAGAAGCACAAAGGTTCAACTTCGCTGGTGGCTATTGTGGAGAGTGCTCAGCAAGGTCTCTCGCTTCGTATGTCGGCCCCATCTCTCAAGGTGAACGCCGAAGAGGCAGTGGCTATCTTGCAACAGATGCCTGCCATAAAACGTATCGAACTGAGTGATAAAAACGATAAATAGTGGGACTATATGCCTATAGCTTTGCAGACAACGGTATCTGTAGATAAGAGCCCTCTACAGTTGAAGCATGACCGCAAGGTGATGCTGGTAGGCTCTTGTTTCACCGAACACATAGGTGCTTTGCTCTCCGATAGCGGCTTTGAGGTGTTGCAAAATCCTTCGGGCATACTATATAATCCGCTCAGCATAGCCTCGTGCGTTGAACGCTGTATGACATTGGCCTCGGTGGAGGATGCTGAACTGGTGTTTCATAATGGTCTGTGGCATTCGTGGTTGCATCACGGATCTTTCTCTCGGATCGACAGAGCAGGATGTGTGGAGAAATGTGAAAGTGAGTGGCGCAAAGCCCATGGTTTTCTTTCTCAGCGCCCGTTACTTATCATCACCTTGGGCTCAGCCCAATATTACACGTTGCGGGATACAGATTTCGTCGTGGCCAATTGCCATAAAGTACCGTCGGTTATGTTCGATCTTCATGTGGCCACCCCCGATCAGATCGTAGAACGATATGCCACTTTGTTGGCATCATTGCAGTCTCTCGGTGTCCAGGTGCTTTTCACCCTCAGCCCCATCCGTCATTGGGCCTATGGCCCGCATGGCAATCAGATAGGGAAGGCCTCTTGTATGTTGGCAATAGAGCAGTTGGTTCAACTTTATCCTCACCAGTGCTTCTACTTTCCAGCCTACGAGATTATGATGGACGAGCTACGAGACTATCGTTACTATGCCGACGATATGCTCCATCCTTCGCCGTTGGCACAGCGTATCATTTGGGATCGATTTGTTTCGGCCCACATGGATGTGGCAACCCGCGAGGTCTCCCTGCAATATCAAAAATTGCATAAGATGGAGGCCCACATACCTATCAACCCCGATAGCGCAGAGCAGCAGCGACTGGAGGAACGTATGGTTCAGATGAAAAATAAACTAAAAACAATAATACAATCACAATGAAAAAGAATATTGCCATTGTTATGGGTGGCTACTCCGGAGAACACGATATCTCCATCATGAGCGGTACTCAAGTATATCAGTGTATAAGTGATGAAAAATACAACCGCTACCGTGTCGTTATTGAACGTGAGCGTTGGTTCGGTCTGAACGATCAGGATGAGGAGTTGCCTCTCGATCGTGCCGATTTCTCCCTCACCGTCGATGGACAGAAGGTCCGTTTCGATTTGGCCTTCATCATCATCCACGGTAATCCTGGCGAGAATGGTGTGCTTCAAGGTTATTTCGATATGCTCGGCATCCCCTATACTACTTGTGGCTTCTACACCTCGGCACTCACGTTCAACAAGGCCTACTGCAACCCAGTGGTACGCCAGTTCGGTGTGGCCAAAGTAGCGCAGTCTATCCACCTTTTTGCTGGCCAGCCCTATAAGGCCGAAGAGATTGTGGCCCAGTTGGGGCTTCCTCTCTTTGTGAAACCTTCGTCGGGTGGTAGTAGTGTGGCCACCTCCAAGGTGAAGACTATCGAGCAATTGGAACCTGCTATCCAAGAGGCCTTCACCGAAGATAGTGAGGTACTGGTAGAGCAGTTTGTCAAAGGCCGTGAGTTCGACTGTGGTGTATTTAGAGCCAAACATCAAAAATATGTGTTCCCCGTCACAGAGATCATCCCTACTGGCGGACACGAATTTTTCGACTATGATGCCAAATACAACGGCTTCTCTAATGAAGTTACCCCTGCTGAGGTTGATCCCGCTATCAGTGAGGAGATTCAGTCTGCTGCTTCCCGACTCTATGATCTATTAGACTGCAAAGGTATTGTTCGTTTCGATTTCATCTACGATGTAGATCATTCCCAGTTGTACTTTATGGAAGTTAACACTATTCCAGGCCAGTCGCCCGAGAGCATCGTTCCCAAAGAGGCCCGAGCTATCGGTATAGAGCCTGCACAGCTCTATGAGATGGCCATCGAGGCCGCTCTCCCCAACGAATAATAAACAGAATAACCCTAAGACAAGAAAAGGATGCCACCGAGATATGGCATCCTTTTCTTTATTGTAAGAGACTGCATACAATGTTTGACTTGAGGGTTTGACCCCCGAAGGCCGAAGTGGTTCATTGTTATAGACTTGCACGGCGGAACAGTCTGAACTGCTGGCCGTTAGCATTGGGGGTCTTCCAGTTGAAATAGATCTGTACTCCAGCACTCTGGTAGAGCTGCCAGTGAGTGTTGTTGAGCAGAGGGCTGCGGCCCAAGAAGTCGCTATCGTATTTGAAACGCGACATCAGGTAGGCCGAGAAGAAGTTGGAGAAACGATATTCGAGTTTGAACTCAAAGTCGATATCGGTGTCGTGCAAGAGGGTGTACATGTTGCGGTTCAAGAAACGCTCATACGATCCGTCGAGCACCATGTTCTCGGGCCACGACATTTCGGTGGCCACATAGGAAGAGAGGTCTTCGGGCACAAGAGTGTTGTTGCTGCGGTAGTGAGGTTTGCGATAGTCGTAGAACATCTCAATACGGGTGTAGAAGTTGAGGTTCTTGGCTATATCTTTTTTGTAGTAGAATTTCACATAGCTACCGAGACCGGCATACACACGTTTGCCGCCAGTGGTGTCAACACCATAGAGCTGACCTGCAGCGATAACATCTTCGTTCCAAAGGAACGTAGTCTTTCCTGTGAGGAAAGAGAGCGATACGTTCCAGTACTCTTTCTTGCACTCAAAACCGAGCGAAGTGGTTAGATAAGCAGGAGCCATAAATGCCGACATCAGCGACGTGTCGGTGGCAGTATAATTGTAACCTTCAAAGAACTGGCTTTTGAAGTTGGCCGAGGCATTGACGTTCCACGCATTCTTCAGTTTCATAGAAAAGGTGGATGTGAGGTCTATCTTATCGTCGTTTTTGCGGCGTGACTCCAGTGCCGAGAAGCCATGCTGGTTGGTGTCGCCGTCCAGATCCTGCCAGTAGAGACCCAAGGCCAGGTCCACGATGTTGTCCCAGGTATAAGTGTCGGTCGTATATTTGTAGTTGCCGTTGAACGTGCCAAGAAACGAGACCTGCGAAATACCGGTAGCTGCCCAATTGTTATAGAAGTGTTCGTCGAGCTTCAGTGCAGGGGTAGAGCTGGTGGTCCATTTGCCTTTGGCTTTCTTTACCGAGTCGCTGGCGGCATAGGTGTCTTGTACCAGTCGGTTGTAGATATTGTCGGCAAAAGCGTTTTGGACTGCAAAAAGGGCTAGTACCGTAACTAGTAAATACTTTTTCATTGTAGTTGCAATTGGATTTTTTTAAGTTTATAGGATGATTATTGGAGTGGCAGCTCTAAGTCAACCACCTCTTTGATGATATCCATCTCGAAGCCTTTGGTGGCAAGGAAGGCCATCAGTTTGCGACGGTTCTTCTCGAAATCACCATCGGGATACATCTCCCAGCGGCTGTGGGTAAGCTCAATGAGCGACTTGCGATAGTCGTCGATGTTGATCGATTCGATGGCGTTGTCGATAATGTTTTGCGGAATCTGTTTGGCACGTAGCTGGTAGGCGATCTTAATGCGGCCCCAATGCTGCAGCCTTACCTTGGAGCTACTGTACGACTCGGCGTAACGTTGCTCATTGATAAAATTATTGGCACAGAGATGTTTTATCACCTTCTCGGCTTGTGGGCGAGATGCCCCCCAGATGAATAACTTTGCTCGTACCGACGACATGCATTGTTCGCTCACAGCGCAGTATTTTTCGGCTTTTTGTGCTAATTCAAGCTCGGCTTCGTCAAATTTTATTTCCATATAATAGACGCAATCAAATGATTTGTCAGTTATTAATAGTACTTTATGGTTTCAGTTGAGAATACAAAAGTATAAAATATTTTCCATTTTAAAAGAATAAATATATATTTTCCTTCTTCGGCCGTTTTTTCTTAGTTTGAACTTGTCTCATTTGTTTTGTTTGAGATCCCTTGACTGCTGCGTTTTTGAGGATACGATATGAGGCATTCCGCGTCCTTGTTTTGTTGCAGTGAAGATAAAAAATAGCGTATGAAATAAGTTGGTTGTGCCGGTTTTCTAATTTGAGGCAATTTTGTATATCGTTGCTATCGCCATCGGTGCTTGTTTTTATATCCTCAGGTTGTGTTAAATGCAGTGATAATCAGTTGATATATCGTTGTAAAAAGAAATTGAAAAGGGCGTGTTTTCGATCATTCTTCGACCGTGCGACGAGGGCATAACGAAGGCATGTCGAAGGATGGTCGGAGCTACTACCTACCCATCACCTATCTACGACCTATTCAAATTGGTGGTAAAATGGTATATTTATGGCTTTTGCAGTTTGTACAGAAAAGAAACACTGTTTCGCGAAGCCAATCACCCTTGTCGTTGGTATGGGAGACCCTTCGCAACGAAGGCTCTTCTGCTCAAACTTCGCCCTAGGCGAGCCCCCCCCATGGCTGGCGACCCGTGAACACGGGCGTTTGTGCCGTAGTCGAGAAGATTTTAGTGCCGTTTTGAAAAAAAAGTGTACCTTTGCATAAAATAATAATAATATCTAAGTTTATGGCAAAAGGAAGAATACTTTTTGTGAATCAGGAGATTATGCCCTATATGCCCGAGACTGAGAATAGCTATTTGGGCCGTTATTTACCTCAGTTTGCTCTCGAAAAAGATCGCGATATCCGCGTGTTTATGCCTCGTTTCAGTTGTGTGAACGAACGTAAAAACCAGCTCCACGAAGTGATCCGCCTCTCGGGAATGAACCTCATAGTGAATAATTGCGACCATCAGCTCATCATCAAAGTCGGCTCGTTGCCTTCGGCGCGTATGCAAGTATATTTTATCGACAACGAGGAGTATTTCACTAAGGCGGACTATATATACAACGAAGACGGCACTTTTATCGAAAACAACGACGAGCGTATTCTCTTCTACGGTCACAGCACTCTCGAAGCTGTGCGTAAGCTGGCATGGCAACCCCATCTCATTCATTTCACAGGATGGTTCAGCTCTATGATCCCGTTCTATTTGAAACGTATCAACAAAGAAAACGCCTTCTTCTCTGGCACCCGCACTGTGTTTACGCTCACCGACGATGCCTTCCAAGACCATCTGGGTGCGGATATGGAGCGCAAGATGAAGAACGATGGAGCCACGGCTAAAGACCTCCGCATCTTCTCCGATCTCAACTATATGAATCTCATGAAGGCTGTCATTACCTATGCCCATGCTATCGTTATCGGTTCGCCCAACGCCAACCCCGAGCTCGTGGCCTTTGCCAAAGAAAATAAGCGTCAAGTGCTCGACTACAACCCCGACCGCACTGAGTTCTACACCCAGATCAACAAACTCTACGATCAAGTGATCGGAAGCAATATCAACAATTAATCATCGCTATAGGCAGGAAGATATGAAAAAAATCCTTGTTTGGACTTTGTCATTGTGCTCTTTGTTGTGGTTGGCAGGCTGCAACGATCAGGAGTCGGAAATCGGTATGGATCTTCAAGATATGGCCACCCTCTATCATGGCGTGTGCGACACTCTGTATTGCACCGCCGAGACGCTGAATGAAGATTCACTCCTCACCGCATCCTATTCCCAAGGCCTTTTGGGGTATTATACCGACAATGTGTTTGGCGATGTCGATGCCACTATCTTCACACAGATCCGTTGCACCTCGGGGTCGGGCATCAGCTACCAAGGCTCTACCATCGACTCGGTGGTGCTCTCTTTGGCCATCACCGATTTCTACCCACGAGGCAACCGTTTCGACAACCATCCCTCGTTCCCCTTCCGCACAGGCCCGGCCGATGCCTTCGTCTATACCATGGATTTCGAAGTACGCCAGTTGGCCGATACCATCATGTCCGACTCAGCCTATTTCGGTTTCGATTCTGTGGCAGTAAGCAGCAACGTACTCTATAGCGGCAACGTGCGCGCCCGTGTTGCCGACACGGTGGTGCGGCTCAAACTCAACAATGGGCTCAACGGCCAGCTAGAAGGCAAAGAATATACCGACGATCAGTTTCTTGCTGCACTCAAAGGTTTGTATATCCGTGTCAACCATACCAACAGTCCCTGCCTGATGACTGTCAATTTTTCCGGTGCCAGCACCAAACTCACCGTGTATCGCACCTATCATCAGGGCTCCGATACCAGCCATCTCGAAGATGCCTTTGCTATAGGCACCGATGCCACCCACTTCAACCATTTCTCGCATCGTTATGTAGGCCCCTTGGCCGTATTCAACACCGACAAGCGTGCTGCTGTTGATGGTGCACGCTATCTCTATCTTGAACCCATGGGAGGTACCAAGATCAAGCTCAATTTCGATCAGGCGGTCAAAGATTTCCATGCTGCTCATCCTTTTGCCATTGTCCACTATGCCGAACTGCGTCTCCCCGTGGCTCTTGACAAAGCCGACCTCAACAGGCCCGAATCGCTCATAGCCTTCCGCAATTATGGCGACACCGCGTCGAGCTACGTGAGCGACATGATGGATATGTACACCAATGGCTTCGACGGCACCTTCCATTCTGCCTATAGCACCTATCGCATGCGTATCACCCAGCATCTGCAGAAACTGCTGCGTCAGAACTACGACGACGGCACCCTGGTGCTCATCAATGCCCGTCGTGCCTCGGGCAGGCGCACTGTCATCCGAGGCTACGATCCTGTTCAAACGGGCAATAACCCCGTACAGATCGTTTTCGTTTATTCTGAACCTCTCATCTAAATAAGATATAGTATAGCAATGAAAAAGATAGTAACCCTTTCCTCTTTGTTCCTTCTCGCCCTGAGCCTTCAGGCACAGATCAACTATCAGAAATTCTACGACAAAAGCAACCAACACGTGGCCGTAGAGGGTATGATGACCGACGACAGTGTGCGTACTGGTACCTGGACTTGGTGGCATCAAAACGGCAAGGTGTATCAGCAGGGTGACTATCAGAATGGAAAAAAAATCGGCCTTTGGAAAGTGTATTTCGACAATGGCAGCCGTTGTGCCGAGGAGTACCATACTGGCAATGGTACCTCCCGCACTTGGTATCAGAATGGCGAGCTCCAAAGCGAGGTGCCCGTGGTCAACGGAAAGAAAAACGGCACATACAAGTCGTACTATGCCGACGGTCAGCCACACGAAGAGTTCCCCTTTGTCAATGGCAAGAAAGAGGGTGCTACCCGTGAATGGCATCCCAATGGTCAGGACAAGTTTAAAGGCACCTATAAAAATAACGAACTCAATGGCGATGCTATCTGGTGGACCGACAACGGCAAAGTTGATATGAAAGGAAAGCTCATCAATGGCTTGCAGGAAGGCGAATGGCTTTTCTACTATCGCACCAACGGCAAGCTGGGTATCAGAGGCACCTATAAGGCAGGCCAGCAGACTGGCACGTGGATCTATTATTACGAGACCGGCGAGCGTTGGCGTCAGGGATCATACGTCAATGGTGTCCGCACTGGCACCTGGACCACCTGGTACGAAAAAGGTGCCAAGCTCCACGAAGGCAGCTACGCCAACGGCAAGGAAACCGGGCTGTGGACTGCATGGTATGAAGATGGCCGCACCGACTATATAGGTACCTTCTCCAATGGGAAAAAGAGTGGCGAATGGACCGGCTACTACGATGATGGCCGCCCCCGTTATATTATGCACTATAAAGACGACGTTAAGAATGGCGAAGAAGTGCGTTATTATCCCAACGGCAAAGTGGAAATACGTGCCAACTATCTGAATGGTAAATACCACGGAAGCTATGAACGCTACAATAGTGCAGGCAAACCCGAAGAAAAAGGTGGTTTTGTGAATGGTCAGAAAGAGGGCCGATGGGTCTTCTACGACGAGCGTGGCAATGAGGCTTTCGTGGGCCGATTCAAAGATGGTAAGATGGTCGATAAGACCGACAATACCGGAAAGAACCCTCAGACCGGTGCCGTTCCAACGCGTCGCAATTAAGCGGCATTATTAATAATAAGGTGTGAATATGGTAGAATTGTTATTGGCTTCACAGTCTCCTCGTCGGCAAGAGCTCTTAGCGTCGTTGGGTATCCCGATGAAAGTGCTTCGTATCGATGTGGATGAGACCTTGCACGACGCCGTGCCACCCCACATGGTGGCCGAGGTGTTGGCCCAACGGAAGGCCCATGCGTTCTGCCAGTCTGATTTGTTGCCACATCAGGTGCTGGTTACTGCCGATACCGTTGTGGTTCACAACGGTGAGGTGTTGGGCAAACCTCACGATATAGAGCAGGCCAAGCAGATGCTTCGGTCGCTCTCATGTGAGGAGCATATGGTATATACGGGTGTGTGTCTTTCTACCATGCATGAGCGACGTCACTTTACTGAGGCCACCCGCGTGTGGTTCAAACCACTTAGCAACCAAGAGATCGACTATTATGTAACCCACTTCCAGGTGCTCGACAAGGCTGGAGCCTATGGCATCCAGCAATGGATAGGTATGGTGGGCGTGTCACATATCGAAGGCTGCTACTATAATGTGATGGGATTGCCTGTGGCACGTATCTGGCAAGAACTCACTTCCTTGATCGACGACTTCCCTGTCGCATAACCGACGGAACATCTCCCCGTCGGTTGTCTCTGCCTTGTCTCTTGTTTGCCTGTGAGTCTCTTTATCATCAAAAGGCAGCAAGAAGATAATTTTTTCCTTTTGTGGTAGAATAACTGCAAACAACGATAATTGTCAAACAAAAAAATAATAAATCATGAAAAGATTAATATTCCTTTTGCTTTTTGCCCTATCCATTGCAGGAGCAACGGCACAGAACGAGAGTCAGTGGGGCTCGTTGGGTCTCAATGCCCAAGGCGGAATCATCCGGGCTTGGAACAATCAGTACTGCATAGCTTATGCCGAAGTGGGTGGTACAGGGCATTTCTTCATCCTCGATGAAAATGGTTTTGTAAAGTCGTTCCCTCTGCATCACTCCAACGGACACTCCTACAGGGTGAAGGATTTTCAGTTTATATCAGCCTAGATAACAATACGTCGTACATCACCCCACTGCTATACCGTGGGGGATATTCTCCTGTTTCTATTGATGCTTTCAGAAATAGGTATTTTGTTGAAGCAGGCGGCGATCAATGGTTTATGAAAGATAAACTGGCGGGTATGACTGCACAATGCTATACATCGAAAGAAATTAATGTGCGAAACATTGCACGCGTTCCCGCTCAAGTGCTTGGTCCTGTCGTTTTTTCCATTCAGGGACAAAACATTTGCAGTATGTGTCTGGGATTGGTTGAATCGCCCAGCTATTCCAGTTATTGTATAACCCAATAAACATGATATATTATGAAGAAATCATTGCTGATACTTATGATGCTGGCCGCCACGCTACCGTCGATGGCACAGGATACGGTTTTTTGTACCTTTGACCGTGACGACGGCATCTATTATTGGCCATATTTAGACTGGCAGGTTTGCAATCCTAATGCAGAAGATGGATTTTATCGTTATAATGAGATACGCCCGGGTCGTAGCCTATTGAGTGGGTATAAATTGGATGATACGACCCGATTAGTGGTCTATGGTGTTGCTGTGACTGCTCCGGATAGTGCTTTTTCTCGAATAGGAAAACTTCCAGGAACGTGCGCGATTGTATTAAAGGATTCTGTTTCGGGTGGTTATTTTTTCGCAGATTCGGTCTGTCATTACCAAGCGGTGCGATATTTTAGAACGGAAGGATATTTAAAAGGATATTTAGGTTGTTCAGACACCGTTGGGGAAATGACATCTTTGTGTGCCGAATTTTATTTTGATAATCCGATTGAAATCCGTCCAAATACGACTTTTTATACAGTGTGGATTCCATCATTTGAATCTCCGTACACGCCCCTTTATTATGGGTGTTATTTTTTTTGTTTAGATTCTACATTACCCTATTATGATAGTGAAGCAGATATAATTATATGGTATTGTTCAAATGGCGTTTTTGAAGCATTACCTTATTACACTTCTACAAGACTATATCAAATCCCCATTGTAGCGCCACCTGCCTTTGATACCGTACCTCACAGTCCGCAGGCTTCCCGTCCCGAGGTGAGGTACCTCGACACTGTGTATGCCCAGCTGTCGTGGGAGCCTACGGAGGGCAGCACGGCCTACCAGCTGATGCTGACGAAGCCCGATGGGAGTGAGATGGTAGGCAACTGTCTCTCCACCACCTACTACCTCTACGACTTGGAGCAGGGAGGGCACTATACGGCCAAGGTGCGAGCCCAGATGCACCACCGCTGCTACTATCACGACACGGTGTTTTTCGGAGAATGGAGCGACACTGTGGGATTCACCGTGCCTGCCAACGAACCCGTGGGTATAGACCCGACGGGAAACTCTGTTGGCGAGGTGCTGCTGCGTCCCAACCCCGTACACAGTCTGCTGACGGTGGAGCATCCATCTATGGAGCAGGCGGTGATCGAGGTGCTCAACACATCGGGTCTGTGCGTGATGAAGGTATCGGTCCGCGAGTGTGAGACCGTGT
>JAZUDW010000028.1:0-12043 GCA_045639845.1 Bacteroidales bacterium
AAAGAACTCATCTTTCTCAACCATTGTTTTTCAGATATCGGGACTAAGTGATGATAGAAAATAACTTGAGACAATCATTCATTTTTTCAGTATGCTTTTATCCATCTTGTCGGCAATATAGACCATTTTACAATTCTGCAAGTGGGGATTTTCAGGCAAAATGCACAAAGGTTCACCGAACCTTTTCGTCATCAGTCGTGTGGCCTGTTCTCGTTTTGATTCGTTCTGCTCTCAATCGCTTCGAGAATGCTATCGAACTTCACTGAAGCCCTTCGTACTCCACCTTCTCAATGTAAAAACAGCTCGACAACCTAATCCAAATCATATCATCCGAACTATGGTCGGCGACCGAAGTGGAGCCAACTGCCACTCTTTCCGAAATGGAGCCAAGGTCAACGACTAAAATGGAGCCAATGTCAACGACTGAAATGGAGCTGTTTTATTTTTTCATCATCGCTGAATGGATGCGACTATCGGGCACATAAAAAAAAGCACCACATAAGGAGGGAAACATCCCCTTATGGTAGCATAAAAAAATAAAGGAGATACCTCAATGAGATATCTCCATTATAATTTTCACTTAATGTGTGTTAAGCGCGTTACAGCTTATTCTGCATCAGGAACAACAGAAACATAAGATCTGTCTTTTGCACCGCGTTTGAACTGAACGGTACCATCGCAAAGAGCGAAGAGGGTGTGGTCCTTACCCATACCAACATTCTGGCCAGGGTTGTGAACAGTACCACGTTGACGGATAATAATATTACCAGCGATGCAATGCTGACCACCGAAAATCTTAACACCTAAACGTTTGCTTTCGGATTCGCGACCGTTGCTAGAACTTCCGACACCTTTTTTATGAGCCATGGTATAATGCTTTTAAAGTTAACTACTAAATTAATTAATGCTATCGATTTTGATTTGGGTCAGATAGTCACGATGACCGTTGAGGGTTTGGAAGCCTTTGCGACGGATTTTGCGGAACACAAGGACTTTCTTACCTTTTAAATGTTTGATAACAGTAGCTTTTACCTGAGCGCCCTCGATATAGGGTTTACCAACGGTAACGTTACCATCATTGTCTTTGAGCATCACGGTGTCGAAAGATACTGCGCTGCCTTCTTCGTTTTGAAGACGGTTAACGAAGATCTTTTGATCTTGTACAACCTTGAATTGCTTTCCTGCGATTTCTACTATTGCGTACATTTTAATTATTTATTGATAGTTTTAATACAATTTTCGTCATAAAACGGATTGCAAAAGTACTATTTTTCTTCAATCCGACAAAATATTTTTTCTCCCAGCACCGGACATTATTCATTTTCACCATCATAACAAAAGAACAACAACATCAAATATCATTGTATTCTACGTCTTTTGTAGGGAGCATTCGTCATTTTTGAGGAGAAAACGATGTTCGCAAAACATAACATTGCTCCTTTGTGCATTTATCTGGATGAGAAGCATCACAATAAGGATATATTTGTCGTAACAAAAATCCTACGATAGGTTGTAAATGGAGATCTCACCTTGATCAGCACAGGTATCATAAAGCTCAATCATCGTCTTGTGCAGTACAGGATGAATATAATAAGGGATGATCTCTTCCAACGGTCGAAGGACGAATGCGCGCTGTTCCATACGAGGATGGGGTAGTATCAATGCAGGGTCAGAGCTGACCTCGTTGTCGTAGAAGATAATATCAATATCAATGGGACGAGAAGCATATTGCTTAGGAGTTGCGGGGTCCATATCCTCTGCACGAACGCGGCCCAGCTCTTTTTCGACCGACAATGCAACCTCCAGCACTTGCTGCGGGGTAAGGTCAGTATCGATCACCGCAGCACAGTTGAGGAAAGCATCGCTACACTCGAACCCCCAAGGCTCTGTCTCATAAATGCTACTTACAAGCACTACCTCGCCCAACCGCTCGTCAAGCAGGTCAAGGGCTCGATCGAGCATGGAGTTTCTATCGCCCATATTGCTTCCTAATGAGAGGACTACGGAATGCTGGTGCCAACAGCCTTGAAGGGTAAACTGAACATCCAAATCGTCCAACCATCTGAGATAGTCGGACCTCGGTATGGGCCGGGCACCAAGCGAGGCCAGGTGAGAGGTCTCTTGCTGTGCATCGATGAAGGAGAACCCATGCAGACGACTAAAATCGACCAAACGGGACACAGCCACCTTGGATGCATCGGTCATCGTATGGAACATAGACTCGCCCACGAAAATGTTGCCAATGGAGACACCATACAGACCGCCCACCAGCCGCCCGTGATAGAATGTCTCGAATGAATGAGCAAAACCCAAACGATGGAGCTCGACATAGGCCGATACGATATCTTCGGTGATCCAAGTACCATCTTCGTCGTCGCGTATAGTCTGTTGGCAGCCACGTATCACTTGCTCGAAACAGGTGTCGATACGGACCTCAAATTTTCCAGAACGCATCACCCTACGAAGGCTCTTGCTGCACCTAAACTCGTCAGGGAAGAGAATCATACGAGGATCTAACGACCACCAAAGGAGGCAGTCCACCTCGTCGGAAGGCCAAGGGAATATGCCCGACATGTAGGCCGAAAGTAAGCGCTTGGGAGAGAGGTCTCCGCCTATAGCCACAAGGCCATTCTCATCGGCCAAAGAGGCATCAGGGAAAGCAAGATTGTCGGGATCTAATTCAAAAATCATTACAAATATAGAAAAAAGATATAAAAAAATAGACAAGCCGCCGCCCATGAGTAAAATAACAGCTGCTTGTCAACACAACGGGCATTTACCCCATAGGCGTAGCAGAAAGGTGCATCGCCTGGAAGGGGGTGGTTACCTTTTTCTTATTGCAATCAACCGCAGTTGATGAACGTCTCAACAAGTTCGAGGATCCTCTTGGAGTCGCCGCCTATGTCTTTGCGAAGGGTACGATCGTTGAACACTCGTAATTCTTTCAAAATACCATCGATGAGACGAGGGTCGAAAATACCTTTTTCTTCGTAGATCTTCCTGTCGCGTTCCAAAACATCAGCACTGGCTGCACAACTATCAGGAAGAACAGCCAAGCGACTGAGAACATCTTCATGCTCGAAGATATTGACACTCACATATCGATCTTTGGCATACTGAACAGCATCGTCCATCTCGAAACCATGACGAGCTGCCACCGTCATACCGGCCAACAAGAGATAAACATTGGCCGAGCCGTCGGGGGTACGAAGTTCGATAGTTTGTTTGTGAGAGAAATCAACGTCGTCGTTTTTCTCTAAAGGATTGCAATCGGCCATCATGTTGCCACTGCCTTTGGCCCAACCCAAGGGCACACGGACCATAGCGGAACGGTTGCGATCGCCCCAGCAGATATTGGTCGGAGCTTCCTGATGGGGAACCAGGCGGAAATAGGAAGTAGGATTAGTGTTGCCGAAAGCGGTAAGGGAGCCTGCACAGTCGAGGATACCAGCTATGGCTTTGTGGGCAATCTCAGAAAGACCGTTTTCGCCCACGTACATATTTTCACCATTCTTAGAAATACGGGTGTGAATATGCATACCGCTACCCGCTTTACCAACGGTAATCTTGGGTGCAAAGGTTACAGTGATGCCATACTGATAGGCCAATGCTCGCATAAGCCATTTGGCAATAACTAGCTGGTCGGCTGCATCTTCGAGGGTTGTAGGGAGAAATTCGATCTCGTTCTGTTCATACATCACATCATCGACAGCGAAGTTACCAACTTCACTATGGCCGTACTTGATAAGACCGCCACATTCGGCGATAATCTTCATAGCGCTAACGCGATAATCTTCAAACTTGCAGAAGGGGCGTGAAGCGTGATAGCCTTTCTGGTCGTCGGCAAGAAAGAGGTCCTCTCGGGGGGCTACTACATAGTATTCCAGTTCGCCCATTACTTCGAACTCCATACCACCTGTGGCTTCACGGAAGGCTCGGCCGGCTTTGGCCAAGGTGTATTCGGGTGCCATATCGAAAGGCTTGCCGTCTTTGGTATAGTAGTTGCACAAAAGATCCAAGGTTGGTATCTCCGAGAAGGGGTTCAAGAAGGCTGTACGAAAACGAGGTATCACATAAAGATCACTGCTACCCGCTTCAAGGAAGGGGAAGAGGCTTGATCCGTCCACACGCTCGCCAGAGGTGAGCACCTCGTCGATGTGCTCGTAGCTATTGATGACAAAATTGAGCGTTTTTAAACGGCCATCGTGGGCCATATAATGGAAATTCACCATTTCAATACTCATTTCCTCAATCACTTTGAGGATGTCGGCTTTGGTAAATTCACAAGCAGGCTTTCCCAAGAAGGCCACCAATCTGTTCGGATTAAATTTATAGCGAGATTGATTCATAATGACAATTAATTTATTTTCACATTTTTTAATTTAATGAATTTATGTCGATTAACCACTTCCATAGCCGCACAACCTATTGAAATGGGGTTGCAAAGATACGACTTTTTTTCATTCTGTGATACCCCAACCGTTTTTTTTTAGTACTTTTGCACTCTCAAACCGAAAGAATGAAACGACAAAAAAATTGATAAATATGTTTAGTAAAGAGACTTACATTGCTCGTAGGGAGCAGCTCCGCAAGGATATTGGCCACGGCCTTATCATCATTCAAGGAAATCACGAAGCATCTTGCAATTATCCCGACAACACCTATTGGTTCCGCCAAGATAGCACTTTCTTGTATTTCTTCGGCCTTCAGCGCGAAGATTTGATTGGTGTACTCGACTGTGACAATGGTAAAGACTATATCTTCGCCAATGACTATGATATTGATGATATCATCTGGACCGGCCCACTGCCTTCGGTGAAGGAACTGGCTGCCAGCGTGGGTGTTGGCAACAGCGGCGATCTTGCCTCTCTACAGACGCTCTGCACCAAGACTATCGGCGAAGCCCGTAAGATCCATTATCTCCCCCCCTATCGCGCCGACAACACACGCCAAATGAGCCAACTGCTCGGCATCAAATTCGATGCTGTGAGCAAATATGCCTCGATGGATCTTATCCATGCTTGTGTGAAACAGCGTAGCATCAAGAGCGATGAAGAGATCGCTGAAATCGAACGTGCTATAGCTACCGCCTACAACATGCATGTAGGCGCTATGAAGATGGCTATGCCTGGCCGTTACGAATACGAACTGGCTGGATTTATGCAAGGCGAAGCTTGGAAGGGCAATGGTCCCGTGAGTTTCCCTGTGATTATGACCATACACGGTGAGACGCTTCACAACCACGGCCACAACAATATGCTCGTTGAGGGACGCATGCTTGTGATGGACGCTGGCTGTGAGACGGCAATGAACTACTGCTCGGACATCACACGTTCAGTACCTGTAGGTGGTAAGTTTAACGACCGCCAACGTGCTATCTACGAGATCGTGCTAGCTTCTCAACTCGAATGTATCCGCATCTCACGCCCCGGTATCACATATCAAGAGGTACACACTGCTATCAGCAAGATCCTTGCACAAGGCTACAAAGACCTAGGCATTTTGAAAGGTAACGTGGACGATATCGTAAAGAATGGTGCCCACAGCCTTTTGATGCCTCACGGATTAGGACACATGATGGGCCTTGATGTTCACGACATGGAGAATTACGGCCAGATCTATGTGGGCTACGACGATGAGACCCGTCCTTCTTCTCAGTTTGGTCTGGGCAGTCTGCGTTGTGGTCGCAAACTAGAGAAAGGCTTCGTGGTGACCGACGAACCAGGTTGCTACTTCATCCCCGCACTCATCGACAAATGGCATGCCGAAGGTACCAACAAGGACTTCATCAACTTCGACGAATTGGAGAAATGGAAAGACTTCGGAGGTATCCGCATCGAAGATGATATCCTCATCACAGACAACGGATGCCGTGTGCTAGGCAAACCCATACCCAAGACTATTGCCGAGATCGAAGCCACGATGGCTGAATAATCGGTACTCAGACAATATGCCCTCCAAGGCTCCTCACCCACCCTATGGACGAGGAGCCTTTTTCGCGCCCAAGGGACATACGGCAACGAACAGTTCCACCGCCATTTCTTTCTTGCAAAACAGACTTTTCCTGTATTCGTTTTTTTCTTTACAATAAAAAACTGGAATATACGTTTCTGCAAGAACAAACAATAACGACTGTTGATTGTTGGATTTGCTGATGGATTGATTAGTTTTGCGACATACATTCTTTAGATTAGCAAAAAAAGATACAGATTAACAAATACCAAATTTGATTCAACCTAATAGATTTATCACGATCAATGAAAAAGACAAAAATAGTTGCCAGCATTGGCCCTTCTAGCTATGACCCCGATGTGTTTGAGAAAATGGTAATGGCAGGTGCCAACGTGGCTCGCATCAACTTCAGCCATGCTACCGAGGAAGAGAAACAGAAAGTAGTAGCTACTGTGAACGAAGTACGTCGCCGTACGGGTCATAATATAGGCATCCTATACGACACCAAAGGACCCGAGCTTCGTTGTGGAGAGATGCAAGAAGGGGGAATAGAGTTGATAGAAGGCAACATCATTATGATCACGAAAGAGAATGTGATGGGCACAGAGTCGCAGTTTTCGGTAAACCACCCCCATGTGATAGACCGATTGAAAGCAGGCCATACCATTCTACTCGAAAACGGGCTAATGGCTTTGGAAGTAACCGACGTAAATCGCACCTCTGCCCGATGCATAGTGAGAACTGGCGGGCACTTGGGAAGCAAGAAAAGCATGAGCGTCCCTGGAGTGAGGCTCCAGATTCCATTCCTGAGTGATGTAGATCTGCAAGATATCCTATATGCCTGTCAGCATGAAGGCGATTTTTTAGCTTGTTCTTTCGTCAGCACAGCAGCCGACATCATGGTAGTTCGCTCTGTTTTGGCAGCGCAAGGGCGTTCCGACATGCAGGTGATTGCCAAGATAGAGAGCCAAGAGGGTATGGATAACCTTGAGGCCATAGCCCAGGTAGCCGATGGCATCATGGTAGCACGTGGAGACTTGGGAGTTGAGGTACCGATGGAAGACCTCCCTATCTACCAGAAACGAATCATCTCTGCTTGTCGCCGCTATGGCAAGATCAGCATCGTAGCCACCGAGATGCTAGAAAGCATGAAACACAGTTTGAGACCCACCCGTGCAGAGGTGACCGACGTGAGCAATGCCGTATTTAGCGGCACTGATGCCGTAATGCTATCGGGCGAAACGACCACCGGAGACTATCCTGTGGAGGCTGTTGCCTTCATGGCTAAAATATGCGAACATACAGAAGAGTCACATCACTATCGCAACAAGTATGCGAAGCCCAACCCCAGCACCATTGCAGAAATCATGTGCAATAGTGTGGCCTCTACAGCCAACGACTTAGGTGCCAAGGCCATACTAGTTCCTACGGTGAAAGGCGTCAGCGCCCGCTTACTGAGCAATCTCGAACCCAGCTGTCCTATCCTAGCCATGACTTCAGACGAACGTATTATGCGTTCACTCACACTCAACTACGGCGTTTATGCCAAATTGGTGGATTCCAGCAAGACCACCGACGAGGTACTCAATGTGGCGATGAATACGGCCAAAGAGTGGATAGATCTGCAGAGAGGCGACATCGTAATCACTACGGGCGGATTTCATGCCGATCCTCAAGATGGTCAGACGAACTTTATGAAAGTAGATCGACTTTAGGAAGTAGTCGGCAAATCAAGTCCCATTACAATCAAACAGAGAAAAGTGATCGGATATTATTATCCATCACTCTTCTCTTTTTTGAACCAATCAGCAACCTGTAGCTGATCTTATCACCAACGATGCTAACATGAATCCAAAAACAGCGGTGATATGAACCATCGAACCGTTAATCTGCGCCTTCGATAGATTCCAATCATGAGGCGTATTTTTTTCACCTCCCGTTGCAGACAGTATGGGCTCCGGCCGCACCTCTCCTAGATTGGGAAGCACTTCGGGAGAAAAAACACAACGGAACTTGCGAGCTGGATAACGGCTCTGATGCTTCATCTTCTTGCGCAAAGCACGAGCCAGCGGGCATCCCTCAATATCCCAAAACTCGCCCACCTGAATCTTACTTGCATCCATCTTTAATGCCGAGCCCATGGAAGAGAAGAATGTAACGTTCTTAGGCAACGATGTTGCGTGTACTATAAGGTCAAGTTTAGGGTTTAGACTATCAATAGCATCGATTATATAATCGTAAGTCTCCAATTGGAACGTTTCCGCAGTGTCTCGATTGTAGATAGCTTCAACTGCATCAATGTGGGCGTAAGGATTGATATCTTGCAATCGACGACGGAGAGACTCTACTTTAACCTCGCCTACTGTACTCATACTGGCCATTGCCTGACGATTGATATTCGACACACTCACACAATCAGAATCGACTATGGTGAGATTCACAACACCACTGCGTATCAACCCCTCTGCACACCAACTGCCCACGCCGCCAATGCCGAAGATGATGACACGAATTTGGCGAAGTCTATCCATATTTTTGCCGCCCAACAGACGCTCTGTACGATTGAAAATATCTTGTTCTGAATACATTGGAATTTCGAATTATTTATTGTTTTTCTTCCTAATGGATGCGTTTGTACAAACAAACTTCATCACATAGTCAATCCTGCGATTACTAGAGAAATCACCGATCTCCAAACACAAAGGGGAAGCACCCGACCAACCTATCGTAGCGATCTACAGGACGATGTACATAGACCATAGCCAGATATTCGTTGGGCATCTCATAGTGGTCGCCTTCTATGCGAGAGGTCAAACCCTCATCGGTCCCCGATGGTACAAACACGTACTGGTAGGAATAATAGCCTTGTTTAAGATGTAAACGTTTGGTATAGGCACGATACTGCATGTTGTATTCCATGCGACTGCCATCGTCAAAGCGCCATTGGGTGAGGTCGCCCACCAAATAGAGGCTGCCGTCGAGGAATGGTTGCGACATAGGAAGACTAAAGTTGACCCATACGTAATCGGCTTCCAGATCGGGGTTATCTCTATCCACGACATTTACTCTCATACCCCCATTCAGACTCTGCGTGTAAGAGAAGTTTTTCCTACTACGGTCTTGATCAGGACGAAGGAATACAAAGGTCTCACCGCCATAGGATTCGACACGCTGCACATTATACAACTGTGCCCAAGCGTCGCTAATGTCGAAAAAGCGGAAACAATTGCCACCTGGAAACACATTGTTTCTATCCAATGCATAGAGCAATGCATTGCCATTATAACCATGGAACGGGATAGAACGTCGAAGATCGATGCGACCGTTCTGCTGAAGAAATACCTGCAGATACTGTGGTTGCAAAGACATATTCACTCCGTCACGTAAAGAAACGCTCAGATTCACCTCTTGATCTCGACGAAAGTCGCCATAGACTGTAGTTGGTTTCCCCGTACGACTCTCCACACTCACTAGATCTTCATACACCATAAAACGACAGGTAAGCACACATGAATCGGGATCATCGTAGGGCACTACTCTCAGCTCATAGTTACCCGAAGCAACAAAGGTAGAATGGGCAGATGGTATAATCTGCGAATAGTGTACATACATCTGCAACGTAGTGAAGGCATAACCGTAGTTTTCTATTGATCCTTCTTCAAAACCACTTATGAAATCAATGGGGTCGAGATGATCTGGACGCCACTGTGCATCACAATGACTGATTCGATATTGGTAATTTTGGGGTTCGTTGCCCAGCTCATCGAAACGCAACAATAACTTGTCGTGACTTCCTAACCGAAGCACGGGAAGAGATTTCTTAGTGTCGTTGCAAGTAAGCAGCACAGTACGAATATCCTTGTTCCAAACAGAATCCTTCACCACCTGAGCACATAAACTTGTCAACATCATCATCCATAGCAACATGGCACAAAACATCCGCAACCATAAGCAGCCTGTTGCCATATTAACATTCCTCATAATACTATGAAAAACAAAATAATTCATACACTTATCTATCTATACAAAACACATCTTTTCGAATGCAAAGATACGTTTTTTTTCGAAAAGCATTCCCGTTCATTTTTCCCGCAGCAACAACGGACAGATCTCAGATAACTCAATAAGTAAATGATGAAAAAAATAAGTCAGATACATTTCAGAGGCCGACCATAGTTCTGGTAATATGATTTGAGCTTTAGCGATACATCGTGGCCGGCTCATACTTCTCAATATTCGTAATTCATCGACAACTTGACCAGGGATAAATAGCACACTATCGGCCGATTCCATAGCATTGCTACCCTAATGTTCTTTTACGAAAGCGAACCTACTAGAAAGAAAGACCGAGCCAAAAAACAGTTGCCATCGCCGAGATCCAACGCAGGCACATGGGTCGAACCACTAATCGCTGATAGTAACATGGCATCAATAGGCATAGAAATAAAACAAGGCAAAATTCATTTTTTCTCACCTTTGCGGATCCTTTTTTGCAAACACCTACAGACAAAACAGTACGAAACAAACAATTTTACGTAAATCCGACTCAATAGGTCATTTGGAGAAATGACCGGTTCTCCAAATGACGTGTCCGATATCGTAAAAAGGTCTCTCGGGGAAATATGTACACCTATTTTTTTGTTGCGTAGAAGAGAGAATTGTTGTATCTTTGCAAAATCATTTTTCGAGGATGCCGCCTTCGGTGCCCGACCATCATCGTACAGACACCGACAACGTTCCCCCGCAAGGATGGGGCATGACCAATACAATGAAAAATTGTTTTCTCTATGAATAGAAAAGACACACCCTCTACCCCCTATCGGCTACAGCCGGCCACACAGCGACTCGCAGCACGCTGTACCACGGCCTGCAGCACGCTGCTACGTGGTCTGCAGCAGCCTGTGAACGCATCGGCACAATGCTGCATATATTGTGGTTCATGCGCATGCGTACCTTATACCATATGCGGATCGGCTTCCGCCAGGTGGAACAGTGCCACAAGTGCCGCTCTATATACAAACTTTACGCGTGGTTTGATTTATTAGATAGATCGTCGATATAATAAATAAACCCTCTCGCGAAGTTTTTTTATAAAAATAAACGGCACTTGTGGCACTGTCATATCAGTAGCAAACAGTACTAAGAAAAGCACCATTCATAAAGAAACATCTGATTATGAACAACAATAGCAATAAACAAGAGAACATGACCGATTATTGTGACATCAGACTATCGCTTTTTCGAGATGTGAAGACAGTATCTTGCCCAAAGTGTTTGGAGGGAGGAGACAATGATTTTTTCTATACTTTGCAAAGTCTTTTGTATATTTGCAATTTATAAGAATAGGCTTCTATTATTTAATAAAAATATAATAATCAAGACAATAACATATTACCATGAAATCAAAAGCGCTATTGTTCTCAGCTTTGCTGGCCTTGGGATGGGGCCTACAGGCACAAAACGATGCCCCCATCAATCCTGCACTGACAGAAGAAGAAAACGTAGAATGTACTACCCCAACTAACTTGCGAAGCACTTTCACCGACAACAACGAGCACTACAGCATCACGTTCAACTGGGCGCCCCAAGGCGACGAGAGCCGATGGGATATCGTGATCACTACCGACTCTATTGGAGGATTCAATGTGAATATCGACGCCACCGTCAACACGCCTCAATACACCATCAACTCGCACACCGTGGGTCTGAACTATATGGTGAAAGTGCGTGCTCGCTGCAGCGAGACATCGCAGAGCGAATGGGAGACACTGGCATACCAAGAGCCCCACTGGGTGGATATCGTGGATGCCGACAAGGTCGCCAGCCTGACTATCTATCCCAACCCTGCACATGAATCTACCACCATAGACCTGACCGACATGAATGACCTCACGAAGATAGACCTCTGCGACGCATCGGGCAAAAGAGTAAGATCATGGCATATCGACGGTGGCAAGGCTACCCAGCTCGACCTGCACGGATTGGCTCAAGGATGGTATATGATGACCATAGAGAATCGACATCAGATCATCAACAAAAAACTTATTGTACAATAAATGAGTGATGAGATGTTGTTGAATCGTTGATTTGT
>JAZUDW010000029.1:0-6991 GCA_045639845.1 Bacteroidales bacterium
ATCCGACTTAAAACGGAGAACAAAAGTCCAGTCGATTCCGATAGTGTTCCGAAAGGATTGCGCAGCGGAGCAAGCAAAACGGAGAACAAAAGTCCAGTCGATTCCGATAGTGTTCCGAAAGGATTGCGCAGCGGAGCAAGCAAAACGGAGAACAAAAGTCCAGTCGATTCCGATAGTGTTCCTGTAAGGATTGCGCAGCGGAGCAAGCAAAACGGAGAACTATTAAAAGCGTGTCAAGTTGTCAAACTATAGTGTCCTAAGTAATTTTTTTATCATTACTTAAAAAACAAAATGTTTCTGAAAAAAAGCCGTGGCAAGTGTGTCACGGCTTTTTTATGCGGTCATCGGTCACCGGTTGTTTTCATTTGTTTTTTCCAGTGAGCAGTGATGAGTGATCCGACAAATGTATTTTTTTTTAGTGATTGGTGAGGCTCCCTTTGGTCGATAGCCTCAGTGGTCACTTATAGCAATACTTTCTTTATTTTGCCAATGCCTTTTCTATGGCTGCTTCAATTTCGGCAGGGGTGACCATGGGTTCGAAACGGGTCACCTTCTTACCGTTGCGCGAGATGAGGAATTTGCCGAAGTTCCAGCGTATATTGTCGCCTTTGTCGTAGCCGGTACCAGTCTGCTGATGTATCTGATCGAGCATGGCTGCAAACTGTGTGTGCTCGGCAGGATAGCCTTTGAAGGGTGCTTTCTTTTTTAACCACTGATAGATAGGCGCTGCGTTGGGGCCGTTGACATCGATTTTCTCCATGATGGGGAAGGTTACGTTGTAGTTGTCGGAGCAGAAGGTGCGTATTTCGCTGGATGTGCCAGGTTCCTGTGCTAGGAACTGGTTGCAGGGGAAGGCAACGATCACCAGTCCTTGGTCTTTGTATTTCTCGTAGAGTGCTTCCAGCCCTTCGTATTGGGGTGTGAGTCCGCATTTGCTGGCTACATTGACTACTAGTATTACTTTGCCGGAATAGTCTTTCATTGATATGTTTTGACCATTGATATCTTTTACTGTGAAATCGTAGATGTTTTTTTGAGCTATGGTGTTGCTCAGTGCCAATAGGCTGCAAATAGCTAATAATAAGATTTTTTTCATTTTTTATAGATTTAATTTGATAAACTTTTTTGCGATGCAAATATACAATATATTTTGTTTGTGTGCGCCTTTTTTTGTATCGGGTGGTTCACTGTGGGTGTCTGTGATACAATTTTTATGTGTTATCCACGTTAAGGTGATGATGAAAAAATAATGAGTAAATAGTGAAGAGTGGAGAATTGAGAATTAAGAATTATGAGGCGATACTCCTGGCAATTACATTTTGTAGGATTTCTGATCACTCATCGCCGATCACTTAAAAAAACAACTGAACGGTTTTATTTTTTTTTTCATCACTCAAGAGAATGTCGATTATGTTGTTGAATACAAAAAAATAAAGATATGGATCAATTTTCAACCGATTTTATTGCTTTTCTTCGGTCCAAAGGTTGGTATAATGCCGATATGAGTGACGATGAAGTTGTATTCTTTACCTACAAAGGTGAGGAGTACTATTATATGATTACCGACAACGGGCAGGTGCCCGACTATTTGAGCATCATGACTGTGCCTTATCCTATACCAGACAGCGCGGTAGATTTCTTCTGCAAGAGGGCTGTGAAACTCAACAACCTGCACGACAAGACGACAATTGGTCTGTTTGCCAAAGAGTTTGCCCAAGGCATAGAAGATAATATGCTTTATTATCAGTTTACGGTGCCTAAACCGTTGGTTAATGATTTTGAGCTGGCTGTAGAGTTGGGGTGCGAATCTATACAAGAGACGCAGTCGGACTTCGATGCCGAAGTGAACCGCTACATTGATACTGAGCATTCAACCCAGGATGTATGGGTTTTCTTGGATGAGCCTAGGGATGTTGCAGAGGAGATGCAGCAAGGTTGCTGTGGCGGCCATCATGAGGAGGGGCACTGCTGTGGTGGCGGCCGTCATGAGGAGGGGCACTGCTGTGGTGGCCATCATGATGATGGGCATTGTTGCGGTGGCCACAAATAGTAGCCTAAGTGTGTGGTTTAAGGGCATAAGCCGCTTGTTGCTGGTGCAACAAACGGCTTATGTTTTTTTTATTTTTTGCCGAACATGGCTGTTTCTACCAGCTCACAGAGGATATGGCCTATCATGATGTGGCTCTCTTGTATGCGGGGGGTGTCGGTGCTGGGTACATTGAGTAGTATGTCGCTCAATGGGGCCATTTGTCCGCCTTTCTGTCCTGTGAGGGAAATGGTTTTGATGCCCATGGCTTTGCATGTGTGGTATGCTTTGACGATATTGGCCGAGTTGCCTGAAGTGGATAGGCCTACTAGGATGTCGCCTTTGTGGCCGGTGCCTTCCATGAGACGCGAGAATATGTGTTCGAAACCATAGTCGTTGCCCACGGCAGTAATGTAGGAGGTGTTGCAATGCAGCGCCTCGGCGTTGAGAGGCGGGCGGTCGAAGTAGAAGCGTCCGCTCAGTTCGGCTGCTAGATGCTGTGCGTCGGCAGCGCTGCCTCCGTTGCCGCAAAAATGTATTTTCCCTCCTTGCTGTAGGGTATAGATCATCATCTCTGCAGCGTGGTCTATTCGTTGGCAGAGTTGGGTGTCGTCCATGATAGAGGCTTTGACTTTGATGCTTTGCTCTATGGCTTGTAGTATGCGGGTGTTCATGGTTTGTATGTTTTCTTTAAGTGAGCAGTGATCCGATAGATGAATCTGCTGGGTAGTAACGTCTGCTCTCAGATCTCTCTCCACTGATCACTATATTCAAATCAACAACTCAACAGCGACAGCCTTACTGATTACTGTTTTCTTTGTTGGCTTGATTCATCACGCTGTTGAACGACTCCATAAGCCGAGTCCATGAGTATTTCTGTTTCTCGTCTCGAACGCCCTGGGTGTATGGTTCTTCGCGATTGTTTTGGAAGAAATCTACAATACCCTCGGCTATGGCTTCGGGCTGAGGCTCTACAACGGTGCCGCATTTGCCGTGGGGTACTATCTCGGGGAGCCCGCCAACATTGGTGACAAGCATGGGCTTCTCGAACTGGAAAGCAATCTGTGTGACACCGCTCTGTGTGGCACTGTGGTAGGGTAGGACTACGAGGTCGCTGGCGCTGAAGTATCGGTTCACTTGTCCGTCGGGGATAAAGTCTGTGAAGAGATGTACGCGGTCGGCTATGTTGTTGTGCTTGATCTGTTCCTCGTAGGGCGTAGGGTCACCATAGTATTCGCCGGCTACGATGAGGTGGATATCTTGATCGATCATCTGTTGCTGCTTCATGGCATCGAACAGCATGTCGAGACCTTTGTATTTGCGGATAAAACCAAAGAAGAGTATGTATTTTTTTGAAGGATCAAGGTTGAGCATACGGCAGGCCTCGTCTTTGGTGATGAGGCTGCCATAGTGGTCGAAGAGTGGGTGGTAGGTGAGGGCACGGGGTTTCCTGGTGTCGAAAGTGTTGAGGTCGTCGCTTACCGATTGCGACATGGTGATGAATCCGTCGCTGCCTCCTACAAGGTACTTGGAAAACAATCGGTCGCCGATGCGTTTCTCGTGGGGGACGATGTTGTGGAGCAGGCTCACTACCCGGGTGTGGTGGTTTTGGCGTACGATGCGGGCGATGGTTCCTAGGCAAGGACCTATGAGGGGTAGCCAGTAGGCAATGATGAGGAGGTCGGGCCGTTTCTTTTTTATTTCGTTGCCTACTTTTATCCAGTTGAAAGGATTGCAGGAGTGTACTTTTCTGCAAATTTGCAAGTGCGAAGGTGCAGGCTCGTCGCTATATTGTGTTTTGCCAGGGAAAAAGATAGAGGGATACATCAATGTGAAGTTGTATATCTCTACATCGTTGTTATTATTTTGATATTCAGTAGCCAATCGCATATCGACGGCACCTATGCCACCACGATAGGGGTGGGCTGGTCCTAATATGATAACCTTCATGTTTTCTCCTTCTATTATTTTTGCAAAAATACTAAAAATTTGTAGTTTGTGAATAATAAAAAGAAAATATTTTTGTTTACTATGTTTGGTGACTAAATAAGATATGTTGTGCTGTTGATTTGATGGCTGATTGTGTTGCTGATTATCGAACCAACATTTCAACCAAAATCACAAAGATTGACTGCCGATGCGGAACTAAATAAATATTATTGGAAAACTTGTAAACGAAATAATAATGAAAACATTAAAAAAGCTATTTGTCGTTGTATTGCTGGTATTCCTGGGCGGGGTGGCCCGTGCACAATCGATTGTGGATTTCTCGGGTGTGGCTGCCAATACAATAGATGCTGTGGTGCATATCAAGACCGAGATAGCTCGTCTCACTCCTATGTATCGTACTTATTTTGGACTGATAATCAACCAGGGTGTGCAGCGTCGCACCTATGATGCTTATGGCTCGGGGGTGATTATCTCGACTGACGGGTATATTGTGACCAACAACCATGTGGTGCAAGATGCCGACCGTATCACTGTGACACTTAACGATAAACGAGTGCTTCCTGCCCGTCTGGTGGGGCACGATCCGGCTACCGACCTGGCTGTGATCAAGATCGAGGCTGACGACTTGACTTTTATTCCTTTTGGTAATTCCGAGAAGGTGCGCATCGGTGAGCCGGTGTTGGCTATCGGCAACCCTTTCAATCTCACCTCTACTGTCACTGCCGGTATCGTGTCGGCGAAGGCTCGCAATATGGATATTATTCAGAACAACAACACGGGGGAGAGTACCATAGAGTCGTTTATCCAGACCGATGCTGCTGTGAACAGCGGCAACTCGGGCGGCGCTCTCGTTAATATGAAAGGCGAGTTGATAGGCATCAACACGGCTATCGCTTCCGGTAATGGTTTTTATACGGGATACAGCTTTGCAATACCGTCGAATATTGCCCGTAAGGTGAGTCACGATCTTCGTGAATACGGTATGGTGAGCCGCGGGTATCTTGGTGTGAAAGTGTCGGAGCTGACCGATCAGCTGGCTAAGAATATCGGTATCAACGACCTTCGCGGTGTGTATGTGGCTCGTTGTATTCCCGACTGTGCTGCTGAGAAAGCTGGTGTGAAGATGGGCGATGTGATCTTGCAGGTGAATGGCGTGGATGTGGATTCGTACGCTCAGATGATGGAGGAGGTGAGCTACTACTATCCAGGCGATCAGGTGACGATTACCATTCTCCGCGATGGCAAGCGTCTTTCGCTCAAGCTTACGCTGCTTAACTCCAAAGGTACTACCGAAAGAGTAATCAAGTAAACGCATCTGCATATACTATCCAACAATCTACTACCTCTACTAAATGATGACTGACAAGGAAACTCTGGCTATTGATGCACGGTATAAAGATATGACCACGTCGCCTGTAAGGAGACTTGTGTTGCGGTTGGCAGTCCCCACTATCATCAGTATGGTTATCACTGCTGTGTATAATGTAGTGGATGCGGCTTTTGTAGGTCATCTTTCTACCGAGGCTACTGCTGGTATAGGTGTGTCGTTTGCCTATATGACATTCATACAGGCTGTAGGGTTCTTCTTTGGTCATGGTTCGGGTAATTATATTTCGCGTGCCTTGGGTGCTCGTGAGCTGCAGAATGCCTCTTTGATGGCTGCTGTGGGTTTCTTCTCTCCGATCATACTGGGATCACTCTCGGCTGTGGTGGGCCTGTGTTTCTTGTCCGACCTCTCTGTGGCTCTTGGTGCAACACCCGATGTGGTGCCGTATTCCAATCAATACCTTGCCTTTATACTTATAGCTACACCATTCATGATGTCGGCTTTATGTATGAACAACCAGCTGCGTCTGCAAGGTAATGCTCGTTTCGGAATGATAGGCATAGCCTCGGGGGCGGTGCTCAATATACTGCTTGATCCGCTGTTTATCTTTGTGTTTCATTTGGGCGTGAGCGGTGCTGCTATCGCTACTGCCGTGAGTCAGCTGTTTAGTTGGGGGCTACTCTTCTGGGGCACTACTCGGCCTGGTGCCGTCCATATCACATTGGCCAACTTCAAACCCTCGTTCTATACCTATAAAGAGATCTTTGCTGGCGGGCTGCCTTCGTTGTGCCGCCAGGCCTTCAATTGCATAGGTGCCATTATGCTCAACCATGCGGCTGCCCGTTGGGCCTTGCCAGGACAGGATGCTTCATCTATCGCTGCTTTTACCGTTGTGACACGTACTATGATGTTTGCCTTTTCGGTGGTATTGGGTCTCAATCAAGGCTTTCAGCCTGTGGCTGGCTTCAACTATGGGGCCAAGAAGTATGGGCGTGTGCGTGAGAGCTACCTCTTTGCCTTAAGCGTTTCTACGGCATTACTCATAGTGTTGGGTGCGGCAGGCTATGTGTTTGCTCCACAAATTATAGCGCTCTATCGTGACGAGGATCCTGTGCTGATAACCATCGGGGCTTCGGCTTTGCGGTGGCAGTGTGTGGCCTTCCCGCTTATAGCTCTATCTACTTCGACCAATATGCTGTTTCAGAATATTCGCATGACGTTTCGTTCTACCTTGTTGTCTATAGGACGACAAGGGTTGTTCTTTATCCCTGCCATCTTGATTTTGCCCCAGTTTTTCGGGCTGAAAGGTGTGGAAATGACCCAGGCGGTGGCCGACTGCTTTACCTTCGTGCTCTCTATTCCTTTTGCTGTATGGATTTCTCGCAGGCTGAGTCGGATGGAATCGAGTACGAATGCAGACAGCATAGATTAGTTAGTCCATATGATTGTTTTAAGGGGAGTTCTATAAATAAAAAAAACTGTTAATCATTTGTTTATGTTAATATTTTTTCATATCTTAGCAAAATAATTGAAGAATTTTGATATGGCATACAAAAATACATTCGAAGCAGGCATGTTCGACCAGGAATTTACGCTTGAAGCACTTACTGGAATGGGAAACCCATTAAAGCCCTCAAGGAGGTGCTGGATTTTGAGCAGTTCCGCCCAATACTTGAGCCTGTGTTCGC
>JAZUDW010000030.1:0-18100 GCA_045639845.1 Bacteroidales bacterium
GTTGAAATGAAGGAGTCCAGTGGACTTCGATAGTGTTTCTGTAAGAATTGCGCAACGGAGCAAGCAAAACGGAGAACAATTAAGAGCGTATCATGTTGTCATAATATTGTGTCCCAAGTTGTTTTTTTGCCATTGGGCTGACGGGCTGTTTGCTGGATCAACAATGGATGATCGTCTTGATTTAGAAATGAACAATCATTTCCACTTTGGTTCCTTGGCCTACTACAGAGCTGACGTTGAGTTGATCTACATTCTTTTTGATGTTGGGCAGTCCCATGCCGGCACCAAAACCCATGGCCCGCACTTCGGCGCTGGCTGTGGAGTAGCCTTCTTGCATGGCTAGCTCGATATCGGGGATGCCGGGACCGCGGTCATCGACCACCATGTTTACACCGTTGGCGTCGATATCTACAAGCACCTTTCCACCGTAGGCATGTGCTATCGCATTGACTTCGGCTTCGTAGAGTGCTACCACTACCCGTTTCACGATGGAGGGCGATACGTTGAGCTGTTTCAGAGTGCGCTTCACAGAACTGGAGGCTGTGCCTGCATTGGCGAAGTCGGATTGGATCAATGTGTATTCTAAATGCATATCGATAGGGCGTTTTGTTTATGTGTTATACAATGATGGTTGTTCTCAAAAGAGCGGCTGCACTCCGTGTGCGTAGAGTATGCCGCTGGCTTTGAAGAGCGAGTAGGGACTGCATAGGATGGCGATGTCGTTTTCGCGTGCCAGCGCTATCATCTCGGCCGTAGGCTGTTTGTCGCGTACAAAGACTACGGCATTGAGTCCCGCCATCTCGCAGGTGCGTATGGTCTGTATGTTGCACAGTCCTGTGAGAAGGAGCGGTGTCTCGTTGATTGCCAACACCTCGCTCATCAGGTCGGAGGCAAAAGCATGCGAAATATCGGGCAAGGACCCTTCTTGCTCCAGACATATAGAGGCATTGAGTAGTGTTGATACTTCACGTAATGTCATATCTATAATATTATTAACGTGTTTTGTGTTGTTCTTTAATGTACTTTGCCTATAGGGAAAGATTTTGCAAAGATACACTTTTTCTTTGATATGTGGGTGCCTGGCTCCAAATGTGTTTTGTCGGACGGTTGGTTTGGTCGGCTTTTTCCCCTATTGGTGGTGTTACAAACAAAAAAGGAAGGCACTGATGTATCCTTCCTTTATTTGCCGTGAAGCCTTGGCTTCATCGAGTATATGCTGTGCTTACTTTTTTCGTGTTTTGGTGGAGGCTGCTGTTTCGGCTTTGGGTTTGCGTCCACGTTTGGCCGGAGCTTCGGCCGGAGCTTCGCTCTCGGCTTTGGATTTGCGACCTCTCTTGGCAGGTGCCTTTTCGGCAGGTGCCTTTGCTGTGCTTTTGCGAGTGCTTTTCTTCTTGGTCTCGAGCGAAGTGGGGTCGTCGTTGAGTACGTCGTTGAGGAAATCGTCGTCGTTCAGACCGAAGAGCTCATCGTCGGAGGGTTCCTCGTCTTCTTCTTCGTTGCGATCATCTTCACCCACATAGTCGTCGTATTCGTCGTCGGGCGTGTCGCCAAATTCGGCTTCCATGTCGGCCGATACCATCTCCATTTCTTGTGAAGAGATATCGATATCGTCGTAGGCACCATGTTTCAAAACACCTACCTTGGAGTTGCCCTCTTCTTTGTCGATGGCTTCGCTGAGAGGAGCGAACTCGCCGTCGTCGCCTTTATCGTCGCCATACATTCCTGTTTCGGGATCGTCGTCCAACATGCCCGAGTCGATCTTTACGTCGAATTTCACCATATACATGGTCTCTTCTGTTTCGAGAGGAACAACGAAAATAGGTTCACCATTAGGTTTGATAGTTTTTTGTAGATAGTCGTTGTAGCCTTCGGGATAAGCTTCTTTGAATAAATCCCGCAATTCGTCGGTGAGGTTTTTGTAGCTGATAATCAGATTTTTCTTATGTCTTCTGTGATCCATTTTCTGTCTTAAATTTGGTGCAAGTATAATAAGAGTTATTCAAATGGCACTTGGTGGAGCGAAATAGTTTTCAACAGGACGTGTTAAACAATGAGCATAGGGTAGAAATCGGTGGTGCGACGATGCCCTTGTGGCAAATAATCCGTCGCCCTTTACAGATCATTTGGAATCATTACTCTTCGCCTAACATCTCTGTTTGGGGAGGCTCTTGAAGTGTCGTGGTAGTTAGCTTAAAAGGATGCTCTCGTCGTCTTCCACGCGTAGGTTTTCCATAATGAACTGGCGACGTTCCATCGTGTTTTCGCCCATATAGAAACGCAGCACTTCTTTTGTGTCGAAGTCTTTGTGGAGTAACACGGGGTCGAGCCGCATGTCTTTGCCGATGAAGTTCTTAAACTCATCGGGCGAGATCTCACCGAGACCTTTGAATCGGGTGATTTCTGCATTGTTGGTGGCTTTGATGGCCTCGATGCGCTCCTCGTCGCTGTAGCAGTAGTGCGTCTTGTTTTTGTTGCGTACACGGAACAAGGGGGTCTGAAGGATATATACGTGGCCTGAGCGTATGAGCTCGGGATAGAACCGCAGGAAGAATGTGAGTAGCAGCAGGCGGATATGCATGCCGTCCACATCGGCATCGGTAGCAATCACTACATTGTTGTATCGCAGATTCTCAATGCCGTCGTCGATATCCAATGCGTTGTGTAGCAGATTGAGCTCTTCATTTTCGTACACGCCGGCTTTGGAGATCGAATAGGTGTTTTTGGGTTTGCCTCGCAGACTGAAAACGGCTTGGGTGGCTACATCGCGCGATTTGGTGATGCTGCCGCTGGCCGAGTCTCCCTCGGTGATGAATATGGTGGTCTCTAATCGGCGTGCGTGGTTGGTGTTGTAGTGCACATGGCAGTCGCGAAGTTTACGGTTGTTGAGGCTGGCTTTCTTGCTGCTCTCTCGTGCTATCTTCTTGATGCCGGCAATCTCTTTGCGCTCTTTTTCGTTTTGGTTGATCTTCTGTAGCAGTGCGTCGGCGGTGGCCGGGTTCATGTGCAGGAAGTTGTCCAGGTGGGTCTTCAGAATATCAAGTACATAGGTCTTCAGCACAGGGCTATCGTTGGTGCCGTCCTGTTTGTTGGGCTCCAGGTGAGTCGATCCCAACTTTGTCTTTGTCTGGGCTTCAAATACGGGCTCTTGGATGCGTACACAGAGTGCGCATACTAGTCCCTGACGTACATCGTTGGGCTCACAATCTTTTTTGAAAAAATCGCGTACCACTCGGGCGTAGCCCTCTCGGAAGGCACTCTGGTGTGTGCCGCCCTCGGTGGTGTGCTGTCCGTTGACAAACGAGAAGTAGCTGTCGCCGCTCTGTCCGTTGATGTGGGTGAAGGCGCACTCGAAGTCGCCATCTTTGATGTGCACTATAGGGTAGAGGGCTGTGGCGTCGAGGTGATGATCCAGGAGGTCTAGCAATCCGTTTTTCGAATAGTAACGTTTGTCGTTGAAATAGATAGTTAGGCCGCGGTTTAGATACACATAGTTGCGTACACGCTCCTCTACATATTCTGCTACGAAATGATAGTTGCCAAAGAGTTTGCCGTCGGGCACAAACTCTACGTATGTACCGTTCTCCTCTGGTGTGTCGCAAGCTATGATGCCGCTGTCGTCTGTAAGTTTGCCTTCGGAGAATTGTGCCACCCTGCACTGCCCGTCGCGTATAGCTTTCACCATAAAGAAACTACTCAATGCATTCACGGCTTTGGTACCCACACCGTTCAGACCTACCGACTTTTGGAACGTCTTACTATCGTATTTGGCACCAGTGTTCAGTCTCGACACCGCCTCTACCATCTTGCCCAAGGGAATACCGCGGCCAAAGTCGCGGATGGCTACCTTGCGTTCTGCATAGTTGATGTTGATGTTGATGCGTTTGCCGTAGCCCGAAGTAAACTCGTCGATGGCATTATCTACCACTTCTTTGATGAGCACGTAGATGCCGTCGTCGTGCGATGATCCGTCGCCTAGTTTGCCGATATACATACCTGGACGGAGGCGCACGTGCTCCATATCTTCGAGGTGCCGAATGCTGTTGTCGCCATAATCTACAGCGGGTGCGTTTTGAACAATCTCTTCGTCTGCCATAATGCTTACTGGATAGTTTTCAGATTATTGTTGATGAAAAACGATTGCAAAAATACATTAAATAATTAACATGCCACAAAGGGAACGTTGTTTTTTTTCCCAATATGGTTGTTGAAAACTTGGCCGAAGGCTATGAAAAGTAGGCGATGTGCCTTGCCTAGGGGTTGTGTATTATAGCGTTGGGGTGGGTTGCTGGTCTTCCTGCAGACGTTGCAATACCACTTCGGGGTCGTGATGGACCACTATGCTGTCCAGCAGCCGCTGCTCCATCAGTCCTTCATCTACACAATGTTGCAGTTGCGAAAGAAAGGAATCGAAAAATCCTTCGATATTTAATAGGGCCAAGGGTTTGTTGATCGTACCCAATTGCTTGGCCGAAAGCACGTCGGTAAATTCGTCGAGTGTCCCCACACCGCCGGGTAGTGCTATAAAAGCATCGCCTCGCTCTATGAGTATCTCTTTGCGTTGAAGCATTGTGTCAACGATGATTAACTCACCAACCTGTTGGGAATAGATCACCTCGTTGGAGAAGATGCGGGGTATCACGGCTACCACATGTCCGCCTTCCTCTATGGCCGCCGACGACAGCGTGCCCATGTATCCTTTGTTGCTGCCTCCGTAGATGAGGGTGCGGTGCTGTTGGGCTATCAGTTTTCCCAACAAGGCGATAGAGGACTCATAGATTGGGGTGCGGCCTTTGTGCGATCCGCAGAATACAGTGATGTTTTGTGGCATGGTGGCGATGATTCTGATTCTTCTTTGTATGTATGCCTTCGTAGGGAGAATTAAAGGCGAAAAGGAAATAAGGCCATTGGGTTTGTTTGCCTTCCCTTGTGCTTTGTGATGATAAAAAAATATCTAGAGACTGTGTTTCTTAATATGCTTTAGACTATCTTGTCGGCTATATATCCCATTGGGTAATTCTGCAAGTAGGGGGCTTTCAGAAAAAATGCTCAAAAGTACACCGGATCTTTTTGTTGTCAACTGTGTGACCCGCCATACCCCATCTTCTTAATGTAAAAATAGCTCGACTATCTAAGCCATATTATATCACCCGAACTATGGTCGGCGACCGAAGTGGAGCTAACTTATTTTTATCATCACTTAATAAAAGAGAGCGACCTCTGCCCACGATCATCGTCAATAGATGAGGGTAGGGTAGAAGTCGCTATCGATAGGGTGTTGATTATTTGCGATTCAAAACAGCATGAACCTTTTCCACGATATTGTTGGCGCGGAGGCCGTAGTTGGTGAGCATCTCGTCGGGAGTACCACTCTCGCCGAAACGGTCGTCAACGGCCACATACTCCATGGGAGTGGGGCAGTTCAGTGCAAGAGTTTGAGCTACGCTGTCACCCAGACCGTTGTTGTAGAGGTGCTCTTCACAAGTCACCACGGCACCTGTCTTGCGAGCCGATGCGATGATGGCCTCGGTGTCGAGAGGTTTGATGGTGTGGATGTTGATTACCTCGGCGTGGATGCCTTCCTTCTCGAGCATCTCGGCAGCCTGAAGGGCTTCCCATACCAAATGACCGCAAGCGAAGATGGTTACATCGCTACCCTCGTTGAGCATCTGAGCTTTGCCAATCTGGAAAGGCTCGCCTTCGACGGTAAAGTTGGGCATCTTGGAGCGACCTAGACGCAGATATACGGGACCTTGGTGCTCGGCAGCAGCGATGGTGGCCATGCGGGCTTGGTTGTAGTCGCAGGGTACCAGCACGGTCATATTGGGCAGTGCTTTCATCAGTCCGATGTCTTCCATTGTCTGGTGGGTGGCACCATCTTCGCCCAACGAGATACCGGCGTGCGATCCACAGATCTTCACGTTCTTGTTGGAATAGGCCACTACCTGGCGGATCTGATCGTAGATACGGCCTGTTACAAATTCAGCAAAACCGCCAATAAAAGGCACTTTGCCACAGAGCGACATGCCTGCTGCTATGCCTACCATGTTGGCTTCGGCAATACCGCACTGGATAAAGCGTTCGGGAAACTCTTTGGCAAAGCCGTCCATCTTCACCGAGCCCTTTACGTCGGCACTCAGAGCCACTACGTCGGAGTTTTTCTGTCCGGCTTCAACAAGACCTACGCCCATTCCGGCACGCAGCTCTTTGGATTGTTGGTTTTCGTATTTTTTCATTATAAATAATGTATTATTCTAAATTATTACAAAAGTCTTTCTTTTCTTGAGGTGCATAAATAAACGAACATCGTTTGTTGTGCGTCAAGGGTTGATATATACCTGGGTGGTCATACCAGCTTCTACTTGGAAGCGTTGTGTCTGCGAGGAACTGTAGCGTGTCGATGCTTGGGGCTTGATCACCAGAAGGTATTCGCCGGGCATGAGAAGCAGTCGTTCGGTACTGCGGCTGGGATCGAGGTTGCACACCCATGTGAGGTGGCCTTCCTCCCATTGGAAGATGCTTCCGGTAGAGATAACCTTGGGTTTGGTGATGTTGGCTACACCCGGCATCGGAATGGTGAGATCGGTATTCGACGCATTCTGAATGCTAACACCTTCCAGTCGCATAGGGGGTGTGCAAAGTACTTCCAGATCGTATTCTCCTGCACGATAGGTGATCTGTTCTCCCATCTTCTGCACGTTGAGTACCTCTTGTTTGCCATGTTCGTGCACTATCACCGGGTATTCTGGTATCTGGATGTTGGTACGTCGCCCTTCGTGGCGTAGCCGTAACTGCCCTTGTTCGAGTGTCACGTTGAAGGTGTTCACTGCTCCGGCCACAAACTGTTGGTGTCGGAAGGTGGTGGCTGGATGGGTGAAAAACACCACATCGTAGGCTACCAAGGGGTCCAATATCAGCGTGTCGGCCACATAGCGGTCGTCAACAGCATAGATTGTGGTGTATTTGGCCACATGCGTCTGGCTGTCGTAGAAGGCTATAGGAGTCTCGTTCTCATACAGGCGACCTTCTTCGTCGCTTACGCGAAGAACCACACGGGCCTCTTGCTCCGAGATGGTAAAGATGTCGTAGAGCGTCTGTGTGTATTGCTCCTCGTTTTGGACTGGTGTGAACTTGCCTGCACAGTCTAGGTCGCTTTTGAACGGATCTTTGCCGATGCCCAGTATGAATGTCTGCACGATCACACCGCTCATCTGTACTTGGCGAGCTACTTGGCATATGTTGCCGTCGCAATCGTCAATACCGTCGGTGATGATGAGGATGATGTTGCGTGATGCACCGCTCATCGGGAAGTCGTTGAGGGAATTTTCAAGTGCTGTGGTGATGGTGCAACCACCGTTAGGAACCAGCGTCTTGATCTTGCTCTGTATGCGGTAGTTGTTGCCGGCCTCGAATGGCACTTCCAGTCGTGTGCCGAACGATTCGCGGTTTAGATGGCCAAACACACGCAGAGCCACCTCAATGTTCTGCTGGTTGGCTACGCTGTCCAAAAATTTCAGTAACACTTTCTGTGTAACCTTGATCTTTGCATCGCTTTGCCAACGGTCCCACATGCTGTTGCTACAGTCAAGAATAATCAGCACCCTCGTCTTGTCGGGATCGGGGGCGGCAGGCTTCTTGTTTTTTGGCTGCTGAGCCGAGGCACCAAGGGCTATGACCAGCATCATCAAACAGAGTACTATTCGTTTTATCGTTGGCATAGAGTAAATCTTTGCTGATTCAGGGTGTTGTTTCCAGATGAGTAAGTGATTAGTGATGAGTGGGCCGACAAAAAGCGTTTTTGCCATTGCACTAATCACCAATCACTGTTTTTTTTGCTTAATCAATAGTCTCCAAGTTCGGTTTCGGGTACTTGAGCCAGTGCTTTGGGTAGATCGTCGGCACTCAGCACGGCACCATGATATTTATTGATGCCTTGCATGAAATCAACGCCGTAGCCCATTTCGGTCTTCAGTATCACGCACACGGGTTTGCCTTGGCCGGTTAGGCTCTTGGCTTTGGCCATACCGTCCAACACTTGCTGCATGTCGTTGCCGTTGTCGATGTTGACTACCGTCCACATGAACGCTTCGAATTTGGCTCTCAAGTCGCCGAGGTCCATCACTTGCATTGTGGTTCCGTCGATCTGCTGACGGTTCCAGTCGATAGTGGCTATGAGGTTATCTACCCCTTTGGCTCCTGCAAACATGGCTGCTTCCCAGATCTGGCCTTCTTGCAACTCGCCGTCGCCATGAAGGGTATAGACCAGTGTGTCGTCGCCCGTCATCTTTTTGCCGAGGGCTGCTCCGATACCTACCGAGAGCCCTTGTCCCAGAGAGCCCGATGCCATGCGGATGCCGGGCAGGTGGTGCTCTGTGGAGGGGTGGCCCTGCAGTCGGGTGCCGAACTTACGGAATGTGGCTAGCTCGCTTACGGGGAAATAACCTACGCGAGCCATGGTGCTGTAGATTACAGGAGTGATGTGACCCTGCGAAACAAAGAGCATATCGTTGCCTTTGCCATCCATGGTGAAGTTGGCGGGATCGTGCTTCATGATGTTAAACTGCATGGCTGTCATCCAGTCGGCACAGCCCATCGATCCACCGGGGTGTCCCGATTTGGCAGTCGTGGTCATACGAAGAATATCTCTGCGAATCTGTCTCGCAATGGTTTGTAGTTCTTGAGTAGATTTCATTGGATTTTAGACTTTATATCTTGTTTTTGTCGGATTGTTTCTGTTAGATTTTGAAAACATATTGTCGGCCGTTCTGGTCAGTGCCAAAGAGCTCATTGCCGTGGCGGCTAACACTTATGGACAGTGTGTTCTCGTCAGCATCGTGGATGGTGCCTCTGCCCGTGTTGCCGTGCATCGTCACATGCCCCCACACTTGACCATTGGCACCATAGGTCGAAACATATAGTCGCTCGGTTTTGCCAGAAGAGGCAGCGCTCTGGGCGGTGGCTGTTGCAGACCGTGCCGAATTTTCTGCTCTTAGCTGCTCTTCTTCGGCTACACGCTCGTCATAGTGCTTCGAGTACTCGCTTTCGGGAAGCGGCTCTCCTTCAAAAGGCCCCCATGCCGTTTCGCTGTTGCCATTGCTGCTAGCGATGCTATCGGGCATTGCCACAGCTGTGTCGCAACGCTCTTCGGTGCTTTTTGCCCCGCTGCAAGCATATAGGCACATGCACGCTACAATGCTAAATATCATTGTGTAAAAGGAAAGGGTATTATTGTTTTTTGCTTTCATACGTTTTGCAAATATACAACAATTTTCTTGATTTAGATATTATTTATAATTAAGACCATAAAGATGGTTGCCAATCGGCAGATTGTGATGTGTGAAACCGGTGTGTTATAAGAGTAGCGTTTGGAGAGATTCTTTATGTGGAGATAAATAGAAGTCTAAAGAATGTTAATCAATGTTAATGTGCTTGCTTTCTTTTTGTATGATTGTTTTGTTTGTCGGGGTGCTCAAGATGTTTTTTGGCTCCTGGTTTCCCATTGCCGACTCTTGAGGAAGGCTTCGGTACGCCTTCGATACACCTTCGACGTGCTTTCGTCATGTCCTCGTCCTTATTGTGCGTTTTCTGAGGGGGCGTTTGGGATTATTTTGTTGTCGCGATGGGCGGTTGGTATTGGCATTTCTTGGTGAATAGGGGCTCGCGATACTCTCTGTGGTGTGGTTTGTCGATTGGTTGGATTTTTGTGTTCTTTTTGTAAAAATGAGTGCTGTTGTTGTAAGAATTAATAATTGTTAAGGTTTGATTTTTTTTTGTGTTTGTTAATATCCAATACTATTGCAGAAATTATTGAGAGAAGCACTGTTTTGTTTGTCGAGTTCCCTGCAATAAACGTAACTAACTATATTTTTTCTGCTACCAAAACTTTTTTTTGTACATTTGCAATTTCTGTTGGCATCTAATAAATGGTGCCAAGCAGCGGAATTTGAATATTATAATGTAAAATTAAATTATATTTATGGATAAAAAAACGATAACTGGACTTGTTCTGATCTTTGCAATTTTTATTGGTTATATGTGGTGGGTGTCGCCTACAAAGGCCGAGTTGGCCGAGAAGGCACGTCAGGATTCGATACGCTGGGTGGCCTATCAGGATTCTTTGGAGCAGGTCCGTGTCGCCGATTCTATCTCAGCTGCTATGGCGGCAGCCTCGGGTATGAGTGACTCTGCTATCAGTGAGCAGCAGGCATTGGCTCGTAAAGTGCAACAACTCGGTGTATTCGCTTCCAATATAGGCGTGGCCGGTGATCTGCATGTGGAGAACGATTTTTTTGATGTGACTTTGTCCAGCCAAGGTGCTTCTGTGCAGCATGTAGTGCTCAAAGATTACACCACTTTCGACAAGCGTGATTTGGAATTGGTGACTCCTGGTCAAGATAATATGAACTTGGTGTTCTCTACCAACGACAACCGCGTGATCAATACCAACGAGCTGGTTTTCACACCCTATGTTAACAATGCTCCTCTTACATCGAACCACGTTGTGGTGGAAAGCGACTCGATAGAAGTGGCCTACCGTGCCTTTGTTTCCGATGTTGCTACCGATTCGCAGATGGTGGCCAACAACAGCCAATATGTAGAATTCTGCTACATCTTCTACCCCAACAGCCATGAGGTGGGCTTCCATATCAACTTCCACGGCCTTACCCAAGTGGTACGTTCTACTCCATATATGGACTTCCAGTGGAACAACCGTATGGTGCGTCAAGAGAAAGTGGATCAGAGTATGCGCGGCAACAGCCGTAAGGATCCGGAGAAGATGTACACCAATGTATTCTTCAAACCCACCAAGGACAAGGTGGAGAACCTCCGCATGGGAGGCAACAGCGACAAGAGCGTGAAGACCAATGTGGAGTGGGTGGCCTACAAACAGCAGTTCTTTACTGCTATGCTGATGTGCGAGAATCCAGAGCATCCTTTCGAGAATGCCGATCTAGCCAACCGTACCGACAAGAACGATACCTCCTTCAACTATCTGTGCGACATGAGTAGCACCATTGGCCTCACCTACGATGACCGCCAGGACTGCTCTATGAATATGCGTTTCTACTACGGCCCTTCCAAGTTCCGTCTGCTTCGTGGCATGCACCGCGATGCCGAGCGTATGATCCAGTTGGGTTCGTTCTTCCTCACCCGTTGGGTGGGCCGCTATGTGATCATCCCCATGTTCAACTGGATGGAACACTTCATTGGCAACTATGGTGTCATTATCATTCTACTTACTTTGGTGATCCGTATGGTGGTGTTCCCCCTCACTTTCAAGAGCTACCAGAGCTCGGCTATCATGCGTATCCTCAAACCCGAGATGGATGCCCTCAACGCCAAATATCCCAAGCAGGAGCAGGCTATGCAGAAACAGCAGGAGATGAGTCGTCTCTACAAGCGTGCTGGCATCAACCCCATGATGGGCTGCTTGCCTGTGCTTATACAGATGCCTATTCTGATGGCAATGTATCGCTTCTACCCCGCCAGTATCGAGCTCCGTCAGAAGAGTTTCCTGTGGTGCGACGACCTCTCTACCTACGATTCTATCCTTGATTTCGGTTTCAATGTGCCTCTTTATGGCGACCACGTGAGTCTCTTCTGTTTGCTTATGTTCGGTATGCAGTTCTTCTACACCTGGTACACCATGCGCAGTCAGAACCAACAGATGGCTATGCCCGGCATGAAGTTTATGATGTATTTCATGCCTTTCATGATGCTCTTCATCTTCAACAATCAGAGTGCAGGTATCAATATCTACTACTTCTGTTCTCTCACCATCACCATGGTCCAGATGATGCTCATCCGTCGTTTCACGAGTGAGAAGAAGGTTCGTGCTCGCATGGCTGCTTTCGATGCTAAGCAGAAGTCAAATACTCACCAGAAGAAATCGAAGTTCCAGCAGCGTTTGGAAGAGATGCAACGCATGAGCGAGCAGATGCAGAAACAGCAGCAGGCTCAGCAAAACCGTCGATAAGACCTTGTTTTTAAAAATCAATTAATAATTATAAAGTACACTTAAATCATGATTGTAGCATTAATCGCAACATTTATCGTGGGTTACGCATGTATTGCGCTCGAACACCCATTGAAAGTTAACAAAACGGCATCGGCTCTCTTGCTGGGCGTGGTGCTGTGGACTCTTTACGCTCTCTCTATGAGCTTCTTTGCCGAGACTGGCACTACACACGAGGCTTGGCGTGAGGCGCTGTCGGGTAATCTGGTGCACCACCTTGGCTCTACCGCAGAAATTGTATTCTTCCTTCTGGGTGCTATGACTATTGTTACCCTCGTGGATGAGTATCAAGGTTTCCGTATCATCACCGACCGTATCACTACCAACAACAAACGTAAGTTGATGTGGATCCTCAGCTTCATCACCTTCTTCCTTTCTGCAGTGCTCGACAATATGACCACCGCTATCGTGATGTGCGCTTTGCTCCGCAAACTCATTGCCGACAAGCAGGAACGCTGGCTCTTCGCCGGTATGGTGATCTTGGCCGCTAACGCTGGCGGTGCATGGTCTCCCATCGGTGACGTTACTACCATTATGCTCTGGATCGGCGGTCAGGTGACTACCGTCAACATCATGGTGAAGACTCTCGTGGCTTCCTTGGCATGTATGATTGTGCCCGTGATCATTTTGGGCTTCTCCCTCAAAGGTGACATCGTACGTCCTGAGACTGCCGACGCTGGTATCGAGATCGACCCCAAATTCCGTAAGCTCATCTTCACCTTGGGTATCTGCCTCCTCATCTTCGTTCCCATCTTCAAAACCATCACCCACCTGCCTCCCTATCTGGGTATGCTCTTCGGCGTTGGTATTCTCTGGATCGTAACCGAGATCATCAGCCGTAAGAACGAGAAAGACAACTTCAAACTTCCCACCGCTGCTTCTACCCTCGAGCATGTAGATACTCCTTCTGTACTCTTCTTCCTCGGTATCCTTATGGCTGTGGCTTGTTTGGAAACCAGTGGTATTTTGGAGATGCTTGCTGCTTCGCTCAACAATGCATTCCTCACCGTTGAGGATGGTCATGTAGTAGGAGAGGGCTTCTTCCTCATCGACCTCGTGATTGGTGTACTCTCTTCTATCATCGACAATGTGCCTCTCGTAGCTGCTTCTATGGGTATGTATCCTCTTGCTGGCGATGAAGTTCTCTTCGCTGTAAACCATCCTTTCTGGGAGAGCTTGGCATACTGTGCTGGTACTGGTGGTAGCATCCTCATCATCGGTTCTGCTGCTGGTGTAGCTATCATGGGTATGGAGAAAATCGACTTCATTTGGTATCTTAAGAAAATCTCTCCGCTGGCTATCGTAGGTTACCTTGCTGGTTTCGTTGTATTCTTCGTGATGGATCTTTTCATTTTCGAGAAGGTTCCCGCTCTTCGCGACCTTGCAATGAATACCGTACCTCAGGTTCTTCCTTCTGTAGTATGCTAATATGAATAAAGGTGAGGGGCATCCGTGCTATGGGTGCCCCTTACCATTCTTTTAAGAAGCACCGCTTTTGTGCCAACGAATGCGTCTTCTTATTAGTATTCCAATACTCTTTTCCGTTTCTATTTGTGGAAACAAACAAACAATGGAATCAAATATCTCAGAATCCAATAAAGAGAATACCGTTCTCGACGAGGAAACCTCGAAAACTTCACCCCGTATCAGCCAACTTCGTTATCTCGCTTCTGCTTCTCAGTCGGTGACTTCTCAGTCCGCTCCCGAGGAGCAGTCATCGGTAGCACCCAGCAGTGTGCCGGTCAAGAAAAAACGTGGTTTTTGGCGAGTGGCTTATCTGATAGTGCTCTATGCTTTTGCATTGGCAGGTTTTGGTATTATCGGTGCATGGGCTTTCTATCAGCTTGGCGGCACTAAAAACAAGGGCGGTGTTGACGAAAACTACCGCTATCTGATGTCGGTGAGCGAAATGGCCAATATCCCCGACAGCACCTTGACGCATAGCCAGGTAAACGAACTTTGGATGCGTCAGTATGCTAAGCTGGCAGCTTTCGGTAAGTTCTATCCCGAGAACGCACGTATCATATTAGAGGCGGCTCAGCGTAGTGGCGACCCCATGTTGGTCGATCGCATGATAGCTGCTGCCAGCGTGTATGCCGATAAAAACGATGACTATGCTTCCTTTATGAAAAAGGTGGATCAGCTTATGTCCTCACAGTCTCAGCTAGATCATGCCAACATCATCCCCTGGATGGCTACTCCCGAATGGGATGCCCTTAAACAGGCTATCATCAAAGATAGTGCCGTACTTCAAAAGGCTGGCGTGCTTACGGGTGTTGAACCCCGACTCATTGCCGCCTGTCTGGTGGGTGAGCAGATCCGTCTGTTTAACTCCAAACGCGAGATGTTCAAGAAATACCTCGGTCCTGTGAAGGTGCTTTCTGTTCAGTCTCAGTTCTCATGGGGTGTCAATGGAGTGAAAGAGTTCACTGCCATCGCAGTTGAGCAGCATCTGAAAGATCCCAACAGCGAGTTCTATATGGGTAAACGTTACGAGAACATCCTTGATTTTGCTACCGGCGATCATAGCAACGAGCGTTTCCGCCGTTTGGTTGATTACCAGAATCACCTCTATTCGTATCTTTACACTGGGTGTATCCTCCATCAGACTATGCTGCAGTGGCAACGGGCTGGTTTCGATATCAGCAATCGTCCCGACATCCTCTGCACCCTCTTCAATGTTGGCTTCTCGCAGTCGCATCCTCATGCCGACCCAGTTTGCGGAGGCAGTCACGTGAGTGTAGACGGTCATCTCTACACCTTTGGCACCATCGGTTTCGACTTCTACTATAGTGGTGAGCTGGCCGATGCCTTCCCCTATTGGAAACAGAGCTTCATTCCCGACGATGGTAAAGCACTCACAGAGTCGCAGATCGACAGCATACAGCGCAATATGAGCAATTGTCGTCGTCCCGAAAAAGGTATCGAATACCGTCAGGATCCCGCTCAGCCCGATGGCGTAGTGCACGACGATGGTGTTCGTGGTGGAAATACTCAGCTACAGCCTGCCTACACTACTACGCTTACCTACTGACCTCAGTAGTATGATACAGGCCTATCTTTGGTTTAAATACAGCACCGATAGGTCCATGTAAAAAGAATCAAGGGCGTTTCAACTCTGCTCACCCTTGATTCTTTGTTTTTATAAAGAAAAATACGATAAGGAGGAATGTGTATAAGCCGTTCCTCTGTTAAGAAGTAACCTTTATCTCAGTTGCCATTTCAGCATCAGCAGACTCGATATGCAAGCCGCCACCACCACTTGCAACTCGGGTTGAAGGCTGCTGTCTATCCATACCCATCCGTAGCCTTCGGAGTCTATAGTAGCTATCACACGATCGTGATAAATAAAGCTGTAGGCAAACAGCGGGTGCAGCATAAAGAGGTCTTGGGTCGTCGATCGGTTGCGCCCGTATATGCTTATTGCTTCACGTGTGGTAGAGTTGAATATCTCGCCACAATCGAAGTCGGTGGCCGACATAGAGGTGTTGCACACCATAGTCCATTCACCGTTGGAAGGGTCTTCTATGTAGCCCCAGTAGTCATAGCCTTTGTCTATGTTTCTATTACCAAACACTTTTGCCAATATGGCATATTCGTCAGTTGCAAGGTCCTGTTTCATCTTGGCACGAACCGTTAGGTTGCCCAAGGTCTGCTTGAACTTGAATTTGGATATGTATTTGTATCGTATAGTCCCCAAGGGAGCCCACGAAGAGTTCTCGACGGTAGAGGCCCATACGTAATTCGTGCTGAAATCACCGTAGCTTATCTTGTGGTTAAAACCCAGATACCGGGCACCCTTCACGGGCATAGGACTATAAGTGCTGTCAGTGTTCTGTGCCCAGATTGTGTTGCTGCCTATCGTCCATATGAGTATTATTAGGGCAAATACTTTGAATTTTCTTTTCATGATTACTTCAGTTCATTCATTAGGGTTAGAGATTGGTTGAAGCACCATGGGTTCTTCACATGATGCATTCGGACCTTTCTAGGAGTTATCTTTCTTTTGGGGCAAAGGATTCTATCGGGATAGTGTGATGTTCATTGTCTGTTTGTGGTTTCACTATCGCCACTTGGGTTCCGTTGCGTTTAATGAAAGTCAGTGTGCTCAAGAATGCACGGCCCAGCATCTCGTTGAGTTCCGATTCGCTAGTGGTGTAGTCTGTCTTTCGCCAATAGATACATAGACCCATACCAAACACCCACATCTGACGGAATAGCACCATTGCTTCTTCTTCGCTCAGCTGATAGTCTTGCTGCATAAAACCGATGCAGGCCAAAGCAGTGGGATCGTCCTCAAACGACGGACCATCCTTGTGGGCAAAGATCAGATCGAATAGCCACGGCTCTTCTTTTGCGAAATGGAGCATCAGTATGGCATATTGTTTGAAAGCAGGGCTGTAGTTTACGGCATCGCTCACATAGTCTCTAAAAAACTGAGTAGCTGCGTTGAATACCTCACGCTGTAGGTCTTCCATGCTTTCAAATATGGTGAAGATAGGACGGGCTGAGCTTCCCATAAAGGCGCCTAGCTCTCGGGCTTTAAGCGATCCGATGCCGTTTTTTCGTACAAGGTTGAGCGCGCTACTAATGAGCTGCTCTCGCGTGAACATAGCTTTTCTTGACATTTTTTTCCCTTTATTTGTTTAGTTGTTATTCTTTGTATTGTTGTGTTTTTTTTTTGCAAATCCTTCATACCTAAGGCTGTTCTGGGCCTTGGCTCTCAGTGTCGGCAAACCAGTTGGGAGCATGTGCTTGACACTGTTGCTCTATCATGCGTATATGGGAGAAGAAATCCTCGTTATCGAATCTCCATGCCCCATTGACACATCCACGTACGCAAGCCATACATTTGATGCAGATACCCTCAATAGAAGGCACACCTTCTCGATTGGTAATACTTCCCATAGGGCACCATGAGGCACACTGTCCGCACTTGGTGCACAGCTCGGCGTTGAGCATAGGCACCGCCTTTAGGAACTGGGCTGGCTTGCTGTCGGTGCGCAGCGGAGTATAGTACTGAAGGTTGTCGGTATGGCCAGGTAGGTGGCACACTTCGTGGTTTAGATCCATATGTAGGCAGTAAGCTTCGAGCTCGCTGAGGTCGTCGCCTGAAGGACGACCGAGACCCAAGGTGTTGGAAAACACATGGCGGCATACCATAGCTGTAGCACCTACACAGCGCATGTTGCCTCTTCGTATCACCGCTTGCATCTCAGCCAGTGTGTCGTCGTAGTGTCGGCCACCATATACGGCTATGGCCAGCACTGGGTTGTTGCAACCCTTTAGGTGAGAGTCCACGAAGTCTAGTGTCTTGTTGGGGATCCGTCCTGCATATACAGGAGTGCCCCACACCACCATCTCGCCCTCCTCAATAGGTTGCCAACTGCCCCTATCGTTTGGCGTGGTGTAGCTCTGCATAGTAGCCAACACACCCAGCCGTGCGGCCAAAGTTTGTGCTGCATGCTCCACTATGCGGGCAGTGCCACCTGTAGGACTGAAGAATATGGCTCGTATTTTCGATATGGGCATAGTTGAAAAGTTTTTTGTGCAGATCAGTGAAACATAGTCGCACATCACCGATCATTGTTTATTCATTACTGATCATCGTTCACTGATCACTCTTCTCCGTTCACTGTTTACTGTTCACCGATCCCTCATCTCTTAATGTACGATAAGAAATCCAAGTCGATGTTGAACGAGATGAATGGGGTGACCTTCCATACCTTCGAAGTGATGTTGGCCAGGTTCAGGCTCGGGTCGATCGGTGTATTCACATCATATTGGCTGTCCAGCTCCTCGAATTCGGCAATATTGACGCCGGCGTTGAGGTAAAAGAAATCCATAAAGCGGAACGAGGGGCCGATATAGAAGTTCTTGAACAGATTGCTGCCGCCAAATCCAACATAGAAGCCTAAGTCGTAGGCAAACTGCTGGTCGAACTTTGGTAGCTCACGCAAAGCAGATTTGGTCATCACGCTGCTCGTGTCCTCGGTGCGAGGAGCATTAAATATTGGCGTCATGTCCCACAGCATCACCGAGGCTCCTGTCACGAAGTCGAACTCCACCTTTCCCGCATTGCGGTTG
>JAZUDW010000031.1:0-25835 GCA_045639845.1 Bacteroidales bacterium
TTTGAAACGTAAATTGCCGTGAATTAAACGTAAATTTTCGTAAATTATTATCAAACAATTAATTCACGATAATTCACGTGCAATTAACGGTAATTCGCGTTAAAATAAATCTCATGTGTACCAATTTTTAGAAGCTACCTATAGTGATCAGTGACCAGACATTAATGAATAATTGTTGATTATAAAATTATTGTTGATTTGTTGAACTGTTTATTTGTTAGCTCCACTGCGGTAAGTGGAACTAACAAATAAACAATAACTCAGTATCGTCTGTTCACTCTTCTCTGATCGCATGATGTCGATCTCTATATTTTTTTTCTATAATAAGATATTATTTATTATCTTTGCATTTCGCACGAATAGCGACAGCCTATATGCAACCTATTGCAAGGCAAAGCGTTCGATGCCTATTATTTTATTGAAAATATTAAGAAAAGATGGATTATAACTTTAACGAGATTGAACCGAAATGGCAACAGTACTGGCGCGAACATAAAGTGTATAGCGCTTACAACGACTCCGACAAACCTCATTTTTATGTCCTCGACATGTTCCCCTACCCCAGCGGTGCAGGCTTGCATGTGGGCCACCCTCTGGGCTATATAGCCAGCGATATCTATGCTCGTTACAAGCGTCAGCGCGGCTTCAACGTGCTCCATCCTATGGGCTACGATGCCTACGGCCTGCCTGCAGAACAGTATGCTATACAGACGGGGCAGCATCCGGCCAAGACTACCGAGCAGAACATTGCCCGCTATCGCGAGCAACTGGACAAGATAGGCTTCAGCTTCGACTGGGACCGCGAGGTGCGTACGTGCGACCCCCGCTACTACAAATGGACCCAGTGGACTTTCATTCAGCTATTCAACAGCTACTACTGCAACAAGGCCCAGAAAGCGCGTCCGATAAGCGAGCTGACTGCCGCCTTCGAGCAAAAAGGTACCGAAGGCCTCGACGCAGCTTGCTCCGAGCCTTTGCACTTCACGGCCGAGGAATGGAAGGCTATGGACGAGGCTCGGCAGCAGCAGACGCTGATGAACTACCGTCTGGCCTATCTGGCCGACATACCTGTAAACTGGTGTGCCGAGCTGGGCACCGTGCTGGCCAACGACGAAGTGGTGAACGGACTCTCGGTGCGCGGCGGATACCCTGTGGAACGCAAGCTGATGCGCCAGTGGAGCCTACGCATCACGGCCTACGCTCAGCGTCTGGTGGATGGTCTGGAACAGGTGGACTGGACCGACTCGCTCAAAGAGATACAGCGCAACTGGATAGGTCGCAGCGAGGGTGCTGCCGTATTTTTCGAGCTGCTGGGCAGCGACGGCAACCCTTCGGGCAGAAAGTTTGAGATTTTCACCACACGTGCCGACACGATCTTCGGCGTGACTTTCATGGTGCTGGCTCCCGAACACGAAATGGTGATGGAGATAGCCAGCCAAGAGCAGCGTGCCGCCGTGGAAGAGTATGTGGCTTGGGCCAAGAACCGCTCCGAGCGCGAACGTCAGGCCGAGGTGAAGAAGGTGAGCGGCGTGTTTACGGGCGCCTATGCCATCAATCCCCTCACCAACGAGAAGATACCCATCTATGTGAGCGACTATGTACTGATGGGCTACGGCACCGGCGCCATCATGGCTGTGCCTGCCCACGATAGCCGCGATTTCGCTTTTGCCCGCCATTTCGACCTGCCTATACGCCAAGTGGTGGTGCCTACGGGCGAGGATCCAGACAACCTCACCGACCCGGCTACCTGGACCGAGAGCAAAGACAGCAAGGCCGGCATCAGCGTGAACAGCGGTTTCATCACCGGCATGAAGGTGAAGGATGCCATACGCACCGTGATAGGCAAGCTGGGCGAGATGAACATAGGCTACCGCACCATCAACTACCGTCTGCGCGACGCTATATTCAGCCGTCAGCGCTACTGGGGCGAGCCTTTCCCCATATACTATAAGAATAATATACCTTATACTATACCCGAAGAGTGTCTGCCTTTGATGCTCCCCGAGATTAGCGACTACAAACCTACCGCTACCGGCGAGCCTCCGCTGGGCCACGCTACACAGTGGGCCTGGGACGAGAAGAACCGCCAGGTGGTGGCTACAGAAAAGATAGACCATACCTCCGTATTTCCCTTGGAGCTGAGCACCATGCCCGGATTTGCCGGCAGTAGCGGATACTATCTGCGCTACATGGATCCTTCCAACGACGAGGCATATTTCGCCCCCAAGGCCGTTGGCTACTGGCAGAATGTGGACCTTTACGTGGGTGGCGCCGAACACGGCACCGGCCATTTGATGTATGCCCGTTTCTGGAACAAATTCCTCTTCGATATGGGCTACAGCGTGAAGGAAGAACCTTTCCAGAAACTTATCAACCAGGGTATGATACAAGGTCGTTCGAACTTCGTGTATCGTTCGAAGACCAACAACAACCTCTTCCTCTCGAAGAACATAGAGGGACGTGCAGAGACCACCGTACCTATACACGTGGACATCAACATTGTGGACAACGATGTGCTGGATCTCGACAAGTTCCGCGCTTGGCGCCCCGAATTTGCCAACGCTGAGTTTGAGCTCGAAGACGGCAAATATATTTGCGGTTGGGAGGTAGAGAAGATGTCGAAGTCTATGTTTAACGTACAGAACCCAGACGACCTGGTGGCACGCTACGGTGCCGACACGCTGCGACTCTACGAGATGTTCCTAGGCCCTGTGGAGCAGGCCAAACCTTGGGACACCAACGGCATAGAGGGCGTGTTCCGCTTTATCCGCAAGCTGTGGCGTCTGTATCACGACGAGGCTAACAACTTCAACGTAAGCGACGAACCTGCCACAAAGGCCGAAATGAAAGTGCTGCACAACGCCATTAAGAAGGTTACCGAGGATATAGAACGATTCTCGTTCAACACGGGTGTGAGCACCTTCATGATCTGCGTGAACGACCTCGGCAGCCTGAAATGCAACAAGCGTCAGGTGCTGGAGCCACTGGCAGCCCTCATTGCTCCCTTTGCTCCCCATATAGCCGAAGAGCTGTGGCACCTGCTAGGCCACGACGACAGCGTGACACTCGCCACCTTCCCCGTATGCGACGAACAGTATCTGGTGGAAGATGCCTACAACTATCCCGTATCGTTTAACGGTAAGACCCGTTTCATGATAGAGATGCCCCTGACGGCCACCCAAGCCGACGCTGTGGAGATGCTCAAAAGCAACGCCGAAGCACAGAAGTGGCTGGGCGGCAAGGAGCCTAAAAAGGTGATCTTCGTGCCTAAACGCATCATCAATGTGGTAATTTAATCTTGATGGACCGTTGAGACTTTGATTTGTAACAACGCTTCAGGTTGGAAGATAGACAGATCAACGTCTCAACGGTTCTTCACCCCCCCTCAATACTGAGTACTTAAGGTGGGTTCTACAAATTCATCGATAAAACAAATAAACAATAATGATGGGTAACAGTAATCTTTTCAGCGCTTTGAAGTTTGCCAGCATCTTGATGCTTGTCAATCGGTTGCATAGCCCGCTATGCGTCCTCGCTTAGCTCCACTTCGGTCGCTGACCATAGTTAGCACAGCAATCTGTTCGACAACTGAGGTCAGCGACCAGCGTGGAGCTAATCCAATCAAAATCGCAAGAAATGCATTTATAGAACCCACCTAAAAAAGAAAACAATTTTTTAGAACTATTGACAGAACTATGTTAAGCCGCCATTTTCTCCGTGCCAAAGTACTGCAGACCGTATATGCCTACAAATCGTCGGGTTTGGACGATGTGTCTGCCGCTGGCAAGAATTTCTCGTACAATGTGCAGCACCTCAACGAACTGGCTTCGCTCCAGCTTGGTTGTCTGCGTCAGTATATCAACATCAACCGTGTCATTATAGAGTCTGGTCTCAAAAAAATGATGCCTACCTGGGAGGAAAAGAATCCTTCTTACCGCATGGTTGAAAACTCTTTCTTGAACCGTCTGTTTGAAAACTTCGACTACCGCCAGCATGTAGATGCTTTGAAATTTCCCTGGGAAGTGAACGAGGAACCGTTCAGCACCGCTTGCAACACCATCAAGACAACACCCCGATATAAGGAATACATGGCACTGCCCGAGACCAACTTCGAAAACGACAAACGTATGGCTCTCGACCTCTTCAAATACCTCATCAACGACAACGGCATCCGTTCCATATTCCAGGAACGCAGCCTTTGGTGGGACGACGATTTCGACCAGGTAGCCCAATACAACTACTCGTTCCTGAAAGACCTGAACGAGGATATGGACGAGGCCACTCCCCTACCGATGATGCACGACGACCGCAATCTGAAAGACTGCGACGACTACAATTTTGCCCGCACGCTGCTCATATCTACCCTTCGCAACTTCGAAAACAACGAGAGCCTCATTCGCAGCCACCTCCAGAACTGGGAATTTGAACGTGTAGCTCTGATAGACCTTATTATCATCAATATGGCTATCGTGGAGCTCACTGAATGCGAGTCGATACCCGAACGTGTGACGGTGGATGAGTGCATTGAACTGGCCAAAGAGTTCAGCTCCGACAAGAGCCGCATCTTCATCAACGGTATTCTCGACAAGATACTGATCGACCTTAGAATGTCGGGACGCATCAACAAATCGGGCCGTGGTCTCTTCATTCCCGACGACAACGACGAGACCGACAATCTTTAGAAATGTTGACACCTATCGATTACCTATCCCCTACTCTATAATAGCTGGGGTACAAAAAATCAACATCACTCAACGGAATATATGAAAAGACACACTACTTTATGGGCAATGGCTTTGCTGGCCCTCTCGCTATGCGGCACAGCCTGCAACAACGGTAACAACAGCAAAGACTCCGTGGGCGTGGATATGATACACAACCCCAATAGTGCCGAAGGATACAACAGCAAGGAGAAAATGCCTATCATAAAATTCGACAAAGAGATGCACGACTTTGGCAATCTGTCGCAAGGTGAGAATATCTCGTATAGTTTCAAGTTCACCAACGAGGGCAACGCCGATCTTTTGATCACAAGCTGCGAGGCTACCTGCGGATGCACCGTGGCCGACTACCCTCGCGATCCCTTGGCCCCTGGCAAAAGCAGCTACGTGACCGTGACATTCAACAGTGCCGGCAAAGTAGGCCAGCAACTACAAGAGGTGACTGTGGTGAGCAACACGCAACCTTCACGTACCAAACTCCGCATACAGGCAAAGGTAAGATAGAGCTGTGTCGATTGGATGGATACTTGATGTGCAACCAATGATGGGACAATGGGCGTTTTTTATTCGTTAGCTTAAGAACTCCATCTTAGGATATTGTTGCCCTACTACATGTTTGCACCTTCGGATCCTCTTTGGTTGAGATATAGATTTTTTACAATACAGATTATTATACATATTAATAGAATATAAAAGAAAAGAGAAAAATGAATACACTTATCCTTCTTCAAGCACAAGCACAGAATGGCGGCATGGGTTCTATGCTCCTCATGGTAGTGGTACTGATTTTCTTCATGTGGCTCATGGGTAGCGGCCAACGCAAACAAGCCAAAAAAGAGAAAGCTTTCCGCGAAAGCATGCAGAAAGGCGACCGTGTGATATTCTCGGGCGGTATCTATGGCAAGGTCCACGCTGTGGCCGACACCACCGTAGAGATTGAGATATCCAATGGTACCGTGGTAACCGTTGAGAAAAACATGGTTCAGCCTCTGCCTGAAAATAGTGGCAAATAATCATCTGAAATAATTAGTATTTCGGAATAGAAAGAACGATACTGAATGGTGAGAACGAACCGTTCTCACCTATTCTCTATGTTGTCACGATGGACGCAACGAACAACACCAATAATTTGAAATCATTTCTCATCATATTGGCAGCAACACTGCTGGTATGGATAGGTGTTTCTATGTCGTCTACCAACACCTACCCTACCACCTTGAAGGTGGTATACGTGGGTTACGACACCGCACGATACGCTATGATGTCGGCCGACAGCACTGTGACCTTCAATATGCAGTGCAATGGTTTCTTGGCTTTGCACCATTCGCTGGCTATGCGGAGACAACCGCTGTTGGTGCGTCTGCAGATACCGTCGGCAGTAGAGGGCACCTCCGATCCTGTACCCATTCGCTTGTCTGTAGCCCAGATGATCAACGACATCAAAAAACAATACAATCTCAGCGAGAAAGTCAACATACAGACCGTTACAGAAAGCCTCCATCTGATAGTGGCCCAGCGCCTATCGAAAGCCTTCCGTCCACTGATGGACGATGTGAGTTTCACTTTTGCTCCGGGGCGATGCCTTTATGGCACCCCTCGAATAGAACCCGACACGGTGTATCTCTATGGCAGCAGCTCTTCGTTGTCTAAAATAGAGCAGCTCAAGATCACCAACACTCAGATAGCCAATATCGGCCCATCGGGCTACTATACGCTGAACATCGACACCAGTTGGAACAGATATCCCGACTTGTATATTTCGACACCCGATATCCGTATATTCATCCCTACGGAAGAATGTACACAAAGCAGCGTCGTGGTGCCAGTTCACTACAACCATATCGACACATTGTCGAAAGTGAGAATATATCCAGAAAAGGTGACGGTTAACTATTGGGTAGCCAACAAAGATTTCGACCGCCCCAAAGCCGACGATTTCTATGTGGAAGTGAGCAACAAGATATCCGAAAACGGAGACTCGCGCATGCTCTCTATTGCCCGTTTCCCTGAATATGTCCGCATCAAAGACCTTTCGACCGACAGAGTTCAGATCATCGTTATCAACAACACAAAATAATGGAACCTATCACGCCACTTAAAGTAGGACTCACAGGCGGCATAGGCTGTGGAAAATCGACGGTCGTGGAAGTGTTTCGCCAATTGGGGGTTCCTTGCTTTGTGGCAGATAGCGAAGCCCACCGACTCTACAGTGACAATGCATTCATAGAGTGCCTCCGTGAGCATTTTGGCAACAGCATCCTATCTTCCAACGGAAACATAGACCGAAAGGCTTTAGCACAGATAGTATTCACCAATCAGAACGAACTGCGATGGCTGGAGCAGCAGATACACCCTACTGTGATGGATCATTTTTTACAATGGGCATCGCAGCAAGACGCCCCCTACGTGGTATTCGAATGTGCCATACTATACGAACATGGTCTGGAGAGACACACCAACAAGGTGGTGGCTGTGTATCTAGAACACGAAGAACGTATCCGCCGATTGGAACAAAGAGACGAAACTTCACGCGAGGCATTGGAAGCTCGAATGCTACACCAACTATCGGCAGAAGAGAAGATGGACCGTGCCGACTATGTGGTGCTCAACTACGAAGGCAACCCACGACAACGTCAAGTGGAACTGATTCATCGTAAATTAATAGAGTTCAGCACCTCCTCTGGTGGCGACCAACGGCTATAAAGCACACTACAAAAAGGGATCGTTCCTTTTCTTCTGCTTTCAAGAAAAAAACATTCTACATTCTTGAGTATTTTCTTTTCATCGCTACACCCCTATTATAACATAGAAAACATCATCACTCTATTATGGCACAAAGCATCAACCCTAAACATAAGAAATTCGCAAAAGATTACAGCGAAAGCTCTTTTTGGCACAAAGTTCAGACTGTGGGAATGAAAGCAGGCAAAAAAGTGCTATTAAATGCTTTAAAGCTATTTTATGCCATGAAGCTCGGTAAGACCAACGTAGCCCAGGTGGCCGCTATCGTTTCGGCATTGGGATACTTTATCTCTCCTATCGATGCCATCTCAGATTTTCTTCCCGGTGGTCTCGTTGACGACGGTGCCGTATTGGCAGCCGCAGTGGCTGCTATATCGGCATGTGCAGACCCCGAAGTGGTGCAGGCTTCCGAAAACAAAATATCGGAATGGTTCGGCAACAACGACCAACCTACAACACGGGAATAACACGGCCTCCCGTATTGTTTAGACATGGAAAAACAAGCTAGATAATCGAGTCCTCGCGATGATACCACACACATCATCACACCAACATACGCTAATCATAACACAAAACCCATCAACGTCATGACTAAGAAACTACCATTTTTTACGATGCTCATCACAGCGACAGCCTTGCTATTCGTATCGTGCAAGAAAAACAATGCGGAACTGATCCTCGGCACATGGTCCAATAACGCTGACTGCTTTGAGGAAACTACTATCAACGGTACTACCGAAAGAGAATACTATCAAGCCGGACTGCTCAGACTCACCTTCAACAACAACGGAATAGTGACAGTGACTTCACTCGACGAAGTATCTGGCAATGCCGACACAAAAGACGAGCCCTACTTGGTAATCGGAGATAAGCTGCAATGGGAAGATGAGATTTACACCATCAAACAAATAGACTTCAACAAGATGACCCTCGAAGTTGAAGAGGACGATGCATGGGAAGAAAACGGAGTAACACTTTCGATACACAACCTATTCCACATGAGTTTCGACCGCCGATAATGGTTACAGAAATCAGAAACCGTTTTGTTGGAAATGTTTATTGGCCAGATAAACGAGTATTATTTGTAGTACTGAGGGCGCAATGTTGCAAAAAAGCAGTCTTATCTTTTGAAAGATTGACTGCTTTTTTGAGCTCAATAGTGTAGGTTGCTAGTCCATTCTACAACGCCATGCGAGCACATAGCACACAGATGGAAGAGGGCAAATTGCTCTTATAACATGGAAATGTTGATAAATTATTGATAATATTGTACTGACAAATGAGTTTTTTGTAGTAATTTTGCATTTTCAGTGTCCGACACCATCGGACAATTATTAAATGTAATTGATTGAACTATGGACGAGAACGAAAACAACGGAATGGAGATAGAGCAAAATTACGATGAGCAACAATCTGTGTCGCATTCTACTGATGCCAACGGATCAACATTGTCGCTCAACACCATGTTTAAAGACTATTGGATAGACTACGCCAGTGATGTGATCCTCGACCGCTCGGTTCCAGATATCGACGATGGTCTCAAGCCTGTGCAACGACGCATACTTCACGCCATGAAAGAGGTGGACGACGGCCGTTTTACTAAAGTCGCCAATATTGTGGGCAACACCATGCAATATCATCCTCACGGTGATGCCAGCATCAAAGACGCTCTCGTCAACTTGGGTCAAAAGGAACTTCTGATCGACTGCCAAGGTAACTGGGGTAACATACTTACCGGCGACGATGCAGCAGCAGGCCGTTATATAGAAGCCCGGCTATCTAAGTTCGCCAAAGAGGTGGTGTTCAACCCCAAGACCACCCAATGGAAACCTTCGTACGATGGACGAAAACAAGAACCTGTGTCGCTACCCATCAAGTTTCCTCTGCTCCTAGCTCAAGGCACCAAAGGTATTGCCGTAACGCTCACTTCTGTTATACTCCCTTATAATTTCTGCGAGCTCCTCGACTCGTCCATCAAAATACTCCGCGATGAACCCTTCGAGATATTCCCCGACTTCCCCACCGGTGGTCTCATCGACGTAAGCCGTTACAACGATGCTGCCCCTGGGGGGCGTCTGCGTATTCGTGCACGCATGCACCATGATGAAAAACGGAAAGCTATTGTGATCACCGAGCTACCCTACGGTGTCACCACCGATGTGCTTATCGACAGCATTCTCAAGGCCAACGACAAAGGGAAGATCAAGATCAAGAAGGTGGACGACAACACAGCATCGGAAGTAGAGATCGTTGTTTATCTATCTCCAGGCGTATCGCCCGACCAGATGATCGACGCACTCTATGCTTTCACTGATTGCCAGACCTCGTTCTCTCCACAGACTTGCGTCATCGTTAACGACAAGCCTGTATTTATGACTGCTAGCGACATACTTCGCCACAATACCTATCGCACCAAAGATCTGCTCAGACAAGAGTTAGAGATAGAGTTGGCCGAGTTGGAAGGTCGTTGGCACTGGGTATCGCTCGAAAAGATATTCTTCGAAAAACGCATATACAAAGTTCTAGAGAAAGACAGCGCATCATGGGAAGATCAGGTTTCTGGTATTGAAAAAGCTTTCGACCCCTATCGCAAACTTTTCCGCAGAGAGATCACCCGCGACGATGTGCTCAAACTTTGCGAAAAACCCGTGCGCAAAATTTCTAAATTCGACATCAAGAAAGCTCAGGAAGAGCTGTCTAACATCGAGATGAACATCGAAGAAGTAAAGAATCATCTAGCGCACCTCGTAGATTATGCAATAGCCTATTTCAGCCATATTTTACAGAAATATGGTCAAGGACGAGAAAGAAAGACCGAGATACGCAACTTCGACGATATAGACTCCACAGTGGTGGCCGTGGCCAACGAGAAACTCTACGTCAATCGGCAAACAGGATTTGTTGGTACCAATTTGAAGAAAGACGATGAAGCCGAGTTTGTATGCGACTGCTCTAAGATGGATGATATTATCGTATTTCGTCGCGATGGAACATTCCGAGTTCTCAAAGTGCAAGAAAAGATATTCGTAGGAAAAGACGATTGCAAAGAGATTATCTACGTCAACGTGTTCCGCAAACGAGACGAACGTACTGTATATAATATGATCTATCGCGACGGTGCCTTCGGCAACTCTATGGTGAAACGTTTCGCTGTTACTGGCATTATCCGAGACCGCGAATACACACTAACCAAAGACACCAAAGGTACCAAAGTGCTATATTTCAGTGCAAATCCCAATGGCGAGGCTGAGATCATCACCATTCATCACGCCTCCAACCCCAAGCTGAAAAAAGTCAGCTTCGATTTCGATTTTGCATCGCTTGCCATCAAAGGACGCCAGTCTATAGGCAACATACTCACTCGCAATGCGGTGCGAAACATCACTGTTAAAGGAGAGGGTGTATCAACACTCAGTGCCCGCAAGATTTGGTTCGACACCAACGTAAACAGACTCAATGTGAATGAAGTTGGAGTCCTTCTAGGAGAGTTTAAAGGTAAAGACCGCATTCTCACCCTCACCAAGAGTGGATACTTCAAGACATACAACTTCGACCTTTCAAACCATTTTGATGACGACCTAATGGAGATCTGCAAATTCAATCCCAAGCAGATCGTCACCGCTATATATCTTGATGGGGAAACCAAATACTACTATATTAAACGTTTCCAAATAGAAGACTTTGATAAAAAAATAGCTTTTGTCGAAGAAAGCGAAGGCAGTTCGTTGGTGTCATATTCCATGGCTACATTCCCACGCCTGCAGGTAAACTACACTTCCTCTTCGGGCAAGAAGATAGACTGCGAGATTATCGAGGTTGCCGACTTCATTGGCGTAAAGGGTTACAAAGCCAAAGGCAAACGCATCACCACTTTCGATGTTGAGAGCCTTGTATGGCTAGATCCGTTACCCGAGCCAACCCCCGAACCCTCAAACGACAATGGTGACGACGGAGAAAACGACGAAGGTACCATTACCCCTACGCCCGACAACATCGATGAAAACATGGGATGGGCAGAAGGTACGCAAGGGAAATTGTTCTAGATCGATTACAGACCGAAGGAAAGTAGGCACTGTTTCTGACACATATGCCCTAAACCAAAGCCTACTGTACTAAGCATTTAGATAGAAGAACCTAATAATCCTCTCACTTGCCCGTTAGGCAAATATTGAATTAAAACAAAAAGAAAAGAATACATATACAAACATGAACATCCTCGTAGTACTGCCAAGGTTTCCATACCCGCTTGAGAAAGGCGATAAACTGCGTGCTTTTCATCAGATACGTTGCCTTAGCCAACGTCATCAAGTATCACTATTCTGTGTCAGCCACAAACATATCGAGGACCATGATCTTGAGAAGTTAAAACCTTTTGTAGAACATCTCAAGGTTGTGCAAATACCTCGCCGCATCGCTGCCAAAAACCTAGCTCGCAATTTCATTAAAGCCAAATCCGTACAACTAGGCTACTGGGACTCCAGTTCAGCTCGTAAAGAATATAAGGTTTTCGAACAATTGGTAAACCCTGATGTAGTATATTCCCAAATGGTTCGAACCATGCCGTTAGTAATACATTCTTCAAAGCCCAAGGTGATGGACTATCAAGACGCTTTATCTCTAAATATGGAGCGACGAATGCGCCAAGAGCGACACAACAGTATTCACTATCGAGCCTTCCACTACGAGTTTAAAATGTTGCGTGCCATGGAGCACGAAGCTTTTCGAATATTTGACGACCTTACCATTATCTCTGAACCCGACAGCATTGCCATACCCCATCGTATGAACCATCAGATCCATATCGTTCCCAATGGGGTAGATTTCGACTTCTTCCACCCCATGCCTGAGGTAAAAAAAGAATACGAAGTGGTTTTTTGTGGCAACATGCAGTATGCACCCAATGTAGAAGCCTCCTCATTCCTTGCCAACAAAGTGATGCCCTATGTGTGGAAGGAGCTGCCAGAAGCACGTCTGCTCCTAGCAGGTGCCACACCCTCGTTGTCGGTACGAAAGCTAGCCAACAGCCGTGTGGTTGTTAGCGGCACAGTGAGCGACATACGCCAAAGCTATGCCTCGGGCCATGTATTCGTAGCGCCAATGCACCTAGGTTCTGGTCTCCAAAACAAACTACTTGAAGCCATGGCCATGAATATCCCTTGTGTCACTTCTCCGCTGGCCAACCGCTCACTACAAGCAGTCGATGGAGAAGCCATCCTCGTTGCCGATAATGCAGAACAAACAGCACAACACATACTTACCCTACTTCGCAATAAAGATCTGGCTCAGTCACTAGTCGATAAAGCAGACCAATTCGTTCACAATCGTTTTTCGTGGGAAAATTTCTCTATACAACTGGAACAGATTCTCATAAACGCAACATTACGTCACAATGAAAAAACAAGGTAGTTGGAAGACCAACAAAGGCAAATGGAAATCGCAAACCGGCTATTGGGAAGGTGAAAATGTTCAAAACGACACCCAAACTCCTACCAAACGATTGTCGCCACAAGAACGCAACATGGTCTCAACCGAGGTGCTTCCCGAAAAAGCCATCTTGGTGTCAGTGTGCTCAGGCCAGACTACTATGGAACGCACAGAAGAATACCTTTCTGAACTCGCTTTCTTGCTCGAGACTGCCGGCGGTGTAGCTGTGAAAACGGTAATTCAAAAACTAGACCACCCCGATCCCCGAACTTATGTGGGTAGCGGCAAGTTAGAGGAGATAAAGGAATACGCACAAGCCCTTGAACCCGACCTCTTTGTATTCGACGACGAACTATCACCGGCTCAACTCCGAAACCTAGAACGCGAACTGCGCACTCGTATACTCGATCGAACCTCGCTCATCCTCGATATCTTTGCTCTTCGTGCTCGCACATCCACAGCCAAAACACAAGTAGAGTTGGCCCAGATGCAGTACATGCTACCTCGTCTCACTGGTCTTTGGACCCATCTAGAGCGTCAACGTGGTGGTATAGGTATGCGTGGTCCTGGTGAATCACAGATAGAGATAGACCGTCGTCTTATCACTGACAAGATTGTGTTGCTCAAAGAGCGTCTTGCAACCATCGACAAACAGAAATCCTTACAACGCAAAAATCGAGAGAGCCTTGTTCGTGTAGCCCTCGTAGGCTACACCAATGTAGGCAAATCAACACTCATGAATCTTTTGAGCAAGAGCGATGTATTCGCAGAAAACAAGCTCTTTGCCACACTCGATACCACCGTACGTAAGGTAGTGATAGGCAACCTACCCTTCCTCCTTACCGATACTGTAGGTTTCATACGCAAGCTGCCCCATGCGCTCGTTGAGAGTTTCAAATCCACACTCGACGAGGTACGAGAGGCCGACCTGTTGATCCATGTGGTCGATATATCCCATCCCGATCACGAAGAGCAAGTCAACGCCGTAAACCGCACCCTTCATGAGATTGGAGCAGACGACAAGCCTACCATTCTTGTATTTAACAAGATTGACGCATACACCTTTATTCAAAAGGAAGAAGACGATCTCACGCCTATTACACGAGAGAACTGGCCGTTATCGATGCTACAAGAGTCATGGGAAGCAAAGCAAAACGGAGAATCTACAATCTTCATCAGTGCAGCAAACAAAGATAATTGCGACCAACTGCGCGACCTATTATATCAGTATGTAAAACAGATTCACGCTATACGCTATCCTTACAACAACTTCCTATACTGACCACTTCTTATGGATCCACTGTCACCATCACAACGTCGTCGGTGTATGCAGCACAATCGTGCCACCGGCACTCGTATAGAAAACATCATGGCTAAAGTATTATGGCAGAGAGGTCTCCGTTATCGTCGCAATGATCGTTCGTTGCCAGGGAAACCTGACTTCTCTTTCAGAGGAGAAAAGACAGTTGTTTTCTGCGACGGAGATTTCTGGCACGGACGAAACTTCAACCCTAACCATTTTCATACTAACCAGCAGTTTTGGATCAATAAAATTCAACGCAACAAAACACGAGATATACGCAACAATCAGCAACTTGCTGATATGGGTTACGAAGTGCTACGCTTCTGGGAATCTGATATCCTTAACGACGCGAATAAATGTGTCGATTCCATAGAGAAGATTCTGGCCCAACAACGACGAAAAAAAATACGAAGGCTATACATCCAAGATACAGAAGCACAATACCAGATAGCCGCCGAAGAGATGATCTCTATAGAACGGTTACAATCATTCAACGAGAGTACGGATGAATGATACCAACAACATCCATTCATCAAAATCATAGAACGAATTCAATACTTCGAAAACCTCAATTAGTTATCCCTTCAAAAACATAAAAGACCTCAACAAATCTTCCTTGTAAAAAGTATTCAGTCCCCCCCCCGCATTTTTTTCTTGTAAAATATTATACGTATATAGGTGATGCTTGATTATACCACATTCACCATAGCCTTTTTATCATGATTTTAAAGCGTACTGGTCAAACTGAACGAGTTTGTGGTGCGAGGCGAAAGACCGCTATTAGGAATGGAAATATAGAGGGGTACCCAAACTGCTATGCGGACAATCATATAAGGAAATATCCCTGGGGAACAAGGATTGAAATATCCACCGGGAGTTCATACCACTACTACATCGAGCAGTTGTCACACCAACCTAGTGTGCTTCCAGCCAGTTTTTTCCCACATCAATACCCACCTCAATAGGAATGGGCAACTCAAGGGCGTGAAGCATCTCATATTCTACAATCTCTCTCACCTGATTCAACTCAGCACTGAGCACATCGAACACCAACTCATCGTGAACCTGGAGAATCATCTTACTTTGCAGACCTTCAGCCAAGAACCTATTATGAATGCGGATCATGGCTATCTTGATCATATCGGCACTAGTACCTTGTATAGGCATATTGACAGCATTGCGTTCAGCAAAGGAACGAAGATTTGCATTACGAGAATTGATATCGTAGAGATAACGACGACGACCTAAGAGCGTCTGCGCGTAGCCCTGCGTATGAGCCTGCTCTATACTCTGATCAATAAAGCGCTTGATATCGGGATATTGAGTAAAATATTCCTCAATCAACGAAGAAGCTTCTTTACGACTGATAGACAGCTGCTCCGAGAGTCCGAAAGCACTTATACCATATACAATACCAAAATTGACGGATTTAGCATTGCGGCGCAAATCTTTAGTCACTTCCTCCATAGGAATACCATAGATACGAGCAGCAGTGGCGGCATGGATATCATAGTGGTTGGAGAAAGCCTCTATCATGTGCTTGTCGTGAGAAAGAGCTGCAATGATGCGGAGTTCGATCTGAGAATAGTCGGCAGCAAGTAGCACATGATCATCATCGCGGGCCACAAAAGCTTTGCGTATCTCACGACCTTGATCGGTCCTGATAGGAATATTCTGCAGATTAGGGCGGCTACTACTGAGACGTCCGGTAGCTGTTACCGTTTGATTATAGAAAGTATGCAAGCGACCAGTAACGGGGTTGATCAGTTTTGGGAAACTATCTAGATAGGTACCTATCAGTTTGGTGATTGAACGATAGCCGAGTATGAGATCCACGATAGGATGCTTGTCGCGCATTTTCACCATCACATCTTCGGCAGTAGAATACTGTTTGGTAGCAGTACGCGGTGCTTTCTCCACAATCTTCAATCGTTCATACAGCACCTCGCCCAACTGCTTAGGAGAACTGATGTTGAAGGTAACACCAGCCAGTTGATAGATCTGCTGTTCGATATTGTCGCGTTGGGTTGCCAACTGAGCAGAATAGGCCTTAAGAGAATCAACATCGATACGAACTCCTTCCTGCTCCATGCTGATAAGCACATCAACCAGCGGCAGCTCCACATCGCTATAGAGCTGCTCTAGATGAGCATCACGCATCTGGGATGAGAGCAACGGATAGAGTGACCACAATACAGCGGCAGAAGTCACAGTATCGACTGGCTCAAAGCCTACGTTGGCCTGAGCAATAAACTCAAGCGTGTGGCGCATCTCTGGGTCCACAAGATAATGAGCCAACTGAACATCGAAAATGCGACCTTGTATCTCAATGCCAAACTCACGAAGTATGTATTTGAGGTTCTTAAGGTCAAAACAAAGCTTTAGTGTATCAGGATTCTCCAATAGCGACTTCAGTCCCTCTCCATCGATCTTATCTACAGTAGTAGTATATACCGTGTCGGCGTCAACAGCCAAGGCCAGTTGCGGACCACTGACGATAACAGCAACATCACCTTGGATAGGCATCACTGGCAGCATGTCGATATCAGTCTGCTGTGAAGAGCCTGCATCCACAAGATCAAAAAGCGTAGGCTGCATGGAATCGGACTCGGAAAACTGCTTCTTGGTACTTTTGGACGTAGCAGTCGGCTTAGTCTCTTTGGACATATAACGCATAGCCACATCTGGTTGGGTAACAGAGAGGTCGGTAAAGAAACGTTTAGCGAAGGTTCGAAACTCAAGCTCGTTGAATACATCATGGAGTGCCTCATAATCCGGTTCGGTGATCAGAAGTTCATCCTGACTGAATGGCACAGGTGCATCGAGAGCAATGGTAGCCAAATGTTTTGAGAGCAAGGCTTGCTCGGCATACTGATCTACGGCGAGACGCAACTTCTCGTTACGGATCTCATCGCTATTTTTGATCATATTCTCGATCGAACCGAACTGGAGGATAAGCTGTTTGGCTTTCTTCTCCCCCACCCCAGGAATACCGGGAATATTATCGATGCTGTCGCCCCAGAGACCCAATAGGTCTATCACTTGTTTGGGATGACTGACACCGAAATGCTCACATACCTCTTTCTCACCATAAATTTCATCCGGCTTGCCGCCACGGCCAAAGCGATATAGTTTCGTCTTGGCAGTCACCAATTGGGCAAAATCTTTATCTGGAGTCACCATCACCACTTCATCAAAGCCTTCACGTTCAGCCCACACCGATGCCGATCCCACTACATCGTCGGCTTCATAGCCCTCACAAGTAAGCACCGGAATACGGAAAGCATCCAGAATGCGATGCACATAGGGCAACATGACACCAATATCTTCGGGCATAGGCTCACGGTTGGCCTTATAGGCTTCATACTCTTGGTGACGGAACGTAGGTGCGGAGAGGTCGAACGCCACACCAAGATGTGTGGGGTGCAACGAACGCATCAAATCGTAGAGCGTAGTGGTAAACCCCAAGGCAGCCGAAGTGTTGAGGCCTTTGCTGTTGAGACGAGGGCTACGATTGAGGGCGAAATAGGCGCGATACACCAAAGCCATTCCGTCGAGAAGAAGCAGTTTTTTCATGGTATAAAGATAAAGATGTATAGTTTATAGGCGGCCCGTATCAATCCAAAGCCGCCTATAGTACAAAAAATCAATTGACATTAACCCACATTAACGAAGCGGATCTTTAGTAAGCTCATCATACTCCTGACGGTTGCAAAGGATAGTGCAAGCCAAGAATACAGCATTGCGGAACGACTGCTCCGAAGCTTTATCTTTGCCCGCAAGATCATAACCAGTGCCGTGTGCAGGAGAGGTGCGAATGATAGGTAGTCCAGCTGTATAGTTTACACCATTGGTGAACGACATCAACTTGAATGGAATTAAACCCTGGTCGTGATACAGAGCCAGACATCCATCAAACTTTCCAAATTCCGACGAACCGAAGAAACCATCACTGGGGAAAGGTCCATAGGCCAATATACCGCTCTTGAAAGCCTCATCGATAGCAGGTTTCACTACATCCATATCCTGCGTACCGATCACACCATTATCACCAGCATGAGGGTCGAGAGCCAGCACTGCAATCTTAGGCATTGGGATAGCGAAATCACGCTTCAAAGATTCGTGCATAAGGCGGATTTTTTCCATCAGCAGATCGTGGGTGATGGCATTGGGCACATCCTTGATAGCAAGATGGTTGGTCATGATACCGATACGGATACGATCACAACACATCATCATCAGAGAATCGCTTCCAAACTTAGACGACAGATATTCGGTATGTCCGGGAAAGTCGAACTCGACCGACTGAATATTCTTCTTATTGATAGGAGCTGTCACCAGCACATCGATCAGGCCTGCCTTAAGGTCCTCGCAAGCACGATCCAAAGCAATACGCGAAAGCTCACCCGCAATATCGGTAGATTTTCCGATATCGATCTTTACCTCTTCGTTGGTAAGGTTGATCACGTTGAATTTCTTATCTACAGCTTCGCCAGGATTATTGATAGCCACGAAATTCAAGTCCTGATGTTGCTGCCCCAACAACTTCTTATGATACGAAGCCACCTTGGTTGATCCATAGAGTATGGGCGTACAGCGGTCGAACATACGTGCATCCGAAAACGTTTTCAGGATCACTTCGTAGCCAACACCATTCAAATCACCTTGGGTAATACCCAGTTTTATTTTTTGTTCCATTTAGGATTCTATTTTCAATGTTAATAATTATCACAAAAAAACTAATGTATCATTGACTATGGGATAGACAAACCTATCATCCACACAAATTCCACTCGTCTATCACTCATACACACATCTTGAGAAGTGACAGCCTTTGATTTATAGCGTACTATACCAGAGGGCCACCCAGCTCAAATGCTCGCCAACGATAATTTATACACCTCGCTTAGTGAGGTCATACATCTGGAAGAAAGCATAGAGCAGACGAACACCGAAGCCGCTGCCCCCCACACCATAGAAATGCTCTTTCTTAGAGAAATAAGCCACACCGGCAATATCAAGATGCATATAAGGATACTTGGCAAAATGCGCTAAGAACTTTCCAGCAGTGATAGCACCTGCCTGAGGCACAGAGCCACAGTTGCGAATATCGGCAACCTCACTCTTGATGAGTTCGTCGTACTCTGGCCAGAAAGGCAGCTCAGCCACACGCTCATAAACCTGAGCACCTACCAGTTTCAGCAGACGCATAGGTCCGAAAGCTTCATTTTGCATAGCAGCAATACCCAACGTGCCGATAGCACGTACCGCCGCACCCGTAAGCGTAGCAGCATCCACGATCAGCTCGGGCATAAACTGATTGGAATAAGCAATAGCATCGGCCAAAATAAGACGGCCCTCAGCATCGGTATTCACCACCTCCACCGTAGTACCATCATACATAGTGATGATATCGTCGGCAGCATAGGCATTACCGTTCGGACGATTGTCAGTCATCGGGAGAAAGGCCATCAGATAGACAGGAAGCTTGTTTTCGGCAGCAGCAAAAAGAGCCGAAGCCATGGTAGCAGCACCAGCCATATCGCTTTTCATCTCTTGCATATAATCATCAGGTTTGATATTCAAACCGCCCGTGTCGTAAGTGATACCCTTACCAACCAACGCTATGGGACGCGAGTTGATACGATCGGAAGGCTTATACTCAAGAACCACAAATCGGGCCTCATCCACACTACCACGGTTCACAGCCAACAAGCCACCCATCTTCATCGATTCTATCTGTTTCTGCTCAAACACCGTCACTGTCACACCCAGAGCCTCAGCCTTCTCTTTTATCTGATTGGCGAAAGTCTCAGCGTTCAAGTACATAACAGGCTCATTCACCCAGTTGCGACAAGCCTCTATATGGTTCCACAGCGACACACTGCGTTGCAGCTCATCGTATTTCAAGAAACGCTCGTCAACGATCACATTGTTGATGTGGAAATCTTTTTTGGTCTTGTATTTGTCAAAGCTGTAGTTGGCCATCGAAAGACCCTCAAGAAAAGCTGTCATCTCCTCAGGCAGCAATCCGGCACCCGTCACAGCGATATCGGTAGCATTTTCCGAAGCCAGTTTCTCTATCATCTGGGCAGCAGCACGGCGGAGTTTCTCGTTCACTATCGAGATATCCTCTTCCGAGTTGAAGCTGACAATCCACAGCGAATAATGTTCCTTCTCAGTATTATAGCGATGAAATTGAGCAATGCTGTCTTTCTTGTTTTTCCGTAGCGAGAGCAGATAAGTCAGTTCCTCCTTACGCAAAGGAATCTGTTTTGGAGCCACATCGTCACCATACAAAAAGATAGTAGTACGGGCGAGATGTTGAATATCAGCAAGATTGAAGTTCATATATCAGAGTTTTACTATTGTTATTCAAAAAAAACACTTAAGAGTTTACCCATGAATGCATCACAAACCGATAGTGCTTATCAGCACCAGATGGTTGTGATAGTATTCAAGTCCGCAACCCTTACAATTGTCCAATGGGGAATGGTATCCACCGAAGGGATGCCCCATTGAGAGCACATACATCACCGGACAGAGTTTATAGAAAGGAGCATGGTCACTATTGTACGACATGTCCCTTGCACGAATCTCAGGTGCTATGTCGAGCGACTTATTCAGCAGCAACAGTCTTTCGAAATAAACCTTACAACGAGGATCGGTAGCATTAAATACCATCAAGCCATCTTCGCCACCGCAGAAAAGATCTATATTCACCAGCAGTCGCACCTTCGAATAGTCGATCGAAGGATGCGCAGCCTGGTACGTCGAACCCTTCAGTCCCGACTCTTCGCCGCTAAAGAACATAAACACCATCGTATAATGAGGCTTCTCATCCACAGCCATACGGGCCAGATCCAGCACAGCAGCCACACCGCTGGCATTATCGTGGGCCCCAGGGAAGATCACCTCGCCTCCCACCATATCTTCATTGTCGGCTCTCAGAGCCTCACCCATGCAGCCCAGATGGTCGAAGTGGGCAGTATAGACGATCATCGAGTCCACCTCGCCTCTCACCATACCCATCACGTTCACCACCCGATGGTTGGGAAGGAACTGCGTATTTACCCCCACACCCAACGACTTGATCCTTTTGGGCATCACACTGCTGAGTACCTCTATGTAGGCATAGCCACGCTCATATTCGCAACCAGCCGGCGAAGGAGTTGCCAGCTGATCACGACCCACCACGATAGCCTTACTGCCGAAAGGATTGCGTTGTTTCAACTCATCCAGATGGCGGTTCAAGAAACGTTTGTCCTCATCGACTATCGGTTTAAAACGCGAACAGTCGATATAAATCACACTGTTGCTCAGTTTGGTTTTACTTTTGGCAATAAATTTCTGCAAGGCATCGGCGTTTAGAAAAGTCTCCACCGGTAGTGTCACCACCTGCGCCTCCGATTCGTTGATCGAAGCACTCCAAAAAGCAGGACGGAACTCATCATACACCTTCAGCTGATGGCCGTTCACCTTCATCCAGCAAGGGCCTTCCATCGAAAAAGTGTTGAAACAATAAGACTGGAAGTAGCGATCACCTAGAGGTTCCACCCCCAGGCGGGTCAGTTCGCCACGAATATACTCTGCCGCTCTCATGTCGCCGCCATAGCTGGCACCGCGTCCATGAAGAATGTCACTCGACAGATGAGCGATCACCCTACGAGCATATGCCGTATCTTGAGCCCACAGACTCACCGATGCCATCAAAAGCATACATCCAAATACACACCCCAAAACAGCAGATTTGAGCATTCGTTTATTCATAATATTTCAACAACTTATATCAACATCATCAAAATGGCCATATCCATAATAGCCGATGCAAAAATACGAAAAAAAACAATAATAGGCCTACAGAAAATGTTAAAAGACAAAAAGAGAAGGGGAGGTCATCACGACGTCCCCTCTCAAAAAATATACTAGATTCCGAAAATTTCATTCAGTCAGCGAGTTAACGGATACTGAACAGAATAGTTCATCACAGAAACCCCGCCTTTATCTATCGTCTGTCGGCACCAAAAGTCATTGTTAAAAATACCAAATTTTATTCAATCACATGTTGTCCTTGGTACTCACGGGACCCACACCGGAGGCCACGATTCCTTTTGATGCCCACACCACCTTTACATGATGAAGGTAGCATGTTTAGCCATCTCGCCACGACCCATTTGGATCAGATTGCGACACGAAGGCATGAAGCATTCGCAACGCAAAGTGTCGAGGAGCAACAGATAGCCCATAGTGATATACGAGAGCATCTCAGTGAGACGACGCTCTGGCACCTCAGCCATCTGGCGAGCCTTCTCTGCCAGTATGTTGTACTGGGCAGTCATCTCCACCAACTGTTGGCGCAGAGCCTTCTGTTCATCGTTTGTATTATCAGCAGCCTGGAACATCTCGTCGTACAGTGCAATATTGTTCAGATACTGACCATTGCCGATGCTCTTCACAGCAGCTACAACCTGGAGCTGAGAAGTACCCTCATAGATAGTGAGAATACGGGCATCACGGTACATACGCTCGCAGGCATACTCACGCATAAAGCCCGATCCACCATGAATCTGGATGCTGTCGTAAGCCACCTGGTTGGCCCATTCGCTACTCATCATCTTCAGCATAGGTGTCAAAGCATCGGCCATGCGGGCATTGAGCTTATAGTCCTTGCGCTCTTCAGCGGTGAGGGGACGCTCCTTAGCCAAAGCCTCGTACGATTTAGTCATATCCACGCGACGAGCAGTCTCATACAGCAAAGTACGGCTGGCATCAATCTTAGTACGCATGGTGGTAAGCATCTCTTGCACCTGGGCAAACTGGTTGATGGGCTTGCCAAACTGCTCACGGGTTGCAGCATATGCCAAAGCCTCACGGTAAGCAGCTTCGGCCAAACCGACAGACTGGCTACCCACACCCAGACGGGCACCGTTCATCAGTGCCATCACATATTTGATAAGACCCAGCTTGCGTTCACCCACAATCTGAGCAGGAGCATTCTTATATACGAGCTCGGCAGTAGGCGAACCATGGATACCCAGCTTGTTTTCCAGACGACGAACAGTGAGGCCGCCGTCGGCTTTGTCAAACACGAAATACGAGAGGCCACGACCATCGGTCGAACCTTCCTCGCTACGAGCCAACACCAAGTGAATCTCGGCACCACCATTGGTGATGAAACGTTTCACACCATTCAGACGCCAGCAATTCGATGCCTCGTCCCAGGTAGCCTTGAGTCGTACCGACTGAAGGTCGGAACCAGCATCAGGCTCAGTAAGGTCCATCGAACAGGTTGCACCATCATGGATACGTTTCAGATATTTGTCTTTCAACTCGTCGTTGGCAAACTCATAGATAGTATCGGCACACTCCTGCAAGCCCCAGATATTGGCAAAACCGGCATCGGCACGAGAAATCAGCTCAGCCGACATCACATAAGGCACATAGCCGAAGTTGAGACCGTTATATTTGCGAGGCAGCGACATACCATACACACCAGCCTGAGCAAAAGCAGCATGGTTGGCAGCGGTACCCTTGGCATAGACCACCTCGTTGTTCTCGATATGGGGGCCCTCAGCATCCACGCTCTCAGCATTGGGAGCCAAGACTGTCGAGCAGATCTCGCCCACCAAGTCCATCACCTGTTCGTAATGTTCAATACCCTCTTCGGCATTGGCAGGTGCGTCGGGATATTTGCCATAGTCGGCAAAGAATTGTTCCTTCAACTCCACCGTCTTTTTCATATCGGGGTGGTTGAGGTAAAATTTCAAACTATCGTTGTCACTATAGAAATTCATAATTCTTCAATCTTAGGGTCAATAAATTAGCGGATATTCTTATATCCAGCAGCCAACATAGGAAGCACCTCGTTCACATCGCCAATAATCGTATAGTCGGCAATAGCGTTGATAGGAGCCTCGGGGTCAGTGTTGATAGAAATGATTTTGGCACTCTGGTCCATACCTGCACGATGCTGTATAGCACCGCTGATACCGCAGGCAATATAGAGCTTCGGACGCACCGTCGTACCAGTCTGACCAATCTGACGCTCATTGCCAGTCCAGCCAGCATCCACAGCAGCACGGGTAGCACCCACTTCGGCACCGATCTGACGAGCAAAGTCGAAGAGCTTGTCGAAGCCCTCTTTGGATCCCATACCGTAGCCACCGGCCACAATGATGGAAGCACCGCCGAGATCCACCGTCTTCTCTACGATTTCCTTCTGGAGGATCTTCACACAGCAGTCGCTGTCTTTTAGATATTTATTCACCTCTACATCTACACGACGGCCTTGATAGTTGGCATCAAGCACCTCTCTCTTCATCACACCGCGGCGCACGGTAGCCATCTGCGGACGAGCCGTGGGGCACACGATGGTAGCAATGATGTTACCACCGAAGGCAGGACGAATCTGGTAGAGGATATTCTCGTATTTGGTTCCAGTCTTGGCATCTTCATGGTCACCGATTTCCAGACTAGTACAGTCAGCAGTAAGACCACAACGAAGATCCGACGACACATGGGGAGCAAGGTCACGGCCAATATGGGTAGCACCGAAGAGCACGATATCAGGCTGTTCGTCGGTGATGAGACCTTTCACTACAGCGAAATGAGGCAAAGTGCGATAAGGAGCCAGACGCTCATCGTCGGCCACGAAAATAGTATCCACACCATAGGGCATCAGCTGTTTTTCCACGCCAGCAAGGTTAGCACCCAACACTGCAGCTTCGAGCTTAACACCCAGTTTGTTGGCGATCTCACGACCTTTGGTACACAGTTCCAGACTTACGTCGGCCACGATACCTTTGTCGTCGAGTTCGCAATATATCATTACATTTTTCATTACTTCTTCTTTTATTAAAAATGGTTCTAGATTATGTTAGGACTGATTTATCCACAAATAGGACTAAGAAGAACCGTAAAACGACTTTTGTGTACACGAGTACGGTGTATCTTGCTTAAATATTGCTATAAATCCATACTTTGGTTGATAAAAACAAATCCCTTTTTATGCTAGAGCGTTAAAAATATTGTTGAGTTGTCAGACCCTCTTTGGTCACATTTCTATTTATCAAATCAACTAATAAACAGTAAATCGAAGGTCAGCGACCGTAGTGGAGCAAACAATTCAACATCTATTTAACCATTTACCAAGCGATACCGATCAAACCGCGCATCATATCGTCTATGGCAGTCTGGTTGGGAGCCACATCAACGGTCTCTTTCTTCATCAGCACCACATTCTCAATTCTCTTCACCTTGGTAGGCGAGCCAGACATACCGAGACGCTCCATCTCGGGGTTGATAGCGGCAGCGTTCCATTCTTTCAGTTTCAGATACGGACGTTCTGCCCACATCTTTTCGGCAGCCTCTTTGTTGTCACCAGCCTCCGAAGGGATGATGGCTTTACAGTATTTCAACAAACGGGGAGCGATGCGGAAACGGCATTCAGCAGCTGAGCTGCCCACAGTAACGAGGGTAGGCAATGGCGATTCCACTACCTCAACACCAGTGTCAAGGCGACGGGCAATGCGGATGCTGTTCTCGTTCACATCCACGAGCTCCTCAGCATAGGTCACCTGCTGGAAGCCCAACTTCTCAGCCACCTGAGGACCCACCTGGGCAGTATCGCCATCGATAGCCTGACG
>JAZUDW010000032.1:0-7915 GCA_045639845.1 Bacteroidales bacterium
GATGTAAGTCAATGGCCCAAGGGTGTGTATGTGGTTACGATTCACTGTATGGCTGGTGGTGCCACCAAGAAGCTGGTGGTGCAGTAGCGACAATTAACATTATTTATGCCACAACACCAGACGACGACATTTGCGGATGACGTTGACTCATCTAACAAGGGCGAAAGGCAGCAATTTTCTCATACAATACGATTTTCATTAAACACATTTTGCCGAGTAGCCCCTGTTGTTATTAATGAAGTGAAGTGATTGGTGAGTGATCAGTGATCGGTGATGAGTGATCTGCGAATACTTCCCGGCAATTACATTTGTCGGATCACTGTTAGATGGGTGATCGGTGATCACTGTTCACCTTTTTCTAACTAGTTGCCCCTTAAAATGTATTTAAATATTTATTATTCAATATTATAAATAGTTCAATTCTGCATTATTTCTACAGCAAATTTAGCAAGAGATGTTGGGGCAGCAAATCCAAAACAACACACATCAATGCATTGAAACAACATCACTAATATTGCGTTTATTATTAACACAAAAAAAAATACTTTCAACATGAAAAAGAGTTTTTTATTAGCCTTGGTAGCGGCTGTCCTGTTGTGCTGTTCGTGTGAGAAACAGCCCGACTACCCCTATGTTATGGAAGGGTGTCCGATGTACGAAGATTGGTACAGCCATATTCCCCATTGGGTAGGAAACATGTCAGGCCACGACCTCACCATCAGTTACGACGGCGTGGATTATACTGTGAAGGACAACGATTTCTACAGATTCAAACACCACGCCCCCTGGCACAGCTTTGTGGACAGTACCTATTTCGACGAAGAAGGGTACATCAAAACCATCACATTGAACAAATGCAAGCAGGTGCCATTGATAGTGACCTACGACGACGGCGTGACGATGAACTATACCATTGCCGACAGCGAAACGGGCTTGGTGCTCACTCCCAGCATGCACAACCCCTTCGGAGTCCAAATGGATGGCTCGGGCGTGGACTACGAGCTTCAATTATTTTACAATTATTTCGTATTTGGCCGACTCGACTACGAATATGCCAAACAGAACAGTACAAACCGTTAATGCATTAAGAAATGAAAAACATAAAGAAACTGTGGCCTTTGGCCATGCTCTGTATTTGCCTTCTCTCGTGCGAGAAAGAACCTTATCCCACCATAAACAAAGTGGTGGTACGCAACAACTCGAGTCACAAACTGCGTGTCGAGTATGTTGATGGCGGGAAGCAGGTGTCACATTCCATCGGGAAAAAAAATCAATTGATACTGTCGGCCTCCGACTGGCTGTGGGTCTGCGACAGCCTGCCCGCGGAAGGGTATGTGGTGCCACGCAGTGCTAAAGCCGACCTGAACGAGGTTCGTCTGATATTCGACGATACGCTGGAGGTTGTACACCGCTGGGCTCCCGAAGACGGTGGCTTGGGCTTTACACCCGCCTTGCAGAATCTGTTCGACTGGGATCATTCCTACCTCTTTATGCAGAAGGTGATAGACCAAAGTCCTTACATATGGTACATGTACGAATACAGTGTCACCGACCTTGACTACTATTTCGCACAACAGGGAAAGTAGGACACTCGAAAAGACAACGTGCAGGGTTCTTGCATTATAGTTATTCTGTTCGCACAAGTCATACAATATTGAACACGAATCACCACTAATTTTCCATGAATTATCAGGCACCCCATGTCTCATGCAATAAGCAAGGAACTACTGGATGCTGGGCATTCATGGAAAATTACATGGTAATTTGTGCTGCAACACCAAACGACGACATTTTTACGTGAAATGTTGTGGGACGTTCACCCATTGGTGTTTTTTTCACTGTACCAATATTGTCCGTTCTTGCTGTTTTTTGTCTTTTGGGGTACAGATAGGGGCAAATTCCTCCAATGGAAGATTTTCGGAGGTGGGGCGAAATGATTTTTGCGTAAAACGGACAAAACAGCTGTTGTGATTCCAATTCTTTTTCGTATTTTTGCAAAAACAATCTATGTTGATAGTTTATGAAGAAAGCGGTCTTTTCAGTCCATCTGCCGGAAGCCAGCACCACCACTCTCTGTCCGAGAAGAGTGTCTTCTATGCCTTTAGCAGAGCTCTGTCTGTGGCTGAGAAGAGTCTCTTATTTCGGAAATCAGAGCTCTGTGTTTTCTCCTTGGCAGGTTGTACGCGAATTTTCATGAGTTGGGCGATGCCAACGGCATCGATAATTTTCGATTAATTCGTGTTCAATTATCGGTAAGTTCGCGTTAAATGATGATCTAAAGCAAAATCGTACCAATTTATTTTTTTTATCATCACTTAGCGTAGCGAAATGTGAGCCATGTTATATTCACGTTAAGCATAGCTGTTTTGATGCAAGCGAGACTCCGAAAACACATAAGGTAGCTTCTAAAAATTGGTACACATGAGATTTATTTTAACGCGAATTACCGTTAATTGCACGTGAATTATCGTGAATCAATTGTTTGATAATAATTTACGAAAATTTACGTTTAATTCACGGCAATTCACGGCAATTTACGTTTCAAAAAAAAAATGAATTATTAGAGGTTGCCATAAGATAATCATAGAAGGATTTATTGATTTTTAGAAGTCACCTCTAATACATTCAAGTAGCGAGCCAACTGCTACACGCTACGCGATAGTGCCCGCGATGCAGCTTATGCAGGGGGCTACGCTCCGCCTACGATGCATCGCACCACCTCGATGGCTTGGTGGATGGACGCCACTTGGTCGGTGACGAGCGAACAACGGCCGTTGCCTTCTTTGAAGTGTGCGGTACGGGAATGACGGGTAGCGTATTGGATGAGTTTGGAGAAATTGGCTGACGAATAGAAGGGATTGTCGGGATTGGTGCTGAAGTAGCAAACGAGTTTGTTTTGTTTGAGCACCAAGCGTTCAATGCCGAAATCTTTAGCCATGGTGCGGAGCGTAATGGTCTTGATAAGCTCTTGTGTGGCTGTGGGAATAGGGCCAAAACGGTCTATGAGACGTTCACGATACTGATCCAGCTGCTGATCGGTGGTGAGATCGTTGAGTTCTTTGTAGAGAAGCAGACGTTCGCTCACGCTGGTGACATAATAATCTGGTATGAGCACTTCCAAGTCGGTCTCTATGACACACTCTTTCACATAGGCTTTGTTCTCCTCTATCTCTGAGAGGAAAAGTTCGCGGAACTCGTTCTCCTTCAGTTCCTCGATAGCTTCGTTGAGAATCTTGTGATACATATCGTAGCCTATCTCGGAGATGAAGCCGCTCTGTTCGGCTCCCAGTATATTGCCTGCACCACGTATGTCCAGATCGCGCATAGCCAGATTGAACCCGCTGCCTATGGTGCTAAACTCTTCGATGGCTCGCAGCCGCTTCTGCGCATCGTCGGTAAGGGCGGCGTAGGATGGTATGAGCATATAGCAGAAGGCCTTGCGGTTGCTACGGCCTACACGTCCACGCATCTGATGCAGGTCGCTGAGGCCAAAGTTCTGCGCATTGTTGATGATCATCGTGTTGGCATTGGGGATATCGAGTCCATTCTCGATGATGCTGGTGGCCACCAGCACATCGACCTCGCCTTCGATAAAACGCAGGAGGGTCTGCTCGGTGACTTTGCCATCCATCTGACCATGGGCTATGGCCACGGTGGCCTCGGGCACCAGACGCTGCAACAGGCCGGCCATCTCAGAGAGATTCTCCACACGGTTGCTGATGAAGAAAGCCTGCCCTCCACGACTCAGCTCGTAGCGTATGGCATCGCGTATCACCTCTTCGTTGAAGTTGGCCAACTCGGTTTGTATGGGCTGACGGTTGGGCGGCGGTGTCTGGATAACAGAGAGGTCGCGTGCACCCATCAGCGAGAACTGGAGGGTACGAGGTATAGGGGTGGCTGTGAGGGTGAGACAATCGACGTTGACTTTCATCTGACGCAGTTTCTCTTTGGCCGACACGCCGAACTTCTGCTCCTCGTCGATGATAAGGAGTCCGAGATCTTTGAATTTCACCTTGGAATTGGTGATGGCATGGGTGCCTATGAGGATATCGATACGGCCTTCTTCCAGCCGTTTGAGCAGCTGGGTCTTCTCCTTGGCGGTGCGGAAGCGGTTGAGGTAGTCGATAGTGACGGGGAAATCCTTCAGTCGCTCCACGAAGGTGTTGTAGTGCTGGAAGGCCAGAATAGTAGAGGGCACGAGTACAGCCACCTGCTTGGAGTCGCACACGGCCTTGAAAGCAGCACGCATGGCCACCTCGGTTTTGCCGAAGCCCACATCGCCGCACACCAGTCGATCCATAGGCGACTGACGCTCCATGTCGTCTTTAACATCGCGCGTGGCTTTGTACTGATCGGGGGTGTCTTCGTACATGAAGGAGGCCTCCAGCTCGTTTTGCAGATAACTGTCGGCACTGAAGGCAAAGCCGTGCGAGGCTTTGCGCTTGGCATAGAGGGCTATGAGGTCTTTGGCTATATCTTTTACCTGACGCTTGGTTTTCTGTTTGAGCACCTGCCATGTGCTGCTGCCCAACCGGTTGAGGGTGGGTGTGGAGCCTTCTTTGCCCACATAGCGGCTTATCTTGTGGAGGCTGTGGATGCTGATATAGAGTGTGTCGTTGTTTTTATACAGCAGTCGGATCACCTCTTGCTGCTTGCCGTTGTTTTCGATCATCTCCAAACCCGAAAACTGGCCTACACCATAATCGATATGGGTCACATAATCGCCTGGCTTGAGCTCGAAGAGTTCTTTGAGCGTAAGCGCCTCATGTGCATTCTGCATATCGCGCACGTGATACTTATGATAGCGCTCGAAGATCTCGTGGTCGGTGAAACAGACAATATGTGCATCGTGGTCGATGAAACCTGCATGAAGCGACTGATAGATCATCATGCTGCGGATATCGGCCATCAGGCTCTCTTTGGTGACATTGTCGATGGTATCGTCCTGGAGGGTGAGGGTAGAAAAAATCTTCTCAAGACGTTTGCGCTGCTGCTCGTTGCTGGTACAGATGAGTATGCTGTAGCGCTGCTCTCTATACTGATGGAGCGACTGGGCCAGCAATGAGAACTGCTTATGGAAAGCCGGCTGCACATCGGCGTTGACCTCGATGCGTGCTGCTTTATTGTAAAACACGGAGGCTCCGCTCTCGACGATCTTGCAGCGGGTTAAATCTTTCAGGAACTCGTGGGCGGTGCTATAGAGCTGTTCGGGAGGGGTCTGCGGCACCGTGGTCTGTAGATTCTCATATACCTTGCGGGCGGCAGCATAGGAGGCATCGATGGACTCGCTGGTCATCATCACTCCCTGGATCCATACGAAATCGTCTTCGCCGTAGTAGTGCAACAGGTTTACCTTCTCATCGACTTGGATATGCGCAGCGTGCCGGGTGGCAAGGTTGGGGATGATGGTGATCTCGTCGTGATGCTTGATGGAGAGCTGAGACACAGGGTCGAACGAACGGATAGAATCGATGGCATCGCCAAAGAAATCGATACGGAAGGGATGCTCGTAGGCATAGGAGAATACATCGAGCAATCCGCCACGAATGGCAAACTGCCCTGGCTCTACCACGAAATCGACATGATCGAAGTCGTAGGACTGCAGCATCTCCATCACGAAGTCCATCGTAATGTCGCTGCCTTTATGAATGGTAAGGGTGTTGCTGCTCATGGTGCGTTGCGAAGCCACTTTCTCCGACAGGGCCTCCGGATAGGTGACAACCACGATAGGCGAAGCATCGTTGAGGCGTTTCACCACTTCCGACCGCTGCAACACGCTGGCATTGGAGACCTCCTCTACCTGATAAGGCTTGCGGAAGGAGCTGGGAAAGAGGAGCACACGCTTCTTGTCGAGCTCTAGATCCACCTCGTCGAAGAGGCTCTCGATATCATTGAGCAGATAATAGGCATCCTCTTTGCTGGGTGCGATAAAAAGATGCTGCCTATGTGGGTGGCGCTGTGCAAAGGTGGCTCCGACTAGTGAAAGCAAGGAGCCTTTGAGACCCGACAGATGAAGTCGTGCCTGCTGTGGCTGTAGGGATTGGGCAATACGGTCAATGAGTATCTCGCTTTGATACAGTTCGCTCAGCTTTGTCATACCTTTCGTAATATATTTTGATTCGCGTCACAGATAGCAGCACGCCACCGCTGCCAATACTGACTGGCACTCCTTACGGCATGGGCCCTACGGAGGATCGACAGCCAGAAGTAGAATTGAAAAGAGGGGAAGGATAGTGTTGTCACTTCACAGTGCCCATCAAGTCGTGCTCTACTGCCGACGTTATTGTAACATCATAAAACTCGCCTACGGAGAGCGGTCGCGATGATGTGATAACTACTTCGTCGTCAACATCGGGAGAGTCGAACTCGGTACGTCCTATATAGTAATCGCCTTCGCGACGATCGATCAGTGTGCGATAGGTCTTGCCTACTTTGGCTTCGTTTTTCTCCAATGAGATCTGTTCCTGTATAGCCATCAGCTCATCGATACGACGCTGTTTCTCGTCTTCATCGATGGGATCGCCCAAGGCATAGGAGGGTGTGCCCTCCTCGGGAGAATAGCCGAATACGCCCATACGGTCGAAACGTGCTTCTCGCACAAACGCTTGCAGCTCTGCATACTCGGCCTCGCCTTCGCCGGGATAGCCTACAATGAGCGTGGTGCGGATAGCCACATCGGGCATAAGCTCGCGGAACTGACGGAGCAAGGCCAGGGTGCCTTCACGGTCGATGCCGCGCTGCATGGACTTGAGGATTTGGCTGTTGATATGCTGCAGCGGGATATCGATATAGTTGCATATATTTGGGTAACGCTGCATCACCTCGATAGCATCGGTGGGAAACGACGTTGGGTATGTATAGTGGAGACGTATCCAAGGAGCACCGGTCTCGGTGGCCAGACGTTCAAGGAGCTCGCCCAAACGGCGCGAGCCATAGAGGTCAACGCCATAATAAGTAGTATCTTGCGAGATGACGATGATCTCTTTCACCCCATCGGCTACCATCTGTTTGGCCTCTGCTACCAGCTCATCCATGGGACGCGACACATGCTTGCCTCTGATCAAGGGTATGGCACAATAGGAGCAACTACGGTTGCAACCTTCGGCAATCTTGAGGAAAGCATAGTGCGACGGCGTGCTTATCTTACGCTCATCGGCGAGCTGACCCGAATACTGATCAACAAGCGAGTTGATGAGTTCGTTCCACTCGTGCACTCCGTAATAGGCATCAATCTCGGGCATCTCGACCATCAGATCTTTCTTATAGCGTTCTATCAGGCATCCCACAGCGATGATCTTTCGCGGCTTCCGGCCTCGGGTCTTGACATCAATGAGCTCAAGAAGCATGTTTACCGATTCTTCTTTGGCATCGCCAATGAAACCGCACGTATTCACAATGCAGATATCCCAATCTTTGCGATTGCTGTCGAAACAAACTTCAAATCCGGCTTTTACGAGATGACCGGCAACATTTTCCGAATCAACCACATTCTTAGAGCAACCTAAGGTGATAATATTGATCTTCATAGAGATTAGCAGGAGAGAAAAAAAAGAGAATAGGCAACTTTCAAAAAAACTGGTTGCTGACGAACCCTGATTTATTGAAAGTTGCCTATCGAATAAATATATTATTTTTGAGAAAACAGTGAATCGGTAAATTCAGATGCATTGAACACCTGCAGATCGGTCATCTTCTCGCCCAGGCCGATATAGCGCACGGGAATCTTGAACTGATCGGCAATGCCGATGATCACGCCACCCTTGGCTGTGCCATCGAGCTTGGTGAGTGCCAGGGCATTGACCTCGGTGGCTGCCGTGAACTGACGAGCCTGCTCTATAGCATTCTGCCCCGTAGAGGCATCGAGCACAAGGAGCACCTCGTGAGGTGCTTCGGGAATGAGCTTCTGCATCACCTT
>JAZUDW010000033.1:0-4009 GCA_045639845.1 Bacteroidales bacterium
ATCTTTCACCTTTTCATTCGGTTACAATGCACCGCATTGCGCCCTCGTTCAAAGGTGAAATCTTCTCGCCCATAATCAAAAATCGTTCGAAAACCAATTTTTAGAGGTTACCTTAAGAATTATCGAATCAAATAGCCGATAAACTATGATCTGAGAACAGCCGACAGTTCCCTGCACGTAAATTTGTCTGCTCTCAGATCATTCATCACCCTCTACTTCTCTGTCCTCATTTCATTCTTCACCGAATCCCTTTAACAACGCAACATCAATCAGACCTACATGAAACGCACTCTCCTTGGAATAGTAGCCATATTGCTAAGCCTCAATCTTGGAGCTCAAAGCATCATCGACAACTTTGACGGCATCAAATCACAAGGTCCCATTCCTTCCGATTTGAGACTATCGTTGGATGAATTATATTCGCAAAACAAACAGCGCGTTCGCGAATACAATAATGGAAAGTCGAAAAATAACGACAAAGTTCTCGAAGTATCCTATCGTATCAACCGACTTATGGCCAGCGGGCGGGTGCTCTATGGAGACCCCATCACCCAGATGCTCAACCATATTGCCGACACCTTGATGAAGGATTATCCCGAGCTTCGCAACCAGATTAGGATCTACACCATCAAATCGCCCGACGTCAATGCTTTTATGACAGGACAAGGTATGCTCTTTGTTACCACCGGTATGATAGCGCAGGTAGAAAACGAGGCTCAGCTGGCCTTCGTCATCGGACATGAGGCCATACACTATTTCAAGGATCACAACTGGGAATCTATCGCCATGCGCGACGAGGAAAAAGCCACAGGACGAGCACGTCAAGAACGCCAGATGCGCAATTTCGTTCGTTACCACAACCGCAGCCACGCAATGGAAAACGAGGCCGACAGCCTTTGTCTCACCATGTTCTATCTCAGCAGCCCCTACGACAAACAAGTGGCCGACGGATTCTTCGACGTACTGCAATACGGATACCTGCCTTTCGACATGGTGACTATCGACACCAACTTCTTCGACACCAAATACTACCATTTCCCCAGCGACTATTTCCTCTCAGAGGTGGCACCCATCACTGCACGTGACGACTACGATGATACTAAGAGCACCCACCCCAATCTGCTCAAACGACGTGAGCGTTGCACCTCCATCCTGTCCACCACTCGGGGCGGTCATCCTTTTGTGACCACCACCCGCGAGCAATTCCTCCAGCTACGGGATCTGGCACGTATGGAGTGTATCCGACAGAATCTCATCTATTCCGAATACACCCGGGCAATATACGACATCATCATCATGCAACAATACCTGCCCAACCATCCGTTCCTAGCCAAAGCCAAAGCCGAGGCTCTCTATGGTTTAAGCAAGTTCCGCACCTATACCAATACCAACGATGTAGTAGGCGACTACAAGCTAGTGGAAGGTGATGCACAGCAAGCCTACTATTTCTTCCGCAAAGTAAGCAAAGAGGAACTGAACATGCTGGCCGTACACTCACTGTGGGAGGTTCATCGCCAATACCCTGACGACCCTACCCTATCGCTCATGACCGACGATGCGATGAAAGACTTGGCCCGCAAACACAACATGACTAGCTCATCGTTTAGCGCAGTGATGGACACCGCAAATCATAAAAGCGACACAGCCACGACAAAATCAAAATACGACAAAATCAAACAGAAGAGGCGCAATCAGGACAAAGCCAACATGAGTCGATACTTCTTCACCGACCTGATGGAGCAAGATGCCGAGATGAAACCCCATCTCGACTACTGCCTATCTCATGCCAACGACTCCGTGGCTCCGCAAGCAACAGAACACAAGAATATGTTTGCCTATGCCGCAGAATATTATGTGGTGAAAGGCACCGATTTGAAATACAAAAAGAGCTACCGCATGGAGTCGCGTCTTACCGACTATATGGCCGAAGTTGCCAAAGGCGAAGACCTCGGACTGGTAGATTTCTCCGACCAAGGGTTGCGCACCATGACTACCGAGCAGCAATACAATGATTTTGTAGCAATGAACGAATGGACCAACGAATTTTGGCAGAGCCAAGGGCTCTTTTCCCGTCCGCTGACCCTGCAACCTGCCATGAACGACTTGGTGTCACGTTACGATGCCGACCGCATCAACCTAACCCAGGTAATGAATTGGGAAGACAAGCACCCCTTGGGCCGCACAGACATGTATCTCATCCTACTACCCATGCTATATCCCATCACCGTTCCCATATTCATATCCTCACTGTGTCAAGGATGGGAAAACACTTTTGTAAGTTCCATCTATGTAGATGCATCCACCGGCAACCAGCTGAGTGGCAACACCTATCGATACGATCTGGCCGACACCAAAGATGTGGTCAAAGGCTCCATCTACGACAATATCCAGCAAGCCAAAGGGCTCACCAACATGACCTTCCTCAATCGCCATCTTCTGCTTTCGGCCGACGCCGTGTTAGGCTACAACCAAGGACGTAACAATCAGGGCATCTTCGGATTGAGCAGCAACCGCGAATCATTGTTCCAGATTCGTCCCCGATTCGGATTAGAATATCTTCTCAACAAAGAATACTCCATCCATGCATCCTATTCGTGGAACCAGACCACCAGCAGCCAAGTCGATGAGATAAACCACTACGGCTGGAGCGCCACCCATAGGCACCCATTGAATGTCAGCTCTTTTGGCCTTGGATTCCGCAAATATATATACCAAGCGCCTATGGGCTCCTACTGGGGATTTGACGCCCAGCTGCACCGCTGCCAGCTCGACACCGAAAACAATTCAATTCTTTTCACCTACGCAGAGAAAAGTCAAATCAACAAACTCGGACTCAGCTTCGAGTGGGGACACAACAGGATCTATTTCGACCGTATCGCTGTCCGCTTTGGTTTCAACGTGGGTCTGATAGGATCGTTGCCTTTCAACCCCGAAGAGATCACCTTCGACAGCCACAGCCACGAACCCTCTTGGTACAACCAACTCCATGTAGGTCAGAAGCTCTGGATTCAAAATCTCTACACCTTCCACATCGGCATCGGATTCTTACCGTTTTGATCCACCTAGTCCCATCAACATACTGTTTATTTGTTAGCTACATTTCGAGTAAGTGTAGCAGTTAACGATGTGCTACGGATGAACTCATCGTTACATATTCCCTCAGATAAACAGTTCAACCGAACTATGGTCAGCGACCGCAGTGGAGCTAACAAATATACAACTAAACAGCGACAGCCTCACTCATCACTCAAAAAAAAACGACATCCCATCATGGCAAAAAACACATCAAAGAAACAACAATTCCTCTCACCCGAGAACTACCTTCGTCAGAAAGCGCGTCAGCTCCCCATCGGCAAATGCTATATATCGTCCAATATTAGAACTATTGGCGAAGGCATGGTGATAGTTCAACGACTCCACACCGGAGGAAAGATCACCTTCGGAGCCTTCCTTATCGACACCTTCTGCCTCGGACTGCTAGATGCCTACGTTAAAGTACGCGTTGAAGAAGATGAATTCAACTACAATTTCAGTGACCGAATCGACTCCGAAGAGTTTATAGAGATAACGTATGCCGAGGCCCACAACTGGATCTATGGTGCCATAGCATGGGCCGAAGAAGCCGGCATTGAAGAGCCCCGCAAATTCAATCTCCCATCCTACGTACTCGAAGAAGACACCGACGATATCCCCCTCATAGAACTACCATTTGGCAAGGACGGGAAGCACTTCCTAGTAGCTTCCGATATAGAGATGGCCAACCGTATGCTTCCTTCCATAGAAGCAGCATTAGGAGAAAAGATCGATTTCACTGTCACCGATTCTATGTTCGAGGACGAGTAATGAGGATATCGCTGTCTATTTGTTTAGGTAACCTCTAAAAATTGGTTTTCGAACGATTTTTGATTATGGGCGAGAAGATTTCACCTTTGAACGAGGGCGCAATGCGGTGCATTGTAACCGAATGAAAAGGTGAAAGATGCCGTCTAGAATCGAAAAGCGTGAAAAA
>JAZUDW010000034.1:0-30532 GCA_045639845.1 Bacteroidales bacterium
CATGAGTGCGATGAGCCAGCTGAGTACAGGGCTGTGCTCGAGACGTTCGGCAGGAGTAGTACCTTTGATACGTTGCGGTGCCGGTTCGTCGGCCAGCAGACTGGCATCAACAGTGACCACATCACTTCCTTTGGGATGCATGAGTGCGTTGACGGCCGTGATGGCCACCATCACGACAATCACCATCACGATATTGTGTGGGTCGAGCAAGGTATGGGAGATAGGCACCACGTCGGTGAGGGCACCGTGGGTGACGCTGGCAAGCTCATCGGCATCGGAAGCCATCTTGAGGGGTATAGAGCCCGAGAGGCCAGCATGCCAAACCACAAAGCCGCTATAGGCCGAGGCTATGAGGAGACGATAGTCGATACGAGGCATCTGACGGGCTATTTCTTTGGCAAAGATAACACCAACAATGAGTCCAAAGCCCCAGTTGAGCCAGCAGCAGAGAGCCGACACAAAGGTAACGAGGGCTATGGCTGCAGCGGGAGACTTGGGTATGGCAGCCAAACGGCTGATACCATTCTTCACCAACGGTGCCGAAGCCAGCGTAGAGCCACACACGAGCACCAAGGCCATCTGCATGGCGAATTTAAGAAGGCCCATGATACCACCGCCCCAGTTAGTGATAACATCTATAGGTGTTTGATGGCATACGGGCATAGCCACTACGGCCACGATAAGGGTGAGCACAATAGCAAAGATAAAAGGATCGGGCAACCAACGGTTGACCATTTTCACACAAGCTTGAATAATTTTTTGAAACATAGAGAGGGTTGTTATTGTTGAATTGTGGAGTTGCAGAATTGATTTTTACGATGCAAACCTAAAAAACAGGAGAAACTATGCTTTGTATGCTTCTAGGCAATAGCGGACTGGTCCATTCGGACGACCGTGGATCGAGCGTACCATGCACCCTGCCGGCTCGACGCAATACGGGAAGTATCTCTTCACAGAAAATATCACGACGGATGAGGCGGTAGTGATAGTGGTAGGCCTCGTTGAACCTACGACTATGATGGAAAGCATACTGGCCTTTTGCAAACACTTGCTGCAGAGCAGTACTATCGGCCGAGAAGCTCCCTATACGGCGGCTATATGGCAGAAGCTCTACCATCATCATATCCCAACGGCAATGCCAGTCGGCCACCTCGGCCGAATCTACGGCAAAAGCACCTCGAATGAAACAATCGGCTAAGAATTCGGCACTAAGAAGACTATCGATCACCAAACCGAGATTGACCCGCACATAGTTGCCGTCGAAACCATTGTATTCAAAATCAGATGCAGTAGCTGTGGCATGAGTCCAATGCTCTGTATCCACCATATACGCACACTCGCTATTGATATAGTCTATCATACCTTGTCGGCGTTCGTCACCCACCAGATGCCCTGTACCAAAACGCTCTTGGAAACAGTTTTTGTAGAAATCCTGAAGGTTGGACTGAGGGAACGAGTCGGTGATACGGTTCCACGCCATATAGGCATCCGTTGTCTGATAGCGGGAAAACACACGGTTGAGGATATCGTTGAAGAGCTTTTCTCGATTGCCAACGCATCCAGATGTCGGCGAAGAATCCCCTTTGGATTTTTCACAAGCAGCATCGGACTTTGCCGACCGATTATCAACCAAACCAGACATGCGTGCCACCGAGGCATGGAGTTTGGTCCAACGATGCTCAAAGAGCGAGAGTTGCTGATCGAAAGCCTGCTGATCAAATTCCGTATCGTTGGCCACAGCATTGATAGTCTCATCGAAAAACATTTGCCAACGGCGGGCATAGTAATCGGCAAGAAGACCAGACCACATACGGTTGGCATAATCATTGAGAATAGGGCCGCCCCATACAGTGAGGAGTGTACGCGCCTGCTGTTCGTAATAGTCTTGTTCGGCAGGCGTTGTACCCCAACGACGGGCATCGGAGATCCAACGGTCCAACCGGAACGAGGGATGAAAGGACAGAAGGCTGTCGGCTTGATAGATAAGACGCATTGCCTCGTCGGCCTGTTGCCGCATGAGCAGTAGATTACGATGACGATAGGCCACGGCAAACTTGTCGCGGACCACCATAAACTGATTGCCCATCCATTGCGACACAAGGTTGATAAACTGATAATCGGTAGAGAGGGGCTGCGTGGTGCTGTTGGCATAGCGGAGCAGTAGCCGATATAACAGTTGGTTGGAATAGGAATAGGCCGGTTTGGTGTAGTAAGTACCGTGACCTGTAAGCGTGGGACGGGCCACCATCTGGGTACCCAAGCCATAGAACGACCAGTCTCGGTAGATACTATCGATCAGCTGACGCCACAACTCCTGTGAGTGACTATCGCCACCGTCGAGCAAGGCCCAACAATCGGACCATGCCGCCACTCGCTGACTATCGTCCACAGAAGGGACACTGCGCCACACGCGGTCGAAAAGATATTCGTAGGTATGCGGGCTGCAGTCAAAGGCTTCGAGCGTAGAGCCTACACCGATGAGCCCGCATGGATGGTTCTCGCCATCGGCAGCACCCCGCGAAGGGATGCACTCAAGCATAGCCGAGTTGAGCTTCTGATCCAACTCAGGCAGATTGCCCACGAGCATGGTGTTGCCACCAAAATTGCCGAGATAGCACCACACAAAAGGCTGACCGTAAAACTGATCGGTGTGGCGCCATACCTCCGTGTTTTCACAGAAATAGTCAAGCAGTATCATTTTGCCCTGAGGTACAGCAGTGAGATAGGCCTTAAGGCGTTCGGGGGTCCATTGCTTTCTTTTATAGTAAAACACCCACGACATCTGCAGCCACTGTGCCTGAGGATCGACAGCGGTAAGCGACTGGTAGATGTTTTTGGACACTCCGGCCAGATATTCAGGTTCCCACGAGGGGGGATCCATCTCATTGAAGGGGTCTATGCCGTAGATATGATCGGTGCCATAGAGACGGTGCTGGTACTTGAGATAACGACGCTGTATGTCGGCAAAGAGCGGATCTGTACTATTAAGGAAATAGGTAGATTCGAAACCACACCAAGGAGAGAGCGTAGTGATATCGGCCTTGGGGTAACGGACAGCGATCTGATGAGGCACATGGCCAGCAAAAGCAGGCAGCACAGGCGTCATATTGAGTTCGCGCTCGCGCTTGAGGATCATCTTCTGCAGTTTTTTTTGTGCATCGATCCAGTGCTGAGGCAAAGGGCCTCCAAAACCATCAAGATTGGCCATACGGTGCCAAGGTAGATGGGCAGGGCCGCTGAAATAAGAGCGGATGGCATCGTCGCTCATTCCGTAACTGCGCCATACCTCCTGCCACACAGCCTCCTGACCGGTAAGTGCGAGAGGCATATTGATGCCATTGAGCGCCATCCAGTCGATGAAATGTTCCCACTCTTTCCAAGTCCACCAAGGCATAGTGTAGCCATAAGTGCAGTAGTTGAGGAAGAAACGGTAAGGCACACGGGCTTGTTGAACCTTCATGAACCCAGTGCCGGTATGCCAAGAAGAAGGTACCACAACCTCACGTTCGGGGCTCCAGCCCACATAAATATGTTGGCACTCCTGAAGATAACAGTTAAGGCCCATGGCCAACGAGTTGTCGTTGTTGGCAGTGATAATCACCTTGCCACAATCGGAACAGTCGTTAACCAAGAAGTAATCGCCCGAAGCAGAATAACGCTTACCGTCGATGGTTCCTTTAACAGCTGGAGAGATTCTGAACTCAAAACAGACAGCCTTATCGCCCAACACACGCTGAGCCAGCCGTGATGCGGCTTTCTGGGCCAAGAGGGCTCCAGCAAAAGAATACAGGAGCCACAAAAGGATTAAGATTTTTTTCATATATTACGCTATTCGCAATGATTGCCACCGCCAATACAGAAGGACTATTCGCAATAGGTATAGGCCCGGGTCTCCTCTACACGGTATTCAGACTGTTCAAGCGAGGTATTGTTGATATCGTGGTAGGTATAGGCCAGATAGCTGGTGGCTGGAAGCTTGTGGTCGTTGTAGGTATAGGTGTAGCGGTAGGTATAATTGGGATTGCCGTCGAAGGGGGTGGTGACAGTCACCACATTGTTTTCGGAGAGGAAATCCAAGCCAAGGGTGCTATTAGATAATTCGAAATAGGACAAGCACTGACAATAAGGGTTACGGTTGTCATCGTAAGTGTAACGATAGTCGGTGACAGCGTCACCCTGGGCAAGATGGAGCACAGACACGTTGTCGTGGTCCCATTCCAAAGTATATACTGCATCCAGGCCCGATTCAACAGCTTTGGCCGCCACGGTTGCCATAGGTCCCACATTGATACCGAATGTAGGCAGAAGATGCAGCGGACTCAAAGTAAGTGCTTTTTCTGCAGCAGTTGACCCCACATGCATATTGATACGGGAAATATGTTTGTCTTCGTGGGTAAAAGCATAGCTATAAGCCAACTGACCGTTGATGTTGACAATGACAGAATCCAGCCAACGGCCATCATATACAAAACGGGAGATAACACGGTAGGCATCAATACGGGTGCCCGAGATACGGCCTTTTTTGTCGGTGAACACAATCTCGCTATAGGTGGCTTCATCCTCGGTATAGTCGATACGATAAAGCTCATTGTCGTCCCAAAACCATTTCTGCATCTGCTGGTCACCATAACGGTACATCAACTGACCATCGCGATACACAGAGGTATGGGAGGTGACGGTATCTATCTTGGATTTCTTGGAGAGTTTTCCTTCTTTCTCACACGACGTGGCAAGGGTAAGAAGAAGGGTTGCAAACAATATCTTTGTTACTGATTTTTTCATGATATGTGGCTGTTTGGTAAAAAGCGAGTGTGTATCAACAACAGCATCGCTATTTCAATGAACTACTACCGGAGTTATTTGCCCAACATGGGCTCGTTGAAACAATAGTTGGTCATGAAACGGAGGTTCACCCGTATGCGGGTATCCTGATCGGGCTTGATGGCAATGATGGTATCGCCCCAACGCTCGGTGTTTTCGTTGGACAGCAGACGAAGCTTGAGATGGGTTGCCTCTTCACGAGGATAGAAAACATACTCTTTCTGATACTCGGGATTGGATATATAATTACTATCAACGCGATGATCCTCAGCATTATACTCATAGATATACACATTGAGACCACCCCAAGGCTCGGTATTGGATAGAGAGTTGACAAGTGTGTAACGCGTGGGACCGTCGTCAGCTTGAGGGTCTTTGCACGAAAGGAAAGAAAGACAGCACAACAACGCTATTGAAACAAATATTTTAACTCTTTTCATGGTTATATTATTTTTTGCAAAGATAAGGCATTTTTTCGGAACCATAAAAAAAATATTATACATTACTATTATTAGATGTTTTTTTCTGCTATTATCCATTATTTTACTACATTTGCAAATTCTAACAATGTTAGAGTGGAACTATTATTTAATTATTATTTAACGGATAACGTAAACACAACGTCACTGCGTCGAGTACTAAAAAAGATAAATAGAGCCTACTTTTGAACAATAAAACGATTATAAACTTATAGCACAAAAAGAAAAAAAATTATGGCATTCATCTCTACCAAGAACATCAAAGGCGACATCTTTGGCGGCGTCACCGCCGGTATTGTTGCCCTTCCTTTGGCCTTAGCTTTCGGTATTCAGGCCTTCAGCGGTATCGACGATCCTTCGGCCGCTTCGCTCGGTGCCCTTGCCGGTCTTGTGGGAGCCACTATGCTGGGCTTCTTTGCCGCACTCTTCGGAGGCTGTCACAGTCAAATCAGCGGTCCTACCGGTCCTATGACGGTGGTCACAGCCACCCTTATTGCCGGTGCATGGGCCACCAGCAGCGGCAGCATCTCGGCCGTGCTTATCACTATGGCTTTGGCCGGCCTATTCTGCGGTCTGTTCCAAATCCTCTTTGGCGTGATCAAGATAGGTAAATATGTACGCTACATTCCCTACCCCGTTCTCTCGGGCTTCATGAGTGGTATCGGCGTCATCATCATCCTGCAGCAGATCTATCCCCTTATAGGAACCAAAGGTACAGGCTCAATGATCGACCTGTTGGTGAACTACCCTGCAGCTATCGCCGACGGCTTCAATCACACAGCCCTCCTGCTCGGCATCGGCACCATTGCCATCATCGAACTCTTCCCCCTCGTGACGAAGAAAGTGCCCGCAACGCTGGTAGCCCTCATTGTGATGACTATCATCAGTCTCTTCTTCAAAAAGGATGGCAACGCCATAGCTCCCATCATTGGCGACATCCCCTCGGGTATGCCGCTACCATTCTTCCTGAAAGATAATGTATCTTTAGCAGGCCTCGACTGGGCTACCATCATCAAGGCCGCCATCATTCCCGGCCTCACGCTGGCTGGTCTCGGCTCTATCGACACGCTGCTCACCTCAGTGGTGGCCGACAATATCACCAAAACCAAACACAATTCCAACAAGGAACTTATCGGTCAAGGTATCGGCAACGCCATTGCCGGCCTCTTCTGCGGTCTGCCCGGTGCCGGTGCCACCATGCGTACCGTTGTCAACGTGAAAAGCGGCGGCCGCAGCCAGCTCAGCGGTATGATGCACGCCATCTTGCTGCTCGCCATCCTGTTGGGTCTCGGCAGTCTCGTGAAGTTCGTGCCTCTGTCGGTGCTCGCCGGCATCCTCATTACCGTAGGTTGGGGTATCATCGACTTCAAGGGCTTTAAAGACCTGCTCCGCATTCCCCGTGCCGACGCCGTGGTGCTCATCGTAGTGTTCCTCGTAACGGTATTTGTGGATCTGCTCACTGCCGTAGGTATCGGCATGGTGATCGCTTGCGTACTCTTCATGAAACGTGCCAGCGACCTAGTAGAAGGCAGCTACAGCAGCCAGGAACTGTCGAACTTCGACAAAGAGAGCCCCTGGGCCGACGAAGGTGGTATCCCTGAAAATATCCGTCACAAGATCTACATCCAGCGTCTCAACGGACCTATCTTCTTCGGTTCCATCACCCGTTTCCAAGAAGTGATGCACGATGTACCCAACGACGTGAAAGTAGTTATCATTCGCATGCGCCTGGTTTCGTTTATGGACCAATCGGGCCTCTATGCTATGGAGACAGCCATCAAAGATCTGCAAGCTCAAGGTGTCACCGTACTGATGACCATCATTCAGCCTCAGCCTCTCTACATGCTCACTACGATGAACGTGATACCCCTCTTGGTACCCGAAGACCACACCTTCAAGACCTTCGAGGAGTGTACAGAATATCTTCGTCAAAACGCTGACGAGATTGCTCAATAGTAGGTAGCATCATCACCCTTCGCGGTGCAAAATACAGCCCCCACAACAAAGTCGAATACGGCTCCTTGTGGGGGCTTTTTTTTTTCCAATTGTGCAGAAGAGCCCCCGCACAACCGTTGCGCCTCAATACACAAGATCGGGGGAAAGACATATTGTATATTTTCATCCATCAATGGTCTGACGAGACTTTGCCGCAGCAAAACAACCACAACCCATTCGCAATCATTCCTATACAGCCAATGTATCAGCAACGAGTTTTACTCATCCATCACACACTCCTAGGCCGATGGCATGACGAAGGTACATCGAAGGCATCACGAAGACATCACCTCTGCAATAGTAGGACGACAAGAATGGAGAAAAGTGGTATATTTTCGAACGGCTCAATCAATGTCGTATCCAATTGAACTATCAGCACAAACAAATAGACGATAGTTCAATTCACAAAGCACAACAGCCATAGGGTGTGTGATTTTTATTTTGCCAATACGGCGAATTATGGTATCTTTGCAAATCCAAAAACAACCAATATGAAGAAATACGCATTCCTTTTACTGCCTATATTTATGGCACTTACCATTGCAGGTGCACAAGCTCAACATCATCGTCCGGACGCTGAATTGCAAAACCTCAAAGGACCAGTGAAAACGGTAGGTACTTTCATTCGCGGCCCCCACAACCGCGTAATCGGCCAACCCGCAATGCTACTATTCCGCAACGATGGATATTTAGATGTGGCTTTCTTCTGCGACACCAACGGTACTGCTATCTTTAAGGTAAAATACGAATACGACAAACAGAAACACTTGGTACACGACCAGCGCATCAACAATGCCAATGGCGACATTCTCGTGGAGACCGATTATATCTATGACAAGAAAAACCGCACCATCACTGCAGCTATCAAACCCGTCAACGACACCGTTTCGGACTACACCGTATATACTTTCGACAAAAACAACAATGTGACCCGCATCGCCAACCTGGACGAAAACCATCAAGTGTTGAGCGCATTGACTTCGGTGTATGACGATAACGATAAGATCATTACCACCACCCATACCGAAGGTGCTGTTGATCAGTATATCAATCACGACAACTTCCGTTATGACAACGAAGGCAACGTGATCATGCAGACACGCTTCAACTTGAACCGCGTGGCACAACAACTCTTCTACGTATATACTTTCGACGCCATGGGCAACTGGATTGAGCGTCGCACATTCTATGTACAAGGCAATGAAGCATTTGTACGCGAAATAGCCACCCGCGAGATCACCTACTACGAATAGGCGGCAATTTTTGCAAATAGCACCCCATACAAATGAGGATAAACGGCTGAAAATGCCAAATTGCGCCAGATAGGCATTTACAGATAACTCATTGAAAACAAAGTATTATACGAAGCAATAAAGAAAAAACATCGTCAATTATTTGGCAGATAAGAAAAAAGTATGTACTTTTGCACTTTCTTTGAAATAAAAATATTGTATAACAATCGTTCATAAAACCACAGTTTTAAACGGCAAAAAAGTAAAACTATGAAAAAAGGTATCCATCCTGAAAGCTATCGCTTGGTTGTATTCAAAGACATGTCTAACGGTAACATGGTCCTCACCAAGAGTTGCGCCGCTACCAAAGAAACCGTTACCTTCACCGACGGTAATGAGTATCCTGTTGTAAAGCTTGAAATCTCCAACACTTCTCACCCCTTCTACACTGGTCAGCTGAAACTCGTTGACACCGCTGGTCGCGTTGATAAGTTCATGAGCAAGTACAAGAGATACAGCAAAAAATAAAAAGACAATTTGTAATTTGTTTTAGATTGGTTAGAAAGAGAGCCCTTCTTCGGAAGGGCTTTTTGTACTATATAGGTAGCTTCTCCCTCTATCGGAGAAAATATAAAACACCGTCGATTGCAGAAAAATCCCCCCACAAAAAAAATCTTACCCAAAAACACAAAGGGGGATTTAGAAACAAGCAATGATACCGACAATGATTTGAAGAAGTTTACAATAGATAGTTGAAGGATGTATGGTCACAAAGAAATAACACTCAAATGGAGGGACTACCTCATTGGTGAAACTATCGAGACACTCTCCTATTCAATTCTTTTGTTGTTTATCCTCTCATTTGATTTGTCACTCTGGATTTTTATTCTCTCAATTATTGTACCCCTTTGGATTCTTTTGATCTACGAGTATTTCCACAAAGAATCTGATGTAACGATAGCAGCATCCGGCATAGTGATAGACAATATCTGTATCAAATGGAAGAATATCGACACAGTCAAAATCAACACGATTAAGGGATCCGCGGGTCGAGAATTGGTGATTGTGAAGCGAAATGGCGACTCTCATTCTTTTCGATATTTCCCAACATTTTCCCAAAAGAGCAGTTTGATGATTGACCACCTAATAAGAGAATCATCGGGAAATAGCGTCCAGCCAAAGGCTTGTCTCTGGGTAAGATACTTTGACTATCCAATTTGCAAATGTTATACTTCCCTGTTTCGCAAAGGAACAAAATAGGCTATGTTGTTCTCCATCCAAGGAAGTAAACACCAAACAAACCACCGAGCTGTACAGACAGCCTTTGTACAACCGCACCTATTTTCATAGCAACGACAACCAACACCAGTCGAGCAACCGATAGATTGTATGCTGGTTGTGTGCTACGTCACAGCCATCACCCTATAAAAAACTCTCAAAAGAGCCTCTTTCGTGGGAACTTTTTTTAAATATATTCGTATAATATTAGCGATGCCAAAATGGCAGATATTTATTCAGTTGTGAAAAAAGATTATAATACAGCATATAATAGTTTGACAATGGAACACCCTATAGACCACTTGATCGACCTCGTATTCAGCAACAACGAAGAGATGACGGGATTGGATAACGAAAAGGCAAAGCCCCAAACAGACGACATTGCAACCAAAATAGAAGACCTCCACGAAGGCATGCCCATACCCATACTCTCGCTGAGAGACAATGTCTGCTTCCCCGATACACTTTTGCCTGTCACCGCTTCTCGCGCCACATCGAAGCGACTGCTCAAGGCTGCCGACCGCAAAGACTGGCTGATAGGTGTAGTTCCACAAATACACGATGTTGAAAATCCCACTTTGGACGACCTATGTTCCTATGGTTGTATCGCCCATATAGTGCACCTTATACCCAACGACGACAACAAGACCATACTTGCTGTGCTGGAAGGCATTCAGTGTTTCAAAGTTGGCGCTCTAATTCAAGAATCACCTTACATGGTGGCCAATGTTGACGAATTGCTAACCGAAGATGAGACAGGGTTCAAAACGGCCGATGCACGCTCTATGCTTGCCGAGTTGCGCACGAAAGCCACCACAGTGCACCGTGCACCAGGCAGACAGCCTCAACCCTCACTGAAAGGGTTAAAAGGTAAGACCCTCCTCAACTTTCTCTGCTGTCACAGTAACGCTTCGCTGCAATTGAAGATAGAATTGCTCAAGACTACTAAACTCACCGAACGTATGAAAAAGATATCAGCGTTTTACGACGAAAAAATGAAGGAGGTGACGTTGGCAGAAGAGATTGAGCAGAAGACACGCAAGGAGATGGACCGCCAACAACGAGAATTTCTACTCAACCAACAACTCAACATCATTCAGCGCGAACTAGGCGGCAACCCTTCACAGCAAGACTACGAGGAGCTGAAACAGCTGGCGGAGAAAAAGAAATGGGACGAAAACACAGGAAACTATTTTGCTAAAGAGCTTAATAAACTGACCCGACTAAACCCTCAACAACCCGACTACACAGTACAGCTCAACTATCTTAAACTATTTCTCGACCTTCCCTGGTGCGAGACAACCACCGACAACCTCGATATCGAACACGCTCGTAAAGTGTTGGACAATGACCACTATGGCCTGGAGAAAGTGAAAGAGCGTATCATTGAATATCTCGCCGTTCTGAATTTGAAGCAAGACTTCAAGTCGCCTATTCTCTGCTTGGTAGGTCCTCCGGGTACTGGCAAGACCTCATTGGGCAAATCGATAGCCAAAGCTTTAGGTAGAAAATATATTCGCGTGGCCCTAGGTGGTGTAAACGACGAATCGGAGATACGTGGTCACCGTCGTACTTATGTGGGTTCAATGCCCGGACGTATCATTCAAAACATCAAGCGAGCAGGCACGATCAACCCAGTGTTCGTTCTCGACGAGATAGACAAGGTACAGACGCGTGGTCATAACGGCGATCCCACTTCGGCACTGCTCGAAGTATTAGATCCCGAACAGAATATGGCTTTCCATGACAACTATCTGGATTTCGACTTCGACCTCTCTCATGTGATGTTTATCGCTACGGCCAACGATCTGAGCAGCATACAGCGTCCACTCTTGGACCGCATGGAGATCATAGACCTCTCGGGCTATGTGATGGAAGAAAAACTGGAGATAGCCAAACGTTACATAGTCCCACGCCAACTGAAAGAGCTGGGGCTCTCCTCACGCAAGTTCACTTTCAACAAAGAGGTTCTTACCACCATCATCAACGAACATACTCGCGAAGCCGGTGTGCGCGGATTGGAGCACGCTATATCCAAGGTGCTGCGACACAAAGCTGTTCAGATGGTTTCGGGACAAAAGGTAACAGCCGCCGTGAAACAAAACGAGCTGCGAGACATTCTGGGACTGCCTATCCATCACGACAATGTCACTAATCTGCCCCCACGACTGGGTGTCGTAAACGGATTGGCTTGGACATCGGTAGGCGGCGAAGTACTCTTTGTTGAAGCGGCCACTACCAAAGGCAAAGGAGCGCTGACTATGACTGGTAACCTGGGCGATGTGATGAAAGAATCGGCCACCTTGGCTTATGAATATATCAAAAGCCATCGCGAAGAGCTGCAGATAGAGGACGAGAAATTTGAGAAACTCGACATACACATCCATGTACCCGCTGGTGCCACACCCAAAGATGGCCCGTCGGCCGGCATCACTATGTTCACTGCCATGATGTCCGTACTGACCAATCGTGCCGTACGCTCGGACGTAGCCATGACTGGCGAGGTGACCCTGCGTGGCATGGTGACTGCTGTGGGCGGTATCCGCGAAAAGATTCTTGCAGCCAAAGCTGCCGGCGTAAAACAGCTGATACTATCAACAGAAAACCAACGCGACATCGAAGATATCCCAGCCAACTACATCGAAGGTCTGAGTTTCACCTACATTAACGAAATGAAAGAGGTGATTCCTTTGGTGCTCGTATGAGAGATAAAAAAACGAAGAGCCCTCTGAATGATGGCTCCACTCTATGTAAAACAACAAACCATCCTTTCTTTAGAAGATATGAGGTCACTGTATATTACAACATTGTCGATTCTGCTTGCCACCTTGCTAGGGGGCAATGCAGCAAGAGCACAAGTGGCACTTACCGATACCAACCATACGGTAAATATATCGGCAGTCAGCCATCTGAAGGTTCCCGGACATATCTCGAACATGTCTATTGTGAACCATCGGTTGTATTTCTACAACAGCGAGGTTCTCTTCTCTGCACCTATCACCGAACAAGGTATCGGCAACACCGATATCGATCAAACAATGGCGGCCCTGGACCCCGAGATGGATTATGTGGTACAATACGACGAGAACACCCTCTACTATACGAAGAAAACGAACAAGGGGATGAGCACACTCTACCGGATAGAACTGGACAAAAAGAAAGGCAAGCCTGTGATAGAAAGAGTAAAAATGGGGAAATTCCCCTCGTCGGTAATCCATCCCACTTTTAGCAATGATGGAAAGGTGATGGTGTTCTCTTCCAACGACCTAGTGGGTTTTGGTGGTTACGACCTCTGGTACTCACTGAAGACAGACGACGATTGGAGCTACCCCTACAATATGGGACGGAGAATCAATACTTCGGGCAACGAAATGGCCCCCCACATTGTTGGTGAATACCTATTTTTCTCTACCAACAAAGATTTCACATCGACGGGTTCTGATATTTACGCAACAAAGCTCATCGCTTCCAACACCATCTTTGGCGACACCATTGTTCCTTTCCCCATAGGCCGTTGCGAAGTGCAACGGTTCCCCTACCCTATCAGCTCTACGGTAGAGGACAAAGAGCTTGTGGTTGCCCCTTCTGATGGTCTATTCTTTGTAGCATCGAACCGACTCTCGGACAAGAACGACAACCTTTTTGTAGGCCATGGGCCACTCGACGCCATTATGATGGAAGGCGACGTTGAAAGCTCCACAGATGGCGAAAAACTATCGTCGGTAAGCATCCAGGTGGCACTTTCTCGCGAACCCAACAATATCTTATTCACTCAGACCAACGGCCAACAAGGCCACTATCGCATTCACCTTCAGCCCAACGAAGCATATACTATCACCTTCGCTTCGCCCAACTATCTTTCCAACACAATAGAAATCACTACGGAACTCGACAATACCGACCGGCTCATCAAACAGTTATCGTACCCCATAGTACTTCTAACATTCACCAACGATAGGAACTATCTTTATGAGGCCACAAATCTATTTGGATCCACCGTCGGCACAGAGCTAACACAGCAAGGAAAACTGACCTTGGAGTCGATAGCTCGCTTCTTGAAAGAGAACCCCAATCGAAAGGTGGAAATCACATCTATCTACTGTAAACACGACAATATACGTTTCAACCAACTGATTTGCAATAACCGAATGGAGGAGATAATGAACTATCTGATGCAAAACATGGTAGATGAGAAAAACATCATCCTCACCGACCCCTACACCCACCCATTCTACAACGAAGAGACCTCCACTCATACCAACAGCATACTGCTGCGATTCCGATAAAAAAAAACTCTGCCGAGCATCATTGTTTCCACTTTCCATCACCCCAAAAGGAACACCAATAATGGTGAACCTTTTTTCTTTACAACACCAGCAGGAAAGGTCAACAACAAATATATTTTCACTCACAAAGATATTTTTTCTATTATTTAGAAAATAAATCGTATTTTTGCAGTTCGAAAAATATTGTTATGAAGAAGATTGCTTTATATTTAGCTGTGTTGATAGCCGTTTTGCTATCCAATGTTAATCAATCCAATGCACAAATTGCCACACAATCCGGCACCGCTATGGGAGCAGGATGGACCATCGACTCTTTGGTTCGAAATGTACTTTTGGGCGAAGGTGTTGAGGTTTTTAATGTACAATTCAATGGTTCCACAGGTGTTCCCTGCAACGCTATCGGCACTTTTTCCGGTGGCGGTGCCACCAACGGTATTGGTATCACCAATGGTATTGTGATGGCCACGGGTGGTATTGCTCAAGCACATCCATCAGCCACTGGAGTTGCCACACAATCAACCTGTAGTCCATACAGTGCAACCACTCCACTTCATGCATTAGCACCTGCTAACACTTCGGTAAACGATGTAGCATGTCTTGAGTTCGACTTCATTTGTCGTTCGGACAGTATCAATTTCCGTTATGTGTTTGCTTCGGAAGAATATCCTGGTTATGTTTGTTCATCTTTTAACGACATTTTCGGATTCTTCTTGACAGGTATTGCACCTTCAGGAATGCCATTCTCGTTCTACAACGACTACAATATTGCCCTCATTCCAGGCACCGATCCCCCACAGATCGTTTCTATCAACACAGTTAACGGTGGTACAGCTGCAGGCACAGCTACACCTTGTGTGCTCACCAACACCAACTACTTTATCTCAAATCCTTCCAACTCGTCATACGGCGGCTGCACCACGGTGCTTACTGCCAAAGCGAAGGTTATGCCCTGCCAGACCTATCACATCAAGCTCGTCATTGCCGACCTTGGTGACGGGAGCTACGATTCGGGTGTATTCCTCGAAGCCAACTCTCTTGTATCCAATGGTATTTCTGCACACTTCACCCAAGCTGCCAACCCTCAAAACCCAACGAACGTGTATGAAGGTTGCTGTGCCACGATCGACCTTTCTCGTCCACAAGGCCGTCCCAACCCTGTAACTCTGAATGTATCCACAAGCGGCACAGCCACCAATGGTGCTGACTATCAAGCCATCAACCAAACGATGGCCTTCCCGGCCAACACCAATTCTTTCAACATTGAGATCTGTCCCTTTATGGATGGCTTAGTTGAAGGATCCGAGAGTGTTATGGTAGTTTTAACACCCGAGGATGGATGCCCCGATACCGTCCACTTCACTATTCTCGACACTGATCCCATTGCCGTGAATGCCGAAGTGGTGGAACCACTAGACGCCACCACCCGCAACGTCACCCTTCGAGCCAATATCACTGGTGGTATGCCCAACAGAAACGTCACTTGGACCAATGTAGGTACTGGAGAAATTCGTACGGGCGAAGAGGTAAATGTACCCACCACGATATCCAATACCGGAGTGGTAGCCCCCAACACCCTTTGGGCATGCCGAGTAGAAGACTTCTGCTACAACGTAGCCGACGACACTGTCTGTGTAGCTATCATGCGCAATTTCGCTGCACTATATAGAGACACCATGCTCTGTGCTGGCGAACAATATAAATTAATTGTATTGGGTGCCGACAGTGTACGCTGGTATTACAATGACGACTATCTAGGCAACAACAATCCCGATAGCTTGTATATCACCATCCGCGAAGGTATCAACCATGTCTATACCGACAGCTATCGCTTCTTCAATGGACAGTGGTGGTATGATCGCGACTCTGTACTCATTGTCGGTGTGGCATTGCCCGATGTAGAGGTTACTGCCAACCGCACAGAGATATGCCCTGGCGAAACCGTAACCCTCACGGCTACTGGTGTAACCAACTTCTCTTGGGATGGTGGAAACACATTCAATACGAATTCATCCCACACCTACACCCTCGACACAACTACGATGCTCGTAGTATATGGCACCACCCAGGCAGCAGGCTGTCCCGGTTCCGACTCTATACTCATTGTGGTTGACAAAGTGCCCACCATCACCATCACTTCGGGTGGCGACATCTGCGGTGGCGGCGAAGTAGAGCTCTCTGTCACCACCGACGCTACCACATTCTCGTGGACTTCGACCCCAACCGATCCCACGCTGGCCGACCAGATACACAGCGGTACCATATTTGTATCGCCTTCTGTGACCACCACCTATACTGTCAACGCCACTTTCGGTGTATGCAACAACACGGAATCGAAGGTAGTATCTGTAGAACCCATGCCCGAAGCTATTGGCGAAGTAACTCCGCAGACTGTTTCGTTGGGCAACATGCAAGTTACCTTTGTTGATCATAGCCGCCACAGCGACACCCGCCTGTGGGTATTCCCCGACGGAACCACTCGCGACACCAAAGAAGTCGAATATGTGATAGACGATGATATCGACACTCTTGCTGTGACACTTATCGCTTACAATCCATACTACTGTACCGACACCACCGTGGTATATGCCTATGTAGATCACAGCACGCTTTGGATCCCCAATGCATTCATGCCCGATGAGACTGCCAACAACCGATTCGAGGTGAAGATGAACGCCATCTACGACTACTATATCAAGATCTACGATCGCGCTGGCCACCTTATGTTCGAATCCACCAATCCCGAAGAGCATTGGGATGGTAGAAACAGATCTGGCGAAAAATGCCCCCAAGGTGCTTACGTTTATTTCATCTCCATCCACAAAGCAGTACCTCCACACGAACAACTCACCTATTCGGGAACAGTACTCATCATTCGATAAGCACTCACAAAACAACTTCATAACACCCAGCAAGGCCTTGCCCCAAAAAGCAAGGTCTTGTTTTTTTCACCCTCCTCGCATTAGTAGATTCTAATAAAAAAACTATACGACATTATACTTAGGAACTCTTCTCAACGAGAGACATCTCTATGGAACTCTTCCAGTGGAACACTACTATATATGACTCTTCTTTATAGAAAGTAAGACCTTGTTTTTTTCTATTCCCTGCACTAGCGTAAGATGTAGAAAGAGAAAGCCTATCGCTAAATGCGACACACCAAAATAGTAAAGTCTGTTTACAAGTCAAACTCTTGCTAATTGACAATCGAAGATAAATACAGAGCCACCATCCAGATAGCCTGTATATCAATCCCGAAAAGCCGATTTTAACGATTTACACAAGTTGGAACAATCATTTTTCGATAGATTACCAATGTTATAGATAATAATATTAACATTATTGTGCACCGCATAACCATTTCATATCAAACAAGATTTGAAGCCAAACAACGCAATATTTCAACCCATCAAGAATTAAAAAACACATATATGGATATTTTTTCATACTTTTGCAATTTCGATTATTATGCCATAGTGTATATTATTCGGAAGAAAAGAATGGAATAATAATATATATTGAATACATATAATTAAAGAATATACATTGATGAAAAAAAGCTACCGTTTGTTACTGTTTACCCTACTGACCATTATCATGGTGGGATGCGGACAGACCACAAAAGTCGAAGTCCTGAATATCGTACCAGAGCCAGTGTATGTGAACCTAAAAGATGGCAATTTCACCATTTCAAACCATACCAAATTAGCTTTCGAGAATATCGGACAGAACTGCGAGACAGCCAAGTTTGTTTCCAAGTCGTTCCGACAGATGCATATACACATCTCTAACGGCAAAGCCAACAAAGAGAACACCATCGTTTTCTCGCTCAACGACACCTCCAATATCGAATTGGGACAGGAAGGTTACATCCTCGAAGTCAATGCTGCGGGCATACGTATCAGTGCCAACACCGAAGCCGGACTTTTCTATGGCTTCCAGACCCTCGTTCAGATGCTACCCGACGACATCAGCGAAGAACACTACAAGAAGATACTTATCCCATGCTGCACCATCCTCGACTATCCCCGCTTTGAATGGCGTGGTTCACATTTAGACGTATCTAGGCATTTCTTCACCGTCAAGGATGTAAAGAAACACCTCGACCTTATGGCCACCTACAAACTCAATAAGTTCCATTGGCACCTCACCGACGATCACGGTTGGCGTATAGAGATAGAGAAATATCCCTTGCTCAACGATGTAGGATCATGGCGTGTGGACCGTAGCGATGTGGCATGGGGCGAAGGCGAACCAGCACAGGAAGGCGAAGAAGCCACCTATGGCGGTTTCTACAAAAAAGAAGAGATCAAAGAGATCGTAGAATATGCAGCACAACGACATATCGATGTCATACCCGAAATAGAGATACCTGGTCACTGTGCTGAGATTCTCTGTGCCTACCCACAATTTGCATGTGCCGACGACGACACCACCTATCAAGTACAGATAGGTCCCTATTGGCCCCCACGTGCTATCCTTTGCGGTGGCAACGATTCTGTGATGCAGTTCCTCTACGACATAATGGACGAAATCATACCACTCTTCCCCTACAAATACATCCACATCGGTGGTGACGAAGCAGTGAAAGAAAACTGGGAACGCTGTCCCCGCTGTCAAGCCCGCATCAAACAGCTGGGTTTGGAAAATGAAGAGCAGCTACAAAGCTGGATGATCAAAGAGGTAGAGAAATACCTGCAGATACACGACAAACAGATCATCGGATGGGACGAGATACTCGATGGCGGTGTATCGGAAGGAGCCACAGTGATGTCGTGGCAAGGATTCATTGGTGCCGTAAAGGCAGCCCAGCACGGCAACCATGCGATCATGACGCCCACCGAGTTCTGCTATTTCGACTACTATCAAGGCAACGCCAAATTCTGTCCTCCTGCTATGGACCACCAGATATACCTCTATAAGGTTTATCAGTTCGACCCCATACCAGCCAACCTCACACCCGAACAGGCAAAATACATCCTCGGAGGCCAGGCCAACCTGTGGGCAGAATTTATCTTTGACTACCATCACGCCGAATACATGCTGCTGCCCCGTCTCTGTGCTATGGCCGAATGTCTGTGGACACCACTCGACCGCAAAGACTGGACCACCTTCCGCAACAAAGTATCGCACCAGAAACAACGCCTTACCCACATGGGCTATAATGTTTACGAAGGCAACTATAAGCCCATACTCCTCGCCGCACCCTCCGACGACAACAACGTCACCGTTGGATTCGACTGGGAGGTAGAAGGTATGCAGATATATTACAGCACCGAAGGCACACCAGAACGCGACAAAGGTGGTATTCTCTACACCGAGCCCTTCAAGGTGAAGAAAGGCACCCCCATCCAAACAGCCTCCTATATGAATGGCGAAATGAAAGAAGAGGTATATCAATTCACCATATAGTTCTGCATTGATATCTTTCCCACCCTATCTCAGATACTTGAGGTTTGGTATAGGTGGGTTCTATAAATTCACCGATTGAATAATAAAGTAATACTGATGTGCAAAATAAATCTTTTCAGTGCTTTTGAAGCCTTGTCAGCATCTTGCTGTTTGTCACTCGGTTGCATAGCCCGCTATGCGCCCTCGCTTCGCGCAGCAATCTGTTCGACAACTGAGGTCAGCGACCAGCGTGGAGCTAATCCATTCAAAATCGCAAGAAATTAATTTATCGGACCCACCTATAATAATACATCAGATTACAATAATTATCAGGGACCATTCGCTTTTTAATCTTTCGCATTCAATAGAACCTTTGACAAAAGCCATACCACACACCCTCTTGTATCAACCACACAGAAATAACAACTACTCCAACAACCATTAGTAAGAACTAAATGCAATACGATTTCTCCGATATAGAGCCCTTCTCGGACAGTCAGATACCCGAAGCAGCCCGTTTCATAGAGCAGCACCCCAACTTCGAAGCCCTGCTAGGTGGTCTGCCACAAAGCATAGACCGACACACGCTACTCAACAATATACGAAACGTCACCACTGTCGATGAATGGCAACGAAAGATTATGATACCCATCATGGAGACAGTGATGCGCAGCACCACTACCCAAGTCACCATCGATGGTCTCGACAAACTCGATCCTCAGCAATCATATCTCTTTGTCTCCAACCATCGCGACATCGTCCTCGATGCAGCCATACTCGACGTGCTCTTCGTTCGCCACGGTTTCCCAACGGCCGAAGTGAGCTTTGGCGACAATCTTATTGCCAACGATTTCGTGCTCACCATTGCCAAAACCAACAGAATGTTTCCCATCCATCGCAGCGGAAGCAAGCGTGAGCAATACCTTGGGTTGATGAAAACCTCGGCCTACATACACCATGTGATCAAAGAGAAACACAGCTCTGTATGGATAGCCCAGCGCAACGGTCGAACCAAAGACGGCAACGACCGCACCGAACAAGGACTCATGAAGATGTTTGCACTCTGCAGCAACGACGACTTCGTAAGCTGCATGGGCAGCCTGCACATCGTACCCATAGCACTATCCTACGAGATCGAACCTTGTGCCGACCTCAAGGTGAAAGAGAACTACATTAGGATAACCCAAGGCCACTACGAGAAAGCCAAAGACGAAGATATGCGAAGCATCATCACCGGAGCCCTCCAACCCAAAGGAGCCCTCCACTATCAGATATGCGACCCCATCACCCGTCTCGAATTGGAAGACTGCCAACGTCTTGCCCTCGATGGCGACAAGAATGCCCCCTTCCTGGCATTGGCCAACCTTATAGACCAACGCATCCACCAAGGCTACCATATCTTCCCGTCCAACCTCGATGCCTACAATCAGCTTTCGGCAAACAACGCCATCACCGACGACGGAACATCACCCCTTACACTCGACCAGATGAAACTTCGTATGTATGCCAACCCCGTCATCAACCAACGCAAAGCACAACAATAACAACATACATTTAATATTTCTCGCTACCATGAAAAAGATCATACTCACCCTTCTCCCCATCCTGCTTTTAGCCTCCTGCAATCCCACACAAGAAGAGGTTGTCCTGACCTATGCCAATGGCAACCCCGAACTCGTTTATCTTGTAAAAGGCAAAGACGACAATCGTCACATTGTAGGAGAAAAGATGTACTACGAAAACGGACAGCTACGTGCCGACAAACATTTTTCGACCAAAGACGAACAGCCCGAAGGCACCTGGCACTATTACTACAGCGACGGCACTACCTTCGCACAAGGCGAATTCGATGCCACCCATCCCTTAGGCTCCCACTGGCAGTTCTTCAAAAAAGACAGCCAACCTTATCATACCGCACCTTGCGACTCTCTTGTAGTGCTCGAACTCAATGCAAAGCAGATGCCCGCCACAGTAGCCTACTATACAGGCGACAGTGCCTCCATCTACAAGTTCTACGAAGACTACTCCCTCCAGTCCGAAGGTCTTTTGCTCAACAATCAGCGCCACGGTAAATGGTTCTATTACTATCCCGATGGCACCATTCAGGTCGAAGCCACCTTCATCAACGGCATCGAAAACGGAGCCTATAAATGCTTCCGCGAAAACGGCATCCCCATCTACCTTGGCTACTATATCAACGGCAAGCGAGCCAATATCTGGGAGTTTTACGACATGGAAGGAAACCTTAGCGGAACCAAGAATTTCGATGCACCCGCAGCCATCTAACACAGCACCATGGACGTAATACTGAATCATCCTATCTATCAGATAGTAGGCCAGGTTGCCGACGCCATGGGCATACGGGCCTTTGCCGTAGGCGGCGTAGTACGCGACTACTTCCTGCAACGCCATTCCACCGATATCGACATCGTGTGTGTGGGCGACGGTATCGCGCTGGCCCGCGAAGCCGCCAAAGCCATCGGACACAAAGAGGTGCATGTGTTCAAGAATTTCGGTACCGCCTCGTTCCACTACTACCACGAGGGCGAAAACTGGCAGATAGAGTTTGTAGGTGCTCGACGCGAATCCTATCAGCGCGACAGCCGCAAGCCCATCGTCACCGATGGCACCTTGGAAGACGATCAGAACCGTCGCGATTTCACTATCAACGCTATGGCCGTGAGTATCAATGCCGACACTTTCGGACAGCTCATCGACCCCTTCGGTGGCATACGCGACCTCAACGACGGTATCATCCGCACCCCCCTCGATCCCTCCATCACCTTCAGCGACGACCCCCTGCGCATGATGAGAGCCATACGATTCGCCTCACAGTTAGGTTTCCGTATCGACCCTACCACATTGCAAGCCATCACCGACAATGCTCAGCGCATCGAGATCGTCTCCATGGAGCGCATCAATGTGGAGCTCAACAAGATCATCCTTTCCCCCAATGCCTCGTTGGGTTTCAAGCTGCTGCAACTCACAGGGCTCATGCAGATCATCTTCCCCGAGTTTTCCCGCCTCAAAGGAGTAGAGACAGTAGGCCAACGCGGACATAAAGACAACTTCTACCACACCCTCGAAGTGCTCGACAATGTGTCGCACCACACCGACGACCTCTGGCTACGCTGGGCTGCCATCCTACACGATATTGGCAAACCTGCCACCAAACGTTATGACGAACGAGCCGGATGGACCTTTCATGGCCATGAAGTGAAAGGCAGCAAGATGGTCAAAGGCATCTTCTCACGCCTCAAGCTGCCCCTCGATGCCAAGATGAAATATGTAGAGAAGCTCGTGCTGCTACACCTGCGTCCCATCATCTTGGCCGAAGACACCGTCACCGACAGTGCCGTACGCCGCCTCCTCTTCGATGCAGGCGACGATATCGACGACCTCATGACACTCTGCGAAGCCGACATCACGTCCAAGAACGAAGCCAAGGTAAAACGATATCTCGACAATTTCCATCTCGTACGGCAGAAGCTTGTGGAGCTCGAAGAGAAAGACCGCATCCGCAATTTCCAGCCCCCCGTGAGCGGCGACGACATCATGAAAGCTTTCGGCATACCCCCCTGTTATGAGGTTGGTGTCATCAAAGACCATATCAAAGACGCCATCCTCGACGGCATCATCCCCAATCAACGCGAAGCCGCATGGGAGATGATGATACAGGAGGGAGACAAGCTCGGCTTGAAACTGGTGAACGAATGATGAGTAATCGGTGATGAGTGATCAGTTATCAGACAATACTCACCCAGCACTTTTTTTCATCGGATCATTGGACACAGCTCACTATTCACTGATCACTGAAAAAAACAATAATAATACAATACTGAATTATTGCTGATTTGTTGTTGTCAGCTTCACATCCGTAGCCTATCTATCGCTTCATTAATCAGTTCGTCACACTGTTCACTAATAAAATACATTTGTCGAATCACGGTTCACTGATCACTATTCACTAAAAAACTAATGAAACAACTGCTTGTCATAGGAGGCCCCACCGCCAGCGGCAAAACAGCCATGGCCATACGCATAGCACAAGAGCTGAACACGCATATCCTCTCGTGCGACTCCCGCCAGTTCTATGCCGAGCTCAATATCGGCGTAGCACGTCCCACCCCCCAAGAGTTGCAGTCGGCACCCCATCATTTCATCGCGACCCATTCTATCCACCAGCCGCTCAACGTATCCAGCTACGAACAATCGGCGCTCGCCCTACTCCAACAACTCTTCCTGCAGCACGACACCCTCATCGCCGTAGGTGGTTCCGGACTCTACATCGATGCACTCTGCCAAGGAGTGGCCTACCTACCGGATCCCACACCCGAGCTAAGAGCACAACTCAAAGCCAGCTATGCCATCCAAGGCATAAGCTATTTTCAACAGATGCTACAGCAGCTCGACCCCGACTATTACAACCAGGTAGATCGCAACAACCCCATACGACTACAGCGAGCCATCGAAGTCAGCCTCACCGCCCATAAACCCTATAGCCAAGTGCTTCGCGAACAAGTGCACGCCCAGCAACGCCCCTTCCGTATCGTCAAGATCGGCATCGACGCCGACCGTCAATGGCTCCGACAGCGTATAAACCAGCGTGTCGATGCCATGATGGATCAAGGCCTCCTTGAAGAATGCCAACAGCTTCTCCCCTATCGTGGTCTCACCCCCCTCAACACCGTAGGCTATAAAGAGCTCTTTGCCCACATCGACGGACAAAGCACCCTCGACGAAGCTGTCGCCGCTATAAAACTCAACACCTGGCACTACGCCAAGAAGCAGTTCACCTGGTTGCGTCGCTACACCGACCTCACCTGGGTAGCCCCCAATGCCACAGCCCACTACATCCTCGACCGCACAGGCATACTATAGTCTTCCCACAGCTACCCTATCCTCTTTACTCGAAGCCATCGCTAGCACCATCAAGCCCCCTCGCCCCCAGAGTATCTTAAGAAAGAGCGATAGCCACAGAAACGTCACCTCTTCTACTCATATAATACACCATTTGCAACAGACAAAAAAAAGTTCTTTGTTTGTTGTAAATATCTGTATATATTTGCAAAATGCATCTACATATAGATAATGCAACGTATGCGATTAAAAAAGAATATTATACCTTCATACCATTTATGTTAAATTGAAAACATTTTAACACATCAATAATTAAAAAAAATAACAATAGATGGAACTTTTTTCGGACTAGACAATAATAAAGAATCTCCAATATGTTAAGCTCATCCACTAACAAAAAAACAAACACAACCAAACAAATCATAGTGGCATCCACCTCATAAAAAAAGCCACCCAACAGCCAATGGATACCACACTGGGCAAATTGCAAGTGTCCAGTTCCCCTTGGACCACAAAATGCCAAAACAACAAACCTCCATTATCAATGGGGCTATTATTTTCATTACAAAATAAAAAGCGACAACAACATACCATACGATGTATGGTTATAACGGATTCCAAAACCTAATGCAAACAACACATCTCATTAAAAGCAAAATACTACTTCTCTTAACCCTCTTAGCAGCCTCCAATAGTATATCAGCACAATATAGCGGCTACCTGCCACAACCTCAGTACATTGGCACATTAGCCAACACAGGCCGAAAAATCAACAGTATTTCACTACAAGGCACCTCCACACCCCTGCAAACGATCACTTGTGGAACCAACAGCTCCTTCATCGACAAAACCGACAACAGCCTCTTTGTTCGTGAAGGCGAAACAGCCACAGCCTCTTTTACATGGAGCGGAGGCTGGATGCACGGATATATCTATATCGACAAAAACAACGACGGGGTGTTCAACAACATCACCTTAGGTGCCAACGGCATCCCCACCGAAAGTTCAGAGCTTGTGGCCTATTCCGCCTATGCTCCCGATGGTAATAATTATAAAAACAGTACCGGCAGTACCACCAGCTCTAATCCAGGCCTAAACCCACCATCCTTCACGGCACCCTCTACAGCAGGTATTTACCACATGAGATTCATGACCGACTGGAACGCCATCACCCCGTCGGGCGGCAACCAATTTCAAAGTGCATCAGGTGTAGCCATCGATGTGGCACTTCATGTGGTAAAGGAATACACACTTGTTGTAGTCAACCATCATAGCGGGGCCAACGTAAGCATCGATGGTGCAACAGAAGACTCTTATGCAACTAGTTGTACCATACTCACCACCAACCCCAACCTAACCATAGCCGACATAACAGCCACCGACACCCGTGGCGGCACCCCTATCGTAACCATAGCAGGCAACACCATCACTGTTACCTTCGAAGCCATTCAAATAGTAAAGATCCCCATCACCGACCTCAATCAAATCACCAGCCACGACAGCTACTACGAACTGATGGAAGATATTGACGCATCGAGTGCCACGATCATTGACGGATTCACAGGAACATTGGATGGAGGATTCCACACCATCAGCGGACTCACCCATGCCCTTTTCAGCAACCTTGATGGGGCAACCATCAAGAACGTGATACTTGATGACGTGAACATCACCAGTGGCACCGACGTCGGTGCCATAGCAAACACAGCTACCGGAGACACTCGTATCTACAACTGCGGTATCCTCTCTACCAATAGCAGCACCATCAGCGGCAGCGGCAATGTGGGCAGCCTCGTAGGCAACCTCAGTGGCAACGCCCGTGTTATCAACTGCTTCAGCTATGCCGATGTCAACGGCACCACCGTCGGTGGTATCGTTGGCCGCAACAGTGGCACCTCGGCCACCACAGCCACAGCCTTCAACACCACGGGGACACTGATCATGAACACAGCCTACTTCGGCCACCTCAGTGGCACCAACATCTATCCCACTTTTGGAGGCAACGACATCAACAATGTAAGCGGTGTCAACACCTACAACTACTATATATACGACGCCACCATCAACTACTCAGCCCCCAACAGCGCACAAGGAAGTATCGAAAGTAGCTATTTCAACCGCTTTGACTTCTATCGCAGCATCCTCAATGCTCACCAAGAGCTGGCTGCCATGTATCTTTTCGGCACCAATTCTCTCACACCGGAAGATCGGTTGGAGATAGCCCACTGGCGCTACGACGACCAAATAGCCCAATACCTCAGTCTTGAAGCTTGGCCCACCAACACCCGTCGCACACTCTCAAGAGTAATTCCCACAACCGAAGAAGCCTATCATGGCCATTCCGTTGGCACCGTCATCGCCACCTTCATCATCAACGGATCATCCTATACCGAGACACTGCCCCTCACCGATATGGACACACTGCATTGGGACTACACCTATGGGAAAATCATCCTGCCCTTTGCCAACGAGTTTACAGGCTGGGCACTACCATCCAGCGGCAGCAACAATTACGACAATATCGTCACAGGATGGGAAGTTACCAGCATTACAGGCGGCACCCCAGGCACCTATGCCAACTACAACCTGTGCGACCCCGAATGTACCGACAAAGACCTCTATGTCAACAACAATTACGTATGGGCTCAGGGTGGCAACTACGTAGTGCCAACAGGCGTTACCTCCATTACCTTCACCGCCCATATAGGCAGAGCAGTATATCTCAGCGATGCCTACTACGACATTGCCTATAATGCCGACTACACCACCCCCACCAACATCGGATCCCCCGTCAGCAATACCTACAACGGCAAAACAATCTATACCAACCTCACCAACGCCTTTGCTCAGCTGGAAAACAAAACCAATCCCGCCGACCAAGCCATCGTACTTGTAGGCAACTACCATTTCAACTTCAAACAAGAGAACACTATCTTCCCCCAATCCACCGGCACCACGCATGCACAGAACAAAGCCGTCACCATCATGTCTATCGATGCCGACAACAATCAAGACCCCGACTACTGCTTCTATCAGTTCCACCGCGACGGTTCGGGACGAACCTCTTTCCCCCCCATACGCTTCGACTTCATGGCTTCACCAGGCATTGCTATGGCATCCTACACCCGAGGTGGCTACCTTGCCGCCATCGGCATCATACATGCCAAAGGCTGGTTAGAGATCACAGAGACATGCACCCTGTCCACCACAGAGTTTGAGTTCCGTCCTGCCTATTTCAATCAGCCAGCCCCAGTCATCTTCAATGGAGGTATCTACGAAAAGATACTCATGACATCCACCAACGAGTATGCAACACCAACCACCAATCTGCAATACACAAAGATTGGAGGCAAAGCCTACATTATCGATTTAAACATGGGTCGCAAAAATTCCATCCCTGCGTCCACCACCATCGAACTCAAACCACTAAACGTAAGTGGAGGCGAGATCATCAACTGCCATCTCACTGGCGAAACACACAACGGCACCACAAGTGGCAACGTCTATTTCTGGTGCAATGGCGGCTACATCCATCAGTTCAACGGAGCCTACCAAGAGAAAGTAAATGGCGACATCATAGTTCAGATAGACCATGCCGTTATCAACGAGTTTTTTGGCGGCGGTGCCGACAATGCCTACGGATCGACGGCACAAATCACTGGCGATATCGACATCACCTGCAACAACAGCTACGTCAAATTCTTCTGTGGTGGTCCCAAATTCGGCAACATGGCAGCAGGGAAAACCGTTAGCGTCGACGCCACAGGTACAACCTTCGATGAATACTATGGCGCCAGCTACGGAGGCACCGCACTCACCAAGGTAAGCATTACCGAAACCAGCCCCAACTTCAGTGGGTCGGCCGACCGTACCTATCAGATATCATGGACAGGCTACACCAACGCCCGATTGGAGAATCATTATCAATATGGCATCGGTGTCGATTTCGATATGGACTATTTCCCCTACGCCGGTGGCAACAACCGAGGCAACGAGAAACTATATGTCTATTATGCCACACTCTCGTTGGCACAGACAAGCGACGTAACATCCACACTCACAAGGTGTACTATCAACCACGATTTCTATGGTGGCGGATGTCGAGGCAGAGTGAATGGCAACGTTACCTCAACCCTTACCGATTGCAAAGTGTATGGCAATGTGTTCGGCGGAGGATATACCCCGCAAGCCACCAAGTGCAATGTATATCCAGCAGACCAACCCACCTATCCTATCTACAAGTACCTCTACGGCTTGTTCACCAAATGCATACGCACATCACCCTACGAAGAATTCACATGGGCACAAGACACTCGCAACCATGCCGATGCAAGCACCAAGACCCTCTACACCGCTACCGATATGAGTGTGATGGGTGAGGTAACAGGCAATACCCAACTGACAATCCTCGGCCACTCGCAAGTCGATGGTGCTGTTTTTGGCGGCGGCAACGAATCCCGAGTCACCGGCACCACCACAGTCAATATAGCCACCACAAACACCTTCGCCATCAACGAAGTCTATGGAGGAGCCAACAAAGCCGACGTAGGCGGCAACACCACAGTCAACATCACCTCTGGCACCATCGGCAATGTTTTTGGAGCCAACAACGAACGCGGACAGAAGGATGGCACTATTGAGGTGAATATCGACCAAGCCACCGATACACCCAAGGTCCTTATCGACAATGTATATGGCGGAGGAAATCTGGCACCCTACGTTGCACCTTCATCCACACCCAGTCCGGTGGTAAACATCTACGCAGGCACCATAAACCATGATGTGTTTGGAGGCGGTCTAGGAGCAGAAGCCCTCGTAACAGGCCAACCAAAAGTTAATATCAACACCCAATGCACCACCCACCCCACCGCAGTCCACACCGTGGACATTCATGGTTCAGTCTATGGTGGCGGCAGCGATGCCCCTGTGGCCGGCAACCCCGTAGTAGCTGTGAGAGGCAATGATGGCAAACGAGTGATCATCTACAACAATGTCTTCGGTGGTGGATTGGGAAGCACAGCCGTAGTGACAGGCAATACCGATGTACAGGTCAAAGGAAACTCCGAAATAGAGAAAAATGTCTATGGAGGTGGCAACGGAGGATTAGTAACCGGAAACACCTTTGTAGAGATAGGCGACGATTGCAACTAAACACCCCCACTATAAGCACCCTGTGGCTGGCACCAGCACTATCAAAACAACCAATAATCATACACTCAGCTCCGCTACGATCCTATAACGATAGCGGAGCTGATCATTTCTTGAAGCACGCTTATCAAGGATAGAATCCATCGTCCCTAACGGCCTTTTCGTCACTTTTCATGCCCTCCTGCGCCCGATTACACACAAAAACAACACATAATCTATCATTATTCCAATAAAGAAAACCTTCGTTTTTCGTTCGTACAAGACATAGCAAAACAGCCACTTACCACAAAAAATACACATCAACAAACAACAATCATTTACCTTTCGGCAACGAACAACGAAAAAAAATGCATTTTTTGTTTTTATTTATGCAAGAAAAAAAAGCAAGATGGTACTAATATACGTTGTTTGTTATTTTGTCAAAAAGGGAAATCCCCTAAACGGGAACTTCTATGTTGCTCATCTCCCTATCTCGACCCCCCGATGGGTCTCCCGTGTACCAAAACCACGAGCCCATCATCTGCATAGAAGTCCCTTTTTGTTTTTCCTCCCCCGGCCACTACATAATTTTGAATTGTTGGCTCCACTTCTGAAAGTGTAGTAGTTAGCTCCACTTTTTGTAAGTGTAGCTGTTCGCTACACTTCTGAAAGTGTAGTAGTTAGCTCCACTTCGGTCGCTGACCACAGTTTGGTAATTTGAAAGTGTTCACTAACAGATCAATTGTATGCCAGCAGCCGAAGTAAAGAGAAGTATTACCGCGACAGTATAGCCATGTTGGCCTATGCAGTACTACTGCTTTGACTTCACAGTACTACTGCGTTACCCGATGCAATACTACTGCTTTGTCTTCACAGTACTACTGCGTTACCCGATGCAGTACTACTGCTTTGGCTTCATAGTAGTACTGCGTTACCCGATGCAGTACTACTGCTTTGACTTCACAGTACTACTGCGTTACCCGATGCAGTACTACTGCTTTGACTTCACAGTACTACTGCAAGTCGGATCGTAGCCATGTCGTTCTGTGAGCCAAGGAGTTGTCAC